>NZ_JBHUSG010000036.1:0-108989 GCF_042673745.1 Kitasatospora sp. NPDC057015
GCGGATGCCGTGGGTGGTGACGAGGTGGCGGGCGAGGAGTGCGCCGAGGTCGCCGGTGCCGCCCGTGATCAGCACCGTGCCGTCCGGATCCAGGATGGTGGGCTCGGCCGGGGCGTTCGCCCTGGCCAGCCGGGGGACGAGCAACTGTCCGTCCCGAAGCGCCAGTTGACTCTCCCTAGTGGCGAGGGCCGTCGGCAGGGCATGCCAGGAGGCATCGCCGCCGTCGAGATCCGCCAGCACGATCCGGTCGGGGTACTCCGCCTGCGCCGCGCGGACCAGACCCCAGACGGCGGACTGGGCCGGATCGGTGGACGGCTGCGCCGGGGAGCAGGTGACCGCGTTCCGGGTGAGCAGGGCCAGCCTCCCCCGGGCCGAACGGTCGTCGGCCAGCCAGGAGCGCACCGAGGCCAGGGCCTGCTCCGCCGCCGCCCGGGCGGCGGCCGGGTCCGTGGCGCTGTCGACCGTGACCGGGACGACGGTGACGGCGCTCTCCCCGGGGGCGGGCCGGCCGCTGAGCGGCACCGGCGGGGTGCCGGTCCCGCGCCAGTCGAACACAGCCGGTTCCGAAGGGCCGGTGGGCCCCGGCACCCAGTCGAGTCGGTACAACGCCCCTGCGGCTTCGGCCTGCTCGGTGTGGAGGTCGCCCGCGTTCGCCCGCCGGGCGGTCAGGCGCTCGACGTCGGCCACCGGGTCGCCCCGGCCGTCGGCGATCGCCATGGTGACGGTGTCCGGTCCGGCCGGCGCGATCCGCACCCGCAGCCGGGTGGCCCCGGCGGTGTGGATGCGGACGCCCGACCAGGAGAACGGCACCGCCGCCCCCGAGCCGGAGCCCAGGCCGTCCATCGCGGCCGGGTGCTGGGCCGCGTCCCACAGGGCGGGATGCAGGGCGAAGGACTGCGGGTCGACGCCGTCCGGGAGGGCCACCTCGGCGTAGCGCGTGTCGCCGTCGCGCCAGGCCCTGCGGACGCCCCGGAACAGCGGGCCGTACGCCACCCCTTGGCCGGCGAAGGCCTCGTACAGGCCGTCCACCGGGACCGGCTCGGCGCCCGCCGGCGGCCATGCGCGCAGGTCGTGGCCGGGCGCCACCGCTCCGTCGGCGGACAGGACGCCGCTCGCGTGCAGGGTCCACGGTGCCGGGCCGGTGGTGTCGTACCGGCGTGCGTACACCCTCAGGGCGCGCCCGCCGGACGTGTCCGGTTCCTCGGCCAGGAGCTGGAGTTCGGCCTCCTCGTCCGGTCCGACGACCATCGGCGCGTGTAGGGTCAGCTCCTCGATCCGTGGGCAGCCCACGGCTTCGGCGACCTGCGCGGCCAGTTCGACACAGAGGGTGCCGGGCACGACCGTCGTGTCGAAGAGCCGGTGCTCGGCGAGCCAGGGCGCGGTTTCCGCCGAGAGCCGACCGGTGCCGAGGAAACGGTCGCTGTCGCCCAGCCGCACCACCGCGTCGAGCACGGGGTGTCCGCCGCCCCGCGGATCGCGCCGGGGGGTGAGGGCCCGCTGCGGCCAGTAGCGGCTGTGCTGGAAGGCGTAGGTGGGCAGCTCCACCGTGCGCCCGGCGCGTCCGGCGAAGACCACCCGCCAGTCCACCGGAACGCCCTGGGTGTGCAGTTCGGCGGCGGCCTGCAGCAGCGCGGCCTCCTGCGGCCGGTTCCGGCGCTGCGCTGTCACCACGCTCCGCCGCCCGGCCAGGCTGTCGGTGGCCATCGAGCTGAGCGCACCCTGCGGGCCCACCTCGACGAACAGGGTGGCGCCCGCCGCCTCCAGGCTGCGTACAGCGTCGTGGAAGAGCACGGTGTCCCGGGCGTGGCGGACCCAGTGGCCGGCAGCGGCCGGCTCCTCGGCGGTCACCGGGCGCCCCGTCAGGGTGGAGACCAGCGGGATGCGCGGGGCGTGGAAGGTCAGCTTCCGCGCGACCCGTTCGAAGGCGGCGAGCATCGGGTCCATCAGCGGAGAGTGGAAGGCGTGGCTGACCCGCAGCCAGGACACCCGGCGGCCGCGCTCGCGCAGCACGTCGACCACCTCGGCCACCGCCCCGCGGTCGCCCGACAGCACGGTCGCCCGGGGGCCGTTGACCGCCGCGACCCCGACGGCGCCGTCGTGCGGTCCGGCCAGCAGTTCGGCGAGTTCGGCCGGGTCGGCCTCGACCGCGGCCATCGCCCCGCCGGTCGGCAACGCCTGCATCAACCGGCCCCGGGCGCAGACCAGTTCGGCCGCGTCGGAGAGTGAGAGCACGCCCGCCACGTGGGCGGCCGCGATCTCCCCGATCGAGTGCCCGGCCAGCAGGTCCGGGGTGGCACCCCAGGACTCCAGCAACCGGAACAGCGCGACCTCGAACGCGAACAGCGCGGGCTGCGCGTATTCCGTCCGGTCGATCAGGGCCTCGGCCTGCTCGTCGCCGGGCTCGGCGTGGACCACCGCGCGCAGCGGCCGCTCCAGGTGCGGGTCGAGGGCCGCGCACGCCGAGTCGAAGGCGGCGGCGAAGACCGGGTACGCACCGTGCAGGTCGCGTCCCATACCGACGGCCTGGCTGCCCTGGCCGGCGAACAGGAACGCCGTCCGCTGCCCGTCGTGCGCCTGCCCGTGCACCACCCCTGCGGTGTCCCGGCCCTCGTGCAGCGCGGTGAGCGCGGCCAGCGCCTGCGCGTGGTCCTCGGCCAGCACGACGGCGCGGTGCCGCAGGGAGGTGCGGGTGGTGGCGAGGGACCAGGCCACGTCCAGCGGCCGGGTGTCCGGGCGCGCCGTCAGGTGCTCGGCCAGCCGCAGCGCCTGGCCGCGCAGAGCCTCGGGGCTCCTGGCGGACAGCGTCCAGGGGACGACCCGGTCGTCCGGCTCGGCGGGCCGGGCAGCGGGCTCGTCGGCCGGGGGCTCCTCGATGATGACGTGGGCGTTGGTGCCGCTGATCCCGAACGAGGACACACCGCCGCGCCGGGGGCGTCCGCTGCGCGGCCAGGGGCGGGGCTCGTCGAGCAGCTGCACCGTCCCGCTCGACCAGTCGACGTGCGGGGTCGGCTCGGTCAGGTGCAGGGTCTTCGGCAGCCGTTCGTGTCGCAGCGCCTCGACCAGCTTGATGATGCCGGCCAGGCCCGAAGCGGCTTGGCTGTGGCCGATGTTGGACTTGAGCGAGCCCAGCCACAGCGGCCGGTCGGCTGGGCGCCGCGCGCCGTAGGTGGCGAGCAGGGCCTGGGCCTCGATCGGGTCGCCGAGCTTGGTGCCGGTGCCGTGCGCCTCCACCGCGTCGACGTCGTCGGGGGTCAGTCCGGCATCGGCCAGGGAGCGGCGGATCACCCGTTCCTGGGCGGGGCCGTTGGGCGCGGTCAGGCCGTTGCTGGCGCCGTCGGAGTTGACGGCGGAACCGCGCACCACGGCCAGTACCCGGTGGCCGTTGCGCCGGGCGTCGGACAGCCGCTCCACCAGGAGGACAGCGACGCCCTCGCTCCAGCTGGTGCCGTCCGCGTCGGCGGAGAAGGAACGGCACCGGCCGCTGGGGGAGAGCACCCGCTGCCGGCTGAACTCGGTGAACAGCAGCGGACTGGTCATCAGGGTGGCACCGCCCACCAGCGCCAGCTCGCAGTCGCCACGCCGCAGTGCCTGGGTCGCCCAGTGCAGCGCCACCAGGGACGACGAGCAGGCGGTGTCGACGGTGACCGCCGGCCCGCTGAACCCGAAGGAGTACGCCAGGCGACCGGACAGCACGCTGGCGGTGTTGCCGGTCCCGATGTACCCCTCCAGGTCGTCCTTGCCGGTGGCCAGCACCCGGGGGTAGTCCTGGCCGTTGGTGCCGACGAAGACGCCCACCGGGCCGGCGGCGGCCGCCGCGACGGGGTCGACACCACCGCGCTCGAAGGCCTCCCAGGCGGTCTCCAGGAGCAGCCGCTGCTGCGGGTCCATGGCCAGGGCCTCGCGAGGGGAGATCCCGAAGAAGGCCGCGTCGAAGTCGGCCACGGTGTCGATGAAGCCGCCCTGGCGGGCATAGGTGGTGCCGGGCCGGTCGGAGTCGGGGTGGTACAGCCGGGCGAAGTCCCAGCCGCGGTCGGTGGGGAAGTCGCCGACGACATCGGCGCCGGTGTCCAGGACCTCCCAGAGCTGCTCCGGGGAGCGGATGTCGCCGGGGAACCGGCAGGCCATGGCGACGATCGCGAGCGGTTCGGCGGAGGCGTCGGCCGGGACCGGCGGGGTGCTGTCCACGGCGTCCGCCGTCCCGGTGAGGAGGGCGAGGACGTGGTCGACGACGGCCCGGGGGGTGGGGTGGTCGTAGACCAGGGTCGTGGTGAGCCGCAGGCCGGTTGCCGCGCCCAGCCGGGTGCGCAGGCGGACGGCGGTGAGCGAGTCGAGGCCGAGCTCCTGGAAGCGCTGGTCGGTACCGACCGCCCGGTCCAGCGGATGGCCGAGAACGGTGGCGACCTCCGTACGGACCAGGTCGAGCAGGAAATCCCGGCGGGCGGCCGGTTCGAGGCCCTGGAGTCGGTTGCCGGGGGTGTCGGACTGCCGGGTCCGGGCGGGGGCGGGCCCGGGGGAGGACGGCAGGGAGAGCACCGCCTGGCCCGCGTGCCGGGCCTGGCTCAGGTGCTCGAACGCTTCGGCGGCCTGCCCGATGTCCCAGACCGGGACGGCGGGCGGGGGCAGCGTGCCGTCCGCGAACAGTGGGGCCAGTTCGGCGAGGACGGCCTGGATCCGGTCCGGTCCGGCGTCGGCCAGGTCGGCCGCCAGGTAGCGCACGCCCGGGTGGTCGGCGGTGACCTGCCCGGGATCGCGCCGGTCCGTCCGGCCGGTCTCGACGAACCGGCCGCCCCGTGGCAGCAGCCTCAGCGAGGCGTCGGTGAACTCCCCGGCCAGGCAGTTCAGGACGACGTCCGCGCCGCGCCCGTCGGTGGAGTCGAGCAGCTTCGGCGCGAAGCCGGGGGTGGTCGAGGAGGCGAGCAGCGCCGGTGACAGGCCCAGCGCCCGCAGCGCCGCCTCGTGCTCGGGCAGGTCGGTGGCGAGGACGGTCGCTCCCCGGTGACGGGCCAGGTGGACCGCGGCCAGGCCGGTGCCGCCACCGGCGGCGTGCACCAGCAGCGTCTCGTCGGCGCGGAGTCCGGCGAGCCCGTACAGCGCGTGGTGGGCGGTCACATGGGCCAGCGGCGTGGCGGCACCCTGTTCGAAGGTCCAACGGCCCGGCAGGGCGGAAGCCAGACGGTGGTCGGTGACCGCGACCGGGCCGGCCGCGCCGCTCGGGAACAGGCCCATCACCCGGTCGCCCACGGCGAGCCCGGTGACCTCGGCGCCGGCCTCCAGCACCACGCCCGCCGCCTCCACGCCCAGTCCGCTGCCGGTCTCGCCGTGCAGCGCCAGACCGAGGCCGACCAGGACGTCCCCGAAGTGCAGACCGGTGGCGCGGACGGCGACCCGGATCTCGCTCGCCCCGAGCGGGCGGTGCGCCTCGGGCGCGGGCACCGGGGCGAGGGTGCCGAGGTCGCCCGGCTCGGTGACGGCGAGTTGCCAGGCCGCCTCCGGACCTCGGGGGCCGGCCGCGTCGGTCGCGGCTGCCGGAGCCTTCGGGACGTCGTCGGCGGGCAGCCAGTAGCGGCTCCGGTGGAAGGCGTAGGTGGGCAGGTCGACGCGGCGCGCCGGGCCGAAGTAGCGGTCGGCGTCGAGCCGGGCTCCGCCCGCCACCGCCTCGGCCACCGCGTCCGAGAACCGGTCGAGGGTGCCGTCGCCGCGGTGCAGCGAGCCGACGACGACGGTCTCGGTGCCGGCCTCCTCGACGATCTCCTGCAGGGCCTGGGTGAGGACCGGGTGCGGGCTGCACTCGATGAACAGATCGAAGCCGTCCGCCAGCATGGCGCGGGCGGTCCGCTCGAACTCCACCGGTTGCCGCAGGCTCCGGTACCAGAACTCGGCGTCATGGGCGGCCGGTTCGAGCAGCCCGCCCACGGTGGGCGAGTACATCGGCAGCCTGGCCGGACGCGGCGCCACCGGGGCGAGCGCGGCGGTCAGTTCATCCCGTAGCGCCTCCACCTGCGCGGAGTGCGAGGCGTAGTCCACGGCGATGCGGCGGGCCCAGACGCCGTCCGCCTCGCAGTGCGCCCGGAGCTCCTCCAGCGCGCGGGCCGGACCGGCGACCACCACCGAGCGCGGACCGTTGACCGCAGCGACGGTCAGCGCGCCGTCCCAGGCGGCCAGTTGCCCGCCGACGCGGGCGGGCGTGGCGGACACGGCCAGCAGCCCGCCGCCGAGGTCACCCAGCGACATCAGAGCCCGGGAACGCACCGCCACCACCTGGGCGGCCTCCGGTAGCGACAGCGCGCCGCTGACGGCCGCCGCGGCGATCTCACCCTGGGAGTGACCCAGCACCCCGGACACCTCGATGCCGCAGGACTCCCAGAGGGCGGCGAGTGAGACCATCACGGCCCACAGCGTGGGCTGGACGACGTCGGTGCGCTCCAGGGCCGGCGCACCGGGCGTGCAGCGCAGCACGTCGGTGAGTGACCAGTCCACCTGCGGGCGCAGCGCTTCGGCGCACTCTTCCAGGCGCCGGGCGAACACGGCGGAGGAGTCGAGCAGTTCGACGGCCATCTCGGCCCACTGGCTTCCGGTACCGGGGAAGACCAGGGCGGCCCGGCCGGAGCCGGCGAGCGACCGGAAGACCCGGCCCGTGGACGTCCCGGTCGCCAATGCGTCCAGTCCGGAGAGGAGTTCGGCCCGGTTGCGGCCGGCTACGACCGCCCGGTGGGCGAAGACGGTACGGGTGCGCGCCAGCGACCAGCCGATGCTTTCGGGGCCGAGCCCGGGCTCCGCCCGCAGGTGGGCGGCCAGTCGTTCGGCCTGCGCGGGCACGGTGTCGGCGCTCTTGGCGGAGAGCAGCCACAGCGGGGCGAGCCCGGACGAGGCCCCGTCGGCGGGCGCGGGCTCGGAGGGGGCCGGTGGGGCCTGTTCGAGCAGGACGTGCGCGTTGGTGCCACTGATGCCGAAGGCGGAGACGCCCGCCCTACGTGGCTCACCGGCGTTGGGCCAGGGGCGGGCCTCGGTGAGCAGGTGCAGCCGACCGTTCTGCCAGTCCACGTGCGGGGACGGCCGGTCCGCGTGCAGGGTGCGGGGCAGGACGCCGTGGCGCATCGCCATCACCGTCTTGATCACCCCGGCGACGCCCGCGGCGGCCTGGGTGTGGCCGAGGTTGGACTTGAGCGAGCCGAGCCAGAGCGGGCGGTCGGCCTCCCGGCCCGCCCCGTACACCGACTGGAGTGCCTGAGCCTCGATCGGGTCGCCGAGGGTGGTGCCGGTGCCGTGCGCCTCGATCGCGTCGATCTGGGCGGGCAGCAGCCGGGCGTTGTCCAGCGCCTGCCGGATGACCCGCTGCTGTGCGGGCCCGTTGGGTGCGGTCAGCGCGCCGCTGGCGCCGTCCTGGTTGACCGCGCTGCCGCGGACCAGGGCGAGCACCGGGTGGCCGTTGGCGCGGGCGGCGGACAGCCGTTCGAGCAGCAGGAGGCCGGCGCCCTCGGACCAGCCGGTGCCGTCCGCCCCTGCCCCGAAGGCCTTGCAGCGGCCGTCCGGCGCCAGCCCGCGCTGGCGGCTGAAGCCGACGAAGGTGGCCGGCGTCGCCATCAGCGACACCCCGCCTGCCAGGGCGAGGTCGCAGTCGCCTTGGCGCAGCGCCTGGATCGCGAGGTGCAGGGCGACCAGCGAGGAGGAGCAGGCGGTGTCGACGGTGACGGCCGGACCCTCCAGGCCGAAGGTGTACGCGACCCGGCCGGAGGCGATGCTGCCCGCGCTACCGGTGCCGAGATACCCCTCGGTGTGCTCGTCGGGGTGGCGGACGCGGCTGCCGTAGTCGTTGTACATCACCCCGGTGTAGACGCCGGTCCGGCTGCCACGCAGCCGCTCGGCGGGCAGGCCGGCCCGTTCGAAGGCCTCCCAGGCGACCTCCAGCAGCAGCCGCTGCTGCGGGTCCATGGCCAGCGCCTCGCGGGCGTTGATCCCGAAGAAGGCGGGGTCGAAGTCGGCGTAGCCGTCGACGAATCCGCCGTGGAGCGTGGTGGACGTGCCGACGTGGTCCGGGTCCGGGTGGTACAGGGTGCCAAGGTCCCATCCCCGGTCGGCGGGGAAGCCGGAGACGGCGTCGGTGCCGTCGGCCACCAGCTGCCACAGCTCCTCGGGCGACCGGACCCCGCCGGGCAACCGGCAGCTCATCGCCACCACGGCGATCGGCTCGTGGGCCGCCTCCTCGATCTCGTCCAGGCGTCGGCGGGTCTGCTGCAGGTCGCCCGCCATCCACCGGAGGTAGTCGACGAGCTTCTCGTCCTTCTCGTCGTCGGCCATCGGAACCTCACTCGTTGTCTTGTGGCGGGAGGGGTGCAGGGTGGGCGTTCCCGGCCCGTGGGCCGGTCGAGATCCCTGGTCAGGGCCTTCGGAGGTGCTCGTCGATAAAGGCGAGCAGGCCGTCCCGGCCGAGGTCGGCGAGAGCGGGGTCGGCGGGGTCGGAGGCGGGGTCGGCAGGGGCCGCCGCGTCCGGGCCGTCGTCGAGCCGGTCGCGCAGATGGGCGACCAGGCTCGCCGGGGTGGGGTGGTCGAAGACCAGCGTGCTCGGCAGTGCGAGGCCGGACAACGTGCCCAGCCGGCCGCGCAGTTCGAGCGCCGTGAGAGAGTCGAGGCCCAGGTCGAGCAGTCGGTCGTGGGGCTCCACCGTCCGGTGCGAGGGCCGGCCGAGGACCTCGGCCACCTCCCGGCGCACCAGCCCGAGCAGCAGGTGCTCCACCTGCTCGGGTGCGGTGGCCCGCAGCTGCTCCCGCCACGCCGCGACGGGTGCCGGGCGGGTGTCTGCCTGGCGGTGGACCGCGCGGATGCGGGCGGTGGCCAGCTCGTGCAGGAGCGGGGAAAGGAGGCCCTGGTCGGCCCGGGTCCGCAGGATCGAGGGGTCGAGTCGGACCGGAGCGAGCGTCGCCGTGCCGAGGCCGACGGCGGTGTCGAACAGGGAGAGTGCCTCGGCCGGTTCCAGGGCGGCGACTCCCGTCCGGGCCATCCGAGCGCGGTCGGCGTCGTCGAGCACGCCGGCCATGCCCGCTGCGCCGCCCCACCAGCCCCAGGCGAGTGCGGTGGCGGGCAGGCCGAGGCTGTGGCGGTGTGCGGCGAGGCCGTCCAGGAAGGCGTTGGCGGCAGCGTAGTTGCCCTGCCCGGCGGAGCCGAGCGTCCCGGCGAAGGAGGAGAAGAGCACGAAGGCGGCGAGCTCGCGGTCCTTGGTCAGCTCGTGCAGGTGCCAGGCGGCGTCGGCCTTGGGACGCAGCACCCGGTCGAAGCGCTCGGGCGTGAGCGACCCGAGTACGCCGTCGTCGAGCGCCCCGGCGCAGTGCACCACGCCGGTGAGCGGTCGGTCGGCCGGCAGCGTGTCGAGGAGCCGCGCGAGGGCGGCACGGTCGGACACGTCGCAGGCGGCGATCCGCACCCGGGCGCCCAGGCGACCGAGCTCGGCGGCCAGCCGGTCGGCTCCGGGCGCGGTCGGGCCGCGCCGGCCGACCAGCAGCAGCGAGCGGACGCCGTGCACGGTGACCAGATGCCGGGCGAGCAGTGCGCCCAGGCCGCCGGTGCCACCGGTGACCAGCACGGTGCCTTCGGGCCCGAACACCGGTGCGGCGGGCGGCCCGGTGCGAGCCGGTACCGCGGTCAGCCGGGGCACCGTGACGGCTGCGGCGCGGACGGCGAGCTGCGGCTCGTCGGGGCCGACGGCCGCCGACAGGGCCTCGGCACCGGACGGCCCCTGCTCGGTGTCGACCAGGACGATCCGGCCGGGGTGCTCGCTCTGGACGGACCGCACCAGGCCCCACACCGCCGCGGCCGCCGGATCGACCGTCCCGTCACCGGGTCCGGCCGCGACGGCGTGCCGGGTCAGCAGCACCAGCCGGGTGGCGTCCAGGCGCTGGACGGCCGTCCAGGAACGCAGCAGGGCGGCGGTGCGGTCGAGGGCGGTCCGGGTGCGCTCCGGCAGGCCGCTACCCGCCGCGCCGGCGGTCACCCGCAGGTAGGCGACGTCCGGTGCCGGGCGGCCGCGGTCGAGGTCGGCGAGCAGCGCATCGAGGTCGGCGTAGCGCACGGCCGGGGCACCTGGGGGTGCATCGGGCGTGTCCGGGCCGATCGCAGCCCAGCTCTGCCGGGCGGACGCCGGGCCGGTGGGCAGCGGGCGCCAGCGCAGCTCGTACAGTGACCGGTCGGCCGGGTGGCCGGGCGCGAGCGGGCGTAGCAGCAGGGAGCCTACGGTGGCGACGGGGGCACCGGTGCCGTCCGCGAGGTCGACCGCGAGGGTGTCGCCGTCGACCCGGAGCGCGACCCGCAGCCGGTCCGCGCCGGGGGTGTGCAGGGTGACGTCGGTCCAGGCGAACGGCAGCCGAGGCAGGGCGGCGGTGTCCGGGGCGAGCAGCGTGGCGGCGTGCAGGGCCGCGTCGAGCAGGGCGGGGTGGAGGCCGAATCGGTGGGCCTCGGCGGCGGCCGGACCGGGCAGGACCACCTCGGCCAGCACCTGCCCGTCGTGGGTCCAGGCCGCGCCCAGGCACTGGAACGCCGGGCCGTAGGCCACTCCGGTGGCGGCCAGTCGTTCGTACAGGCCCTCGACCGGGACGGGGACGGCGCCGGGCGGGGGCCAGCTGACCGGGGCCGGTCCGGCGGGTGCCGTGTCGGCTTCGGCGAGCAGGCCGGTGGCGTGCAGGGTCCACGGTGTGCCGGGCTCGGCGTGGTCGGGGCGGGCGTACACCGACAGCGGGCGGCGCCCGTCGGCGGCGGGCCCGGCGGCCCTGAGCCGCAGTTGAAGGCCGTCCTGCTCGCGTTCGGGCAGCACCATCGGGTCGATCAGGGTCAGTTCGGCCAGCCGGCCGCCGCCGAGGCGGGCGGCCGCCGCCAGGGCGAGCTCGACGAAGGCGCTGCCGGGCAGCACCACGTCGTCGCGGACGCCGTGGTCGGCCAGCCAGGGGTGGGTCGCAAGGGAGAGCCGGCCGGTGGCCACCAGCTCGTCGCCGTCGGGCAGTTCGACCCAGGCGCCGATCAGCGGGTGGGTGGACGGGCCGAGCCCGGCTCCCGCCGGAACCGGTCCGGCGTGGTCCCGGCCGGCCGGCTCGGGGGTGACGGGCAGCCAGTAGTGCTCCGGTTGGAAGGCGTACGTCGGGAGGTCGATCCGCCTGGCGCCGGAGCCGGCGAAGTACGCTGCCCAGTCGACCGCCGTGCCGCCCACGTGCAGCCGGCCGAGTGCGTCGGCCAGAGCGTGCGGTTCGGGCCGGTCGCGGCGCAGGGCGGCCACGGTGGTCGCGGCGGGGCCCGCGTGGTCGGCGGCGAGGGTGGCGAGCGAGCCGTCGGGCCCGAGGTCGAGCATGGTCCGTACACCGTCCTGGGCCATCCGCACCACCGCGTCACGGAACCGGACGGGCCGGCGGACCTGCTCCGCCCAGTAGTCCGGCGAGCCGAGCTCCTCGGCGGTCGCCGGCTGTCCGGTCACGGTGGAGACGATCGGGATTTCCGGCCGGTGGAAGGTCAGCGTCGCGGCGACCGCGCGCAGTTCGTCCAGCATCGGGTCCATCGCGGGGGAGTGGAAGGCGTGGCTGACCCGCAGCCGGTTGGTTCGACGGCCGAGCTCGCGCAGCCGCTCGGCGACCGCGAGCACCGCGTCCGTCCGGCCCGACAGGACCACGGCGGACGGCCCGTTGACGGCGGCCAGGGCCACGCCCTCGGTCAGCAGCGGCAGGACCTCCGTCTCGGCGGCGGCCACCGCGACCATCGTTCCGCCGGGCGGCAGGGCCTGCATCAGCCGGGCCCGGGCCGTCACCAGCACGGCCGCATCGGTCAGGCTCAGCACCCCGGCGACGTGCACCGCGGCCAGCTCCCCGACGGAGTGGCCGGCCAGCACGTCCGGGCGCACGCCCCAGGACTCCAACAGCCGGAAGAGTGCGACCTCGACCGCGAACAGGGCCGGCTGGGTGTACTCGGTCCGGTCGAGCAGCCCGGCCGCCTCGGTGTCCGGCCCGGCGTCGAGTGCCTCGCGCAGCGGGCGCGGCAGCAGGCGGTCCAGCTCGGCGCAGACCTGTTCGAATGCGGCGGCGAACACGGGGTGGCGGGAGCGGAGTTGGCGGCCCATGCCGAGCCACTGGCTGCCCTGACCGGCGAACAGGAAGGCCAGCCGGCCACCGGTCGCGCGCCCGGGCCCCCGTGCGTGGGTGGTCGAGCCGTCGGCCATCAGTTCGTCCAGCTGCTCCAGGAGGTCCTGGCGGCTCGCGGCCACCAGGGCGGCGCGGTGCTCGAAGGCCGTCCGGCCGGTGGCCAGCGAGTAGCCGACATCGAGCGGGCGCAGGTCCGGGCGCAGGTCGAGGCGCCCGCGCAGCCGGACGGCCTGGGCGCGCAGGCCCTCGGGGTCGCGGCCCGAAAGCAGCCAGGGGACGGCCGAACCGTCGATGCCGCTCGGCGTCCTGGCGGTCCGGGCCGCAGGGCGTTCCACCGGGGCCTGCTCGAGGACGACGTGGGCGTTGGTGCCGCTGATCCCGAACGAGGACACCCCGGCCCGGCGGGGCCGGGAGCCGGCCGGCCAGGGCAGGCTCTCGGTGAGCAGCGCCACCGCGCCCGAGGACCAGTCGACGTACGGGGTCGGCGCGTCGACGTGCAGGGTCCTGGGCAGGGCGCCGTGGCGCATCGCCATGACCATCTTGATCACCCCGGCGACGCCCGCCGCGGCCTGGGTGTGGCCGATGTTGGACTTGACCGAGCCGAGGTGCAACGGCCGGCCCTCCGGGCGGTCCTGCCCGTACACCGCCAGGACGGCCTCGGCTTCGATCGGGTCGCCGAGGCGGGTGCCGGTGCCGTGTGCCTCGACGGCGTCCACGTCGGTGGCGGTCAGGCCGGCGGCGGCGAGCGCCTGCCGGATCACCCGCTCCTGTGAAGGGCCGTTGGGTGCGGTGAGGCCGTTGCTGGCGCCGTCCTGGTTGACCGCGCTGCCGCGGACCAGGGCGAGCACCGGGTGGCCGTTGGCGCGGGCGTCCGAGAGCCGTTCGAGCAGCAGGACCCCGACGCCCTCGCCCCAGCCGGTCCCGTCGGCCGCGGCGGCGAAGGGCTTGCACCTGCCGTCGACGGCCAGTCCGCGCTGCCGCGAGAACTCGATGAACGGCGTGGGCGTCGACATCACGGTCACGCCGCCGGCCAGCGCGAGGTCGCTCTCGCCGGAGCGCAGCGACTGGGCGGCCAGGTGGAGTGCCACCAGCGAGGAGGAGCAGGCGGTGTCGACCGTGACCGCCGGGCCCTCCAGACCCAGCGTGTACGCCACCCGGCCGGATGCCACGCTGCCCGCCGTCCCGGCGCCGAGGTAGCCCTCGACCTCCGCGGGCACCTGGCGTGCCCAGGAGCCGTAGTCGTGGTACATCACGCCGGCGAAGACGCCGGTTCGGCTGCCGCGCAGGGCGGCGGGGTCGATGCCGGCCCGTTCGACGGCCTCCCAGCTGGTCTCCAGGAGGAGTCGTTGTTGCGGGTCCATGGCGAGGGCCTCGCGCGCGTTGATCCCGAAGAACGCGGCGTCGAAGCCGGTTGCGCCGCGCAGGAACGCGCCGTGGCGGGCGTAACTCGTGCCGGGCGTGCCCGGGTCCTGGTCGTACAGTCGTTCCAGGTCCCAGCCCCGGTCGTCCGGCAGGTCGCCGACGGCGTCGACGCCGTTGGCCACCAGGGCCCACAGGGCGTCGGGGTCGTCGGCGTCGCCGGGGTAGCGGCAGGCCATGGCGACGATCGCGATCGGCTCGTCGGAGGCGGAGGCGGGCGGGGTGGCGGCAGAGCGCGGCCGGTCCGGCTCGGGCTCCTCGGTGTGCCGCAGGCGGACGGCCAGGTAGCCGGCCAGCTCCTGAGGGGTCGGCCGGTCGAAGACCAGCCCGGCGGGCAGGGTGAGCCCGGTGGCGGCGCCGAGCCGGTTGCGCAGTTCGAGCGCGGTCAGCGAGTCCATGCCCAGTTCGGCGAAGGCCCGGGCGTCCTGTGCCTCGTCCAAGGCGTCGAGCCCGAGGACGGCCGCCGCCTCGGCGCGTACCAGCGCGCTCAGCTCGCGCAGGCGTTCCGTCTCGTCGAGGGCCCGGATCCGTCCGGACAGGGCCGGGGCCGGGGCGGCGGCCCGGGTCGCACGGCGGGCCGGTGCCGGGCGGACCAAGGCGCGCAGCAAGGGGGCGACCGGGGTGCCCCCGGCTCCCGCCGCCGGGCCGGAGAGGTCGAGGCGCACCGGCGCGAGGAAGGCCTCGTCGCCGGCCAGCGCGGCGTCCAGCAGGGCGAGCCCGTGCGCGGTCGTCATCGGCAGCACGCCGACCCGCGCGAGGCGGCGCAGGTCGGTCCCGCCGAGGCCGGCGGTCAGCCCGCTGCGCTCCGCCCAGAGCCCCCAGGCCAGCGAGGTGGCGGGGAGGCCGAGGCGGTGGCGCTGCACGGCGAGGGCGTCCAGGAAGGCGTTGGCGGCGGCGTAGTTTCCCTGGCCGGCCGAACCGAGCAGTCCGGCGGCCGAGGAGAACAGGACGAAGGCCGACAGCCGGTGATTCTTCGTCAGTTCGACCAGGTGGAGGGCAGCATGTGCCTTCGGTCGCAGGACGTGCGCCAGCCGCTCCGGGGTCAGCGAGCCGACCGCGCCGTCGTCCAGCACCCCGGCCGCGTGCACCACGGCCGTCAGCGGGTGCTCGGCGGGAATGCCCGCCAGCACAGCGGCCAGCGCTTCGCGGTCGGCGAGGTCGCAGGCGGCGACCGTGGTCCGGGCGCCCAGCTCGGCCAGCTGGGCCCGCAACTCCGCGACATCCGGGGCCTGTTCGCCGCTGCGACTGATCAGCAGGAGGTGCCGCACGCCGTGCTCGGCAGCCAGGTGCCGGGCGACGACCCGGCCGAGCAGTCCGGTGCCGCCGGTGATCAGGACCGTGCCGTCCCGGTCGAGCGGACGGGCAGCCGGGCGCTCCGGGAGCTTCGCTCGCACCAGCCTGGGCAGCTGTACGGTGCCTGCGCGCAGGGCAAGTTGGGGTTCCTCGCCGGCCCCGGCAGCCGCCAGGGCGCGGGCCGAGGCGGGGGTGTCGTCGAGGTCGGCGAGGACGAAGCGGCCGGGATGCTCGGTCTGGGCGGAGCGCAGCAGCCCCCAGACGGCGGCCTCGGCGGGGTCTGGTGCCTCGTCGTCGGCCACGGCCACGGCGGACCGGGTCACCAGCACCAGTCGCGCCGACGCCAGACGGTCCTCAAGGAGCCACTCCTGGAGCAGGGCCAGCGCCTGGGCCGTCGTCGTCAGCGCTCGGTCAGCGGCGGATGCGGGGGCGGACGCGTCGGTCGGGTCGGTGGTCGGGTGGGCGGTGGCGAACACCAGGGCCGGCGCCGGCTCACCGGCGTCGAGCGCGGCGCGCAGCGCGGTGAGGTCGGTGCAGCGGAACACCGGCTCACCCGGCAGCAGATCGGCCGCGCCGAGCACCGCTCGGCGCACGGCATGCCCGGGTGCCGTTGGGGCGGGGGCGGCGGGCCAGCCGAGACGGTAGAGCCCGCTCTCCCCGGCCTCGGGCAGGCCGGCTGTCAGGTCCTCCGGCACCGGGCGCAGCACGACCGATCCGACGGTCGCCACCCAGTGGCCCTCCCCGTCGTAGGTGGTGAGCGAAGCCTCGCCCGGCGTGGTGGTGAGCCGGACCCGCAGGGCGGTCGCACCGCGCCCGCCCGCCGACACCCGCTGCCAGGCGAACGGCAGGACGGCCGGGGCGTCGTCGGCGCCGTGCGCGGCCAGGCCGATGGCGTGCAGGGCCGCGTCGAGCAGGGCGGGGTGGATCCTGTACCGGTCGGCCTCGGCCTGCTCGGCCCCGGTGAGGGCGACCTCGGCGAGGATGTCGTCGCCGCTGCGCCAGGCCCGGTCCAGGTTCCGGAACGCGTTGCCGTAGCCGTAGCCCCGGAGAGCCAGCCGCTCGTACAGGTCGGCGGTGTCGACGGGGACGGCGCCGGGCGGCGGCCAGGCGGACGGTGACGGTGCGTCAGGTGCGCGTTCCGGCAGGGGCGCGAGCAGGCCGGCGGCGTGCTGCGTCCAGGGCAGGGCGTGCTCGGCGTGCTCGGAGCGCGAGAAGACCCGGACGGCCCGACGGCCCGCCTCGTCGGCGGGGCCCACCGCCACCTGGAGCGCGACGCCGCCGGTCGACGGGGGCAGGAGCGGCACGGTCAGGCTCAGCTCGTCGAGCAGCGCGCAGCCGGTCTGCTCGCCGGCGCAGAGCGCGAGTTCGACGAAGGCGGTGCCGGGCAGCAGGACGGCGCCGGCGACCTGGTGGTCCCCGAGCCAGGGCTGCGCCCGCTCGTCCAGGCGACCGGTGAGGACGTACTCGTCGGTGCCGGCGAGGTGCAGGACGGCGGACAGCAACGGGTGGTCCACCGGCCGCTGGCCGGCGGCGCGCGGTGCGGCGGAGGCGTCCAGCCAGTACCGCTTGCGCTGGAAGGGGTAGGTGGGCAGCTCGACGCCGGGGCCGTCGCCGGGGCCGAGGAGGGCCGGCCAGTCCATCTCGGCGCCGCTCGCGAAGTCCTCAGCGGCGGCTGCGCCGAGGCCGGGGACCGCGGCTGCGGAGGCCACCACGCCTTCGGCGCCGGCGGCGACGGCGGCGAGCCCGGCGAGCAGCTCGGCGCGGCCGGTACCCAGCACCGCCGCGCGGTGCTCGAAGGCCGATCGGGTGGTGGCCAGGGCGCGGGCCACGGCCGCCGGGTCGAGTTCGGGCCGGCCGGCCGCCAGGGTGAGCAGCTGCTCGGCCCGGGCTCGCAGCGCGCCGGGTGTCCGCCCGGACAGGACCCACGGGACGACCCCGGGGCCGGCGGAGCCGGGTGCCGCCGGGAGAGCCCCGGGCTGCTCCTCGGGCTGTTCGAGGACGACGTGGGCGTTGGTGCCGCTGATGCCGAAGGAGGAGACGGCGGCCCGGCGCGGGTCCGGTCCGGCCGGCCAGGGGGTGTTCTCGGTGAGCAGGGCCATCGCGCCCGAGGACCAGTCGACGTGCGGGGTCGGCGCGTCGACGTGCAGGGTCTTCGGCAGGACGCCGTGGCGCATCGCCATGACCATTTTGATCACCCCGGCGACCCCGGCGGCGGCTTGTGGGTGGCCGAGGTTGGACTTGACCGAGCCGAGGTGTACCGGGCGGTTCTCGGGGCGGTTCTGTCCGTAGGTGGCCAGGAGTGCCTGGGCCTCGATGGGGTCGCCTAGGCGGGTGCCGGTGCCGTGTGCCTCGACGGCGTCCACGTCGGCGGCGGTCAGGCCGGCGGCGGCGAGCGCCTGCCGGATCACCCGCTCCTGTGAAGGGCCGTTGGGGGCGGTGAGGCCGTTGCTGGCGCCGTCCTGGTTGACGGCCGAGCCGCGTACCACCGCCAGGACCCGGTGGCCGTTGGCGCGGGCGTCCGAGAGCCGTTCGAGCACCAGGACGCCGACGCCCTCGCCCCAGCCGGTGCCGTCCGCACCGGCCGCGAAGGGCTTGCACCTTCCGTCCGGCGCGAGCCCGCGCTGCCGGGAGAACTCGACGAAGACACCCGGACTCGACATGACCGTCACCCCGCCGGCCAGCGCCAGCGAGCACTCGCCCTGGCGCAGCGACTGGGCGGCCAGGTGCATCGCCACCAGCGAGGTGGAGCAGGCGGTGTCGATGCTGACGGCCGGGCCCTCCAGACCCAGTGCGTAGGCCACCCGGCCGGAGACCACGCTCGCGGCGCTGCCGGTCAGCACATAGCCGTCGGCGGCGCCGGCCAGCTCCGCCAGACGCGGGCCGTACTCGCCGTTGGACGCGCCGACGTACACCCCGGTGTCGCTGCCGCGCAGGGCGGTCGGGTCGATGCCGGCCCGTTCGACGGCCTCCCAGCTGGTCTCCAGGAGGAGTCGTTGCTGCGGGTCCATGGCGAGGGCCTCGCGCGGGCTGATCCCGAAGAACGCGGCGTCGAACTCGCCCGCTTCGTACAGGAATCCGCCGTGGCGGCTGTACGAGGTGCCGGGGCGGCCGGGCTCCGGGTGGAACAGCTGCCCGACGTCCCAGCCGCGGTCGTCGGGCAGTTCGCCGATCGCGTCGGTGCCCGAGACGACGAGATCCCACAGGCCCTCGGGGGAGGTCACGCCGCCGGGGTAGCGGCAGGCCATGCCGACGATGGCGATCGGCTCGTCGGCTGCGGTCCGGGGGGCCGGCGGGGCCGGCCGTTCGTCGTCGCCGATGAGCCGGGCGAGGACGGACTCGGCCACCGCGCGCGGGGTGGGGTGGTCGTAGACCAACGTGGGGGACAGTCGCAGTCCGGTAGCGGCGTTCAGCCGGGTGCGCAGCTCCAAGGCCATCAGCGAAGTGAGCCCCAGGTCGGAGAAGACCCGCCGCTCCTGGACCTGCTCGGCGGAGGCGAAGCCGAGGACGGCCGCCACGGCCGCGCGTACGACCTCCGACACCGCGTGCTCGCGCCCGTCCGGGTCCTGCTCGGCCAGCCGCCGGGCCAAGTCCTCGCCGCGCGTGGCCGGGACGGCGGAGGCCGCGCGGTGGGCCTCGGGGACGGTGTCGAACAAGGGGCGCCGTCGGCCCAGGGCGGGGACGAAGACGTCCCAGTCGACCCGCGCCACCGTGACGCAGTCGTCCCCGACCGCCAGGGCCCGCTCCAGCGCGTCGAGGCCCTGTTCGGGGGCGAGGCCGCGCAGACCGAAGCGGCCGAGCTGGTCCGCCGCGGCCGTACCGGAGGCCATCCCGGCGCCCGCCCACGGGCCCCAGGCGATCGAGGTGGCCGGGAGTCCCTCGGCGCGGCGCTGCTGTGCCAAGGCGTCGAGGTAGGAGTTGCCGGGGGCGTAGCCGCCCTGGCCGGGCAGGCCCCAGGTGGCGGCCACGGAGGAGAACAGCACGAAGGCGGACAGGTCGGCGCCCCGGGTCAGCTCGTCCAGGTTCCGCGCGGCGGTGGCCTTGGCCCGCAGCGCCTGGTCCAGCTGCGCGGGAGTGAGGGTGTCGAGCAGGGAGTCGTCGAGTTGCCCGGCCGCGTGCACCACGGTGGTCAGCGGGAGGGCGGGCGGCACCGCGGTGAGGACGGCGGCGAGCGCGTCGCGGTCGGCCGCGTCGCAGGCGGCGAGGGTGACACGGGTGCCGAGCGCGGTCAGTTCGGTGCGCAACTCCTCAGCACCGGGCGCCTGTTCGCCGCGTCGGCTGACCAGCAACAGGTGCTCGGCGCCGGCCCGTGCCAGCCAGCGGGCGACCTGGGCGCCGAGCGCCCCGGTGCCGCCGGTGACCAGGGCGGTGCCGTGGACACGCCAGTCGCGGCGGGTGTGCGGCGCGGCGGGGGCCCGTTCGAGGCGGCGGGTGAACACGCCCAGTGGCCGGATCGCCAGCTGGTCCTCCGCACCGTCGACGGCCAGTACGCCGAGCAGGTGGTCGACGGAGGCGTCGTCGGCCTCGGTGGGCAGGTCGACCAGGCCACCCCGGTGCTCGGGGTGCTCGAGCGTGATGATCTGCCCCAGGCCCCAGAGCTGGGCCTGCTCCGGGTTGCGCACCCGGTCCTGCGCGTCGGTGGCCACGGCCCCGCTGGTGGCGTACCAGACGGGGGCCGCCGGCTCCAGCTCGCCGAGTGCCTGGGCCAGCGCGAGCGAGGCGGCCAGACCGGCGGGGACGGACGGGTGGCCGGGCAACTGTCCCTCGGCCAGGGCCAGCAGGGACAGCACCCCGGTGGGGCGGACCTGGTCGAGCTCGGCGCTCAGCTGCTTGCGGACGCGCGCCCGGTCGGCCGTCGGGTCGATGACGATGCGCCGGACCTCGGCGCCCCGGGCGGCCAGCGCTCGGACGGCTGCCTCCGCCCACGGACCGCTCCCGGCCGGTCCCGCCTCGGCCACCAGCCAACTGCCGCCCGGGGCGGCAGCGGCGGCGGGGCCGACCCGGCGCCAGCGGACTCGGTAGCGCAGGGCGTGCAGGGCCGCGTCGGCCCGTCGGAGACCGTGCCAGTGGGACAGCACCGGCAGGGCTGCCGACAGCGCCTCGGTGCTGTCCGGCTCGGAGCCGAGGCCCAGTTCGGCGACGACGGCCTCGGCATCGCCCTGCTCCACTGCCGCCCAGAAGCGTCGCTCGGTCTCGTCGGCGGCGGCGGCGCGGTCGGTGTCCGGACGCGTGGTGGGCTCCAGCCAGTACCGCTCCCGGTGGAACGGGTAGGTGGGCAGCTCGACCGGCCGGGCGCCGGTGCCCGCGAAGGCCACCGCCCAGTCCACGGCCAGTCCCTGGACGAAGTCCTCGGCGGCGGCCGCGGCGAGGCCGGAGGCACCTTCGGCAGGCGCCACCACGCCTTCGGCGCCGGCGGCGACGGCGGCGAGCCCGGCGAGCAGCTCCGTGCGGCCGGTACCCAGAACCGCCGCGCGGTGCTCGAAGGCCGACCGGGTCGCGGCCAGGGTGTAGGCCACGTCGACCAGGCGGCCCTGCGGTTCGGCCGTCAGGTGCCGGCCGAACCGCAGGGCCTGCTCACGCAGAGCCTCGGGGGTCTTCGCGGACAGCACCAGCGGCAGCGGGCGGTCCGGGGCGGTGTCCGGGGCGTCGTCCAGCGGCGCGGCAGGCTCCTCCAGGATCACGTGGGCGTTGGTGCCGCTGATGCCGAAGGAGGAGACGGCGGCCCGGCGCGGCTCCGGTCCGGCCGGCCAGGGGGTGTTCTCGGTGAGCAGGGCCACCGCGCCCGAGGACCAGTCCACCTCCGGCGTCGGCGCGTCCACGTGCAGGGTCTTCGGCAGGACGCCGTGGCGCATCGCCATGACCATTTTGATCACCCCGGCGACCCCGGCGGCGGCTTGCGTGTGCCCGATGTTCGACTTCACCGAACCCAGCCACAACGGCTCGTCCCTCCTCTGTCCGTAGGTGGCCAGGAGTGCCTGGGCCTCGATGGGGTCGCCGAGGCGGGTGCCGGTGCCGTGTGCCTCGACGGCGTCCACGTCGGCGGCGGTCAGGCCGGCGGTGGCCAGGGCCTGGCGGATCACCCGTTCCTGGGCGGGGCCGTTGGGGGCGGTGAGGCCGTTGCTGGCGCCGTCCTGGTTGACGGCCGAGCCGCGTACCACCGCCAGGACCCGGTGGCCGTTGGCGCGGGCGTCCGAGAGCCGTTCCACGAGCAGAACGCCGACGCCCTCACTCCAGCCGGTGCCGTCGGCCGCAGCGGCGAAGGCCTTGCAGCGCCCGTCCTCGGACAGCCCGCGCTGTCGGCTGAACTCGGTGAAGGTGCCCGGCGTCGACATGACCGTCACCCCACCGACCAGCGCCAGCGAGCACTCGCCCTGGCGCAGCGACTGGGCGGCCAGGTGCAGCGCCACCAGCGAGGAGGAGCAGGCGGTGTCGATGCTGACGGCCGGGCCCTCCAGGCCGAACACGTACGCCAGCCGGCCGGAGGCTACGCTGCTCGCGCTGCCGGTGAGCAGGTACCCGTCGGTGCCCTCCCCTCCCTCGTGCAGGCGCGGCCCGTAGTCGGAGGCCATCAGCCCGGTGAAGACTCCGGTCCGGCTGCCGCGGAGCGGTGCGGGGTCGATCCCGGCCCGCTCGAACGCCTCCCAGGTGACCTCCAGCAGCAGCCGCTGCTGCGGGTCGGTCGCTAGCGCCTCGCGCGGCGCCATGCCGAAGAACTCGGGGTCGAAGCGGTCGGCGTCGTGTAGGAAACCGCCGTGCCGGGTGGCGGAGGTGCCCGGGCGGCGCGGGTCGGGATGGTGAAGGGCGTCGAGGTCCCAGCCCCGGTTGTCGGGGAAGGAGGTGACGGCGTCGCGGCCGTCGGCGACCAGCTGCCACAGCTCCTCGGGCCCGGTCGCACCCCCCGGGAGACGGCAGGCCATCCCCACGATCACCACCGGGTCGTCGTCGGACGCGGGGGCCGGGGCGGCAGCGAGCTCCTCCGGCGCCGCCGGGCGGGAGTCGCCGAGCAGCCCGGTCAGCAGGTGGGCGGCCAGCGCACGGGGCGTGGGGTGGGCGAAAACGGCGGTGGTCGGCAGCCGCAGCCCGGTGGCCGCGTTCAGCCGGTTGCGCAGCTCGACGACGGCGAGGGAGTCGAAGCCCGACTCCTGGAAGGCGCGGTCCGCGCCGACCGTGGCGGCGGAATCGTGGCCGAGGACGGCTGCGGTCTGCTCGCGGACGAGCTGGATCAGCAGGGCGTCCCGGCCGGATTTCGGGAGCGCGGTGAGCCGGTCGGCCAGGGACTGCGGGTCCCCGGTCCGGGGTGCCTCGGCGGCGGGGGCGGAGAGCGGCGCCGGGGTGGCGGAGGTGGCGGTCGGCAGCCAGTGCGGTGCGCGCCGGAAGGCATAGGTGGGCAGCTCGACCGGTCGGGCTTGGCCGAAGAAGCCGGTCCAGTCCACGGTGGCGCCGGCCACCTGGGCCTGGGCGAGCGAGGTGAGCAGCCTCGTCCGGCCGCCGTCCTCGCGCCGGAGCGTGCCGACGACTGCGGCCGGGTCCTCCGGGGTGGTCCACAGCTCGGCGGTCTCCTGGACGCTGACGGCCAGCACGGGGTGCGGGCTGGACTCGACGAACAGCCGGTGCTCGTCGGTGAGGAGGGCCTGGACGGTCTCCTCGAAGCGCACGGTTCGGCGCAGGTTCCGGTACCAGTAGCCGGCGTCCAGCGTGGTGGTGTCGGCGACCGGGCCGGCGGTGACGGTCGAGTAGAAGGCGGTGCCCGAGGCCGGCAGCGGGGTGACGTCGGCGAGGGCGGCGAGCAGTTCGTCCCGGACGGCCTCGACACCGGGAGAGTGCGAGGCGTAGTCGACGTCGATCCGCCGCGCCCGGACGTCCTCCGCCTGGTAGGCCGCGAGCAGCTGGTCGAGGACGGTGGTGTCACCCGCGAGCACGGTGGCGGAGGGGCCGTTGACGGCGGCCACCGAGACCCGGTCGTGCCAGGGGGCGGCGCGCTCGGCGACCTCGGCGACGGGCAGCGGTACGGAGAGCATGCCGCCGGTCCCGGCCAGCCGGGCGAGCGCCTGCGAGCGCAGCGCGACGATCTTCGCCGCGTCCCGCAGCGACAGCACGCCGGCGACGTGGGCGGCGGCGATCTCCCCCTGGGAGTGGCCGACCACCGCGTCCGGTGTCACGCCGTGGGCCTTCCACACCTCGGCGAGCGAGACCATGACCGCCCACAGGGCGGGCTGGACGACGTCGACCCGGTCCAGGGACGGCGCCCCGGGCTCGCCGCGCAGCACGGCGGCGAGGGACCAGTCGACGAACTCGCGGAGCGCGCTCTCGCACGCGGCGACCCGGGCCGCGAAGACCTCGCTGTCCGCCAGCAGCTCCCGCCCCATGGCCACCCACTGGGACCCCTGGCCGGGGAAGACCAGGACGGTGCGGCCGTGCGCGGCCGGGGCGGTGGCGACCACGGTGGTGCGGGCCGGTCGGTTCTCGGCCAGGGCGGTGAGGCCGGCGAGCAGCTCCTCGCGGTCGGCGCCGACCACCACCGCGCGGTGCTCGAACATCGACCGGGTGGTGGTCAGGGCGAGGCCGACAGCCGCCGGGTCCAGATCATGAAGATCCGTCAGATGCTCGGCGAGGCGCGCGGCCTGGGCCGACAGCGCCTCGCCGCTGCGGGCGGACAGCGGCCACGGGACGGCGCCGCCGACCGGTTCGCGTTCCGGCTCCGGGCGTGGGGCGGGCGGCGAGGCCAGCACCACATGGCAGTTGGTGCCGCCGAGCCCGAAGGAGCTCACCCCGGCGACCAGTTGACGGTCCTGCTGCGGCCAGGGCGAAAGGCCGGTGTGGACAGCGAGGTTCAGCTCGTCCAGCGGGATGTCCGCAGGAGGGGAGCGGTAGTTGAGGCTCGGCGGGAGGTGCCGGTGCCGGATGCTCAGCACGACCTTGATGAACCCGGCGATGCCGGCCGCGCCTTCGAGGTGGCCGATGTTGGTCTTGACCGATCCGACCCGCAGCGGCCCCTCACCTGCCCGGCGCGCGCGGCCCACGGCAGCGCCGAGCGCGGCGGCCTCCACCGGGTCGCCCGCCCTGGTGCCGGTGCCGTGCAGTTCCACGTACTGGGCGTCGGCCGGGTCGACCCCGGAGCTGCGGTAGGCCCGCCGGATCACGGCCTCCTGGGCCCGCGATGAGGGCGCGGCCAGCCCGGCGCCGCCGCCGTCGTTGTTGACCGCGCTGCCCCGGATCACGCAGAGGACGGGGGAGCCGTCCGCGAGCGCGTCGTCGAGCCGCTGGAGCACCACCATGCCCCCGCCCTCGCCGCGGACGTAGCCGTTGGCCCGTGCGTCGAAGGTGTGGCAGCGGCCGTCCGGCGAGAGGCCGCCCAGTTTGGCGGCGGTGACCGCGTTCTCCACCGCGAGGTCCAGGTTCACCCCGCCGGCCAGGGCGAGGGTGCTCTCGCCGCGCCGCAGGCTCTCGCAGGCCAGGTGCACCGCGACCAGGGAGGAGGACTGGGCGGTGTCCACCACCAGGCTCGGCCCGGTCAGGCCCAGGGCGTGGGAAACCCGGTTGGCGATGATGCCGCGCTGCAGCCCCGCCGCCCAGTGCCGGGTGGTCGCGCCGGCGCCGGCGCGGCGCAGCAGGGTCGCGTAGTCGTCCCAGATCGCGCCGACGAAGACGCCGGTCGCGCTGTCGGCCAGCCGCCGCGGTACGAGCCGGGCGTTCTCCAGCGCCTCCCACCCGAGTTCCAGCATCAGCCGCTGCTGGGGGTCCATGGCGGCGGCCTCGCGCGGGCCGATGCCGAAGAACTCCGCGTCGAAGTCGGTGATGGCGGGCCAGTCCAGGAACCCGCCGTGCCGCACGTCGGCCCGGCCGGGGGCGTCCAGATCGCCGTCGCCGTACCAGGCCTCGGCGTCCCAGCGCTCGGGCGGGGTCGGGACGACGGCGCTGCGGCCCTCGCTCAGCAGCCGCCAGTACGCCTCGGGCGAGGGGGCCCCGGGGAACCGGCACGCCAGGCCGATCACCGCGATGGGGACCTCCGGTGTTCCGGCGTCCGGTCCGGGCGTGGCGGCGGGCGGCTGGTCCATGGATTCCTGCTCCCTCGTTCCGGGTGGGGAACGGCCGGCTTCCGGAAGCCGACCGGTGGGACGGCCCGGTCCGGGCGGGATGGGGGCATCGACGACAGCGGGGCGGACGGGTGTCCGCCCCGGTCGTGCCCGGACCGGGAGTCTGAAGGGGGCCGTGGCGTCAGATGCCCATACCGATGCCGCCGCCGACCGGGAGGATCGCGCCGGTGATGTAACTGGCCTCCTCGCTGGCCAGGAAGCGCACGGCGGCGGCCACTTCGCGGTCGGTGCCGGGGCGGCCGAGCGGGGTCATCCTCATGGTGTCGCGCATCCGGCGGTCGGACAGCTTCCGGGTCATGTCGGTCTCGATGATGCCCGGGGCCACCAGGTTGACGGTGATTCCGCGCGGTCCCAACTCCCAGGCCAGTGAACGGGCGAAGCCCAGCAGCGCGGTCTTGCTGGCCGCGTAGTTGGTCTGGCCGGGGGAGCCGAGGAAGCTGAGCGCGGAGGAGAGCAGCACGATGCGGCCGCGCCGCTCGGTGAGCATGGTGGAGGCCGCGGCGCGCACAGTCCGGAACACGCCCCGCAGGTTGACCTCCAGCACCTCGTCGAAGGTCTTGTCGTCCATCCGCAGCAGCAGGGTGTCGCGTGTGATGCCGGCGTTGGCGATCAGTACCTCGACCGGGCCGTGCTCGCGGGCGACGGTCTCCAGCGCCTCGTCCACGGAGGTCTGGTCGGTGACCTCGCAGCGCACACCGAGGAAGCCCTCCGGGACATCGCCCCCGCGGTGGCCGACCGCGACCCGGTCGCCGTTCGCCGCCATCGCGTGGGCCACCGCCAGACCGATGCCGCGGTTGGCTCCGGTGATGAAGACTGAGCGTGACATGGTTCGCGGGTCGCCTTTCATGGGGTGGTCCTTCGGTGCGGCACACCGATGGAAGGGGCGCGGTCAGCGCGGTGGGGCCTGGACCAGCAGGCAGGACCAGGTGAACCCGGCCCCCGCGCTGAACACCAGAGCGGCCTCGCCGGGGGCGAGCAGGTCCGCCGTGAGCAGGTCCGCGAGGCCGGCCACCGCATCGCCCGCGCCGAGGTGGCCGGTGGTGCGGCCGAAGTCCAGCGGCTCGGCAGAGGTCTCCTCGGCCAGGACGGCGATCCAGGACTCCTGCAGGGTCTTGCGGCCGAAGCGGGGCAGCACCGCGTAGCGCAGCCGGGGGTCGCGCGGGTGCATGCCCGCGCCGTCCAGGGCGTCGGCGGTGATCGTGCGGATGCTGCGCCGGTTGACCTCGACGAACCGCTCGTTGCCGTGCTCGCGCAGGTAGGCGCGCTTGGTGACCCGCATGTCGACCCGGTCGCGCACGCCGCGCGAGACCGGCGCGAACGGATCGACGCCCCGGTGCATCGCCTCCAGATCCGAAGCGGCGGTGCTGGCCGTCGAGCGCAGCAGCAGCCCGTGGCCGGTCCCCGCGCCGGGGCCGCTGAGTACGACCGCCGTCCCGCCGTCGCCGTAGGCCACCCCGTAGTCGCTGGCCCAGCGGTCGAAGCCGGGCGCGGTGAAGCGGTCGGCGGTGGTGACCAGGGCGCGTCGGGGCGAGGCCCCGCCGCCGCTCGCGGTCAGGTACGTCGAGGCGAGCTGGACGGCGGTGCTGCCGCCGTTGCAGATCTGCTGGATGCCGACGGGCAGGGCGCGGTCGGCGCCGATCCGGTGCGCGATGTAGTGGGCGGGCGACCACAGGTCGTGCCCCTGGTAGTACATGCTCGCGTGGAGGACCAGGTCCAACTCCTTGGGCTCGATGCCGGCCGTCCTCAGGGCCCTGCCCGCGGCGGCCACCGCCATGTCGGGCGCCGTCTCCTCGACGGCGGCGGGGACGTCCTCGTGGCCGAGGTCCCGGGCGTGACGCGGCGTCAGCCGACCCTCCCGGACCGCGCGCTCGGCGCGGTCGCGTTCCTCGGGAAGCCACAGCGTCGCGGCCGTGATGCCCACCGGTTCCGCCAGCCTCATCCCCCGACCTCCTTCTGGCGTGCGCTCTGCCGACTCGTCCTGACCGAGTCTGCGGCGGGCGGATAGAAGCGGGTTAAAAGACGGCGTCGGCCGTCGGCCAGGATGGCCGGAATGCGCGGGTTCGGAGCATGCCACCTTCGACACACGGCCGCCTGCAACTATCGATGGGTTGCCCATTCGTCAGCTGCTGGATTCGAATGGTGGGGCACGCACCGACTGTCGGGGAACCGGTGGGACGGAAATTCTGCAACGGCACTCAGGCCGAGGAGAAGAGATATGACCAATCAACTTCCGGAAGAGATTCGGGAGAGGATCCGGGAAATCGTCGCCGAGATACTCGAGGCGGACCTCGCCGATCTCGACGACGAAAAGAGCTTCACCGATGATCTCGAAGCCGACTCGCTCCTGGTGATCGAGATCATCTCGCGCTTCGAGCGCGACCTGCACATCAAGATCCCCATGGACGACCTGTCCGAGCTGGACACCCTGCCCGAGGCGTACGAGCTCGTAGGCAGGCACTACGCGCCGGAGGCCGTAGGTGCCTAGCAGGGCTCCCCGGCGGGTCGTCGTCACCGGACTCGGGGCCGTCAGCGGCCTCGGGTTCGGGGCCAGGGAACTGATCGAGGGCATCCGGCAGGGCCGCACCGGGATCGGACCGGCCGAGCAGTTCGACCCGACCGGCTTCGATCACACGCTGGTCGGCGAGGTCCGCGGCTTCGACCCGTCGGAGCACCTGCACCGCACCGCCCCCGAACGCTGGGGGCGCAGCGGTCAGTTCGCCGCCGCCGCAGGCCGGATGGCCGTCGCCGATGCCGGTCTGGAGGCCGCGGAGGAACTCCTGGAGGAGGGCGTCAGCTGCTTCGGGACGACCAACGGTGAGTCCCAGGCGGTCGAGCACGCGGTGGCCCGGTGGGTGGCCGACGGGCCCGGATCGCTCGAACCGGAGCAGGTCGGGCGTACCTCGCCGGGGAGCATCGCCGGCGCGGTCTCGGCCGAGCTGGGTCTCACCGGCGAGGCGATCACCTTCGGCACGGCGTGCGCCGCCGGCAACTACGCCATCGGCTACGCCTACGACCTGATCCGTTCCGGCGAGGTCGACCTCGCCGTCTGCGGCGGCGCGGACGCCTCCAACCGGGCGACCCACGCGGGCTTCCACGCGCTCGGCGCACTCGCCGAGACCGTGCCGCGCCCCTTCGACGAGCACCGCGACGGCATCGTCACCGCCGAGGGCGGGGCGGCGCTCGTCCTGGAGCCGCTCGACGAGGCGCTGCGCCGGGGCGCCCGGATCTACGCCGAGGTGCTCGGCTACGGCATGACATGCGACGCCCAGCACATGACCAACCCCAACGCCGCGACCATCGCCGAGTGCGTGCGCATCGCGCACGCGAACGCGGGCGTCGCGCCCGGGGACGTCGACTACATCTGCGCCCACGGCACCGGCACCCGGGCCAACGACGTCACCGAGGTGCGCGCCGTGCGGGAGGTGTTCGGGCCGGTCCTGCCCCCGATCAGCTCCATCAAGTCGATGCTGGGACACACCATGGGCGCGGCCGCGGCCTTCGGTGCCCTGGTGTCCTGCGCCGCCCTGCACGAGGGGTTCCTGCCGCCGAGCGCGACGGTGCGCACGGTGGACCCGGAACTCGGTGAGGTGGACGTCGTCCCCCGCACCGCCCGGGCCGCCGCCCCCCGCGTCGTGCAGAACCACGGGTTCGCCTTCGGCGGCAACAACGCGGTCCTCCTGCTAGGGAAGGTCGGGACATGACCGGAACCAGTTTGCTCGCACCGGCGGGGTCCACCCGCCAGGCCGACCGGGAGGACCGGGCGCGGACCGTGCCGATCGACATCCTCGGCCACGGCGTGTTCAGCGCCGCCGGCTGCGGTACGGATGCGATCGCCGCCGCGCGGACCCGGCCACAGCCCCCGGCCGCGACGGGCGGACCGGGCGGGGGCTGGCCCGAGCTGGCCGTCCGGCCGGTGACGGGCTTCGATCCGGCGGCCGTCCTCGGCCGCAAGGGGCTGTCCCGGCTGTCCCGGACCGACCAGCTGGTCATGGCGGCCTGCACGCTCGCCACGGACGGGACCGCCGCCGCGCGGGTGGCAGCCCGTACCGGCATCGTGCTCGGCACCACCGTGGGCAGCACCGGCGCCCAGGAGGCGTTCTTCCGCGACACCTTCGTGCAGCACCGCCCGTACCTGGTCAACCCGTCGGCCTTCCCCGGCACGCTGATGAACTCGGCGGCAGGCCGGACCGCGATCCGGCTCGGCCTCACCGGCGTCAACGCGACCGTCGCCGGCGGCCCGCTCGCCGCCCTGCACGCCCTGCGGTACGCCCGCACCGCGCTGGTCAACGGCCACGCGGACCGGCTGCTGGCGGGCGGTGTCGAGGAGCTCTCCCAGGCAGCCGCCTGGGCCTGGCGGCAGAGCGGCGCGCTGCACCCGACGGCGGCCCTCGGCGAGGGCTGCGGGGTCTTCGTCCTGGAGCGGGCGGGCTCGGCGGACCAAGGCCGGAGCGTTGCGGGACAGCTGCTGGCCTGCGAGATCGGCTACGCCGACCCGGCCACCGAAGGCCCGCTCCGGGTGGCTCGCCGACTCGCCGCCGTCGTGCGCCGGGCCCTGCGACGCAGCGGCCTGCCGGCCGACGAGCCGGTGGCCGTCGCACCGGGGGCGGCGGCCAGGCGGGGCTGGTCCGCGGTCGAACGGCGGGCCCTCCGCGAGGCCCTCGGCGCCATCCCGGCGGACCGGCTGGTCCGCATCGACACCCTGCTCGGAGAGACGTACGGGGCGTCCGTCGCCCTGCAGTTGGCGGCCGTCCTGGCCCGCTGGCAGTCCGGGGCGGGCGCATCGCGGGAGCGTGCGGCCGTGCTCACCGCGGTCGGACCCGACGGGTCCATCGGCGCTGCGGTGATCGCCCGGCCCGACCCGCGCTGAGCTGCCGTCCACGCACGTCCACCGCACCGATCTGGAGAAACGCATGGAAAGCACGTCCCTGCTCACGCCGCCGGACCAGGACGGCGACGCGTCGGCCCCGCTGGCGTACGAGCAGACCGTCCCCCGGAGTCTGGTACACCGTTGGTCCCTCTCCGAGGTGTTCCTGACCGGATCGCGGGCGGTGGACGACCGGCGGTTCGAGGCCGCCGCCCAACTCCCGCTGTCCCACGGGTACTTCCGGGACCACCCGGGCCGCCTGGACCACCACGACGTGCTGCTGGTGCTGGAGGCCTGCCGGCAGTCCGTCACCGCCGCGGCCCACCTCCACCAAGGCGTCCCGGCCGCCACCACCTTCATGGTGACCGCCTGGTCCCTGGAGATCTCCGACCGGGACGCGCTGGAGTGCGGCACCCGCCCCGGCGAGCTGGCCATCGCCGGCGACGTCACCGGCCGGCACCAACGCGGTGGTCGGCTGCGCCGGCTGGAGTTCGCGATGGACCTCACCCTGGACGGCAGGCCGCTCGGCCACCTCACCATGGACGTCCGCTCGACCGCGACCGACCAGTACCACAGCCTGCGCTACATGCAGCGCGGCAGCGAGGTCCCGACCGCCTTCGGCCTGCCCGCCGACCCGCTGGGCGAGCCGGTCGACCCCCGAGCGGTGCGCCGCCGCGACCCGGTGAACGCCGTCCTCGACGACGTCCGCCGGGAGGGGACCGGGCTCCTCGCCGTGCTCAGCCCGCGCACCTTCCGCAATCGCAGCATGTACGACCACCCGTACGACCACGTCCCGGCCATGATCTTCAGCGAGGCCGCCCGCCAGTGTGCCCTGCTGCTCGCCGACGGCGCGGAGGGCGCGGGCCGGGTGCTGCGCCTGGACGGCTCCTTCGACCGCTTCGCCGAACTGGACCAGACCGTGCGGCTCACCGCCGCGCCGGACCCGGACCGCGGTGCCACCTCCTGCCTGATGCGGGCGGAGCAGGGCGGCGAGGCCGTGGCATCCGTCTCCGTCACCCTCGGCTGACCCCCTCCCCATCCCTTCCGGAAGGCACATCATGTCCAAGCTGTCCATGGTCTGGTTCGACTTCGGCGGCGTCCTGTCCCCGCCGCTGGAGCGCATCTACGAGGCGTACGAGGTCAAGACCGGTATCACCCCCCGTCAGCTCAAGGCCGCGATCAAGGGCGTCGCCGACGAGATGGGTCTGCCCACCATGGCGCCCGTCGAGGTCGGCGTGATCAGCGAGCCCGAGTGGGGCCGTCGGCTGGCCCGGGTGCTGGCCGGGCAGAATCCCGGCATCGACCTCGCCCGGGCCGAGCTGGAGACCTTCGGCCGACAGTGGTTCGACGGCGTTCAGGCCAACCCGGTGATGGTCCGGGCGTACCGCCACATCCAGGAGAACGGGGTGCGCACCGGCGTCCTGTCCAACAACGTCACCGAGTGGGGCCCGTACTGGAAGGCGATCATCGCCCCGGTCGGCGAGGTCGACGTCCTCATCGACTCCTCCGAGATCGGTCACCGCAAGCCCGACCCGGAGATCTTCGACATCGCCTCCAAGCTCGCCGGCGTGCCCGCCGCCGAGTGCCTGCTCATCGACGACGTCGAGGAGAACCTCGCCGCCGCCCGCGCCCAGGGCTGGCAGACGGTGCTCTTCCGGACCGACGAGCAGGCCCTCGCCGACCTGCGCGCCGCGACCGGCCAGGCCGGTCTCACCGACCTGCTCTGATCCCGGCCCGGCCGGACTTCCTGAAGGAGCCACCCGCATGAGCATCTCGTTCGACACGTCCGTCTCGGTCACGGACATCCCAGGTCTGGACCCGACCCCGCTGTACACGCCGGTCGCCGAGCGCTCGGCCGGCGGTCTGCCGCAGATCGCGCTGCCCAGCGGCCACACCGCGGTGCACCTGACCCGCTACGCGGACGTGCACAAGGCACTGACCGACCCGACCTACGGCCGGACCGAGACCAACGTCGACGGCGGCCCGACCTTCTTCCCCACCACCCTGCCGCCCGAGATGCTGATCAACCTGGACGGCCAGGACCACTCCCGGCTGCGCCGGTTCGTCACTGCGGACTACAGCGCCAACGCGGTCGCCAAGCTGCGCCCGTACCTGGACGAGGCGATCACCCGCAGCTTCGCCGAGCTGCGCGCCCAGGAACGGCCCGACCTGTACGCCGCCGTCCTGGACCGGGTGCCGATCGATCTGACCTGCCGCTTCCTCGGCATCCCGGTGGAGGACGTACCGTACTTCCGCCCGCACTCCCGAACCATCCAGATGGCCCTGCACGACGACGTACCGCAGCTGGTGGAGGACTTCTTCACCGCGTACAACTACGTCGCCGACATGGTCGCCGGCAAGCGCCCGTACGTCCCGGGCGGCCTGATCGAGAAGTTCATCCAGGGCCGCGACGAGACCGAGCCGCCGCTGGAGGACAGGGAGCTGGTCGGCATCATCTTCACCGCCGTGGTGTCGGTGGACCAGAACGTCCTGTCGGTGCTGGCCAAGGCCGCCCACGTGCTGCTCAACGCCCCGAGCCTGTGGCAGCGTGCCGTCGCCGACCCGGAGATCGTGCCGCAGCTGGTCGAGGAGATCATTCGGCTGGTTCCGCTGGGCCGGATATCCACCTTCCCGCGGGTCGCCCACCGGGAGGTGGTGACCTCCGAGGGCACCATCCAGGTCGGCGACATCGTGTACGCGGACGCCTTCCTGGCCAACCGCGACCCCGAGGTGTACGAGAACCCGCTGGTCATCGACCCGGACCGGAAGGGCAGGCGCCACCTCCAGTTCGGCTACGGCATGCACCACTGCCTCGGCGCGGCGCTGGCCCGCCTGGAGATCACCGAGATCCTCGGCCGGCTGGTCCGCGACTTCCCGTCCCTGAAGCCGGACGGCAACCCGGCCGACCTGATCTGGGACGAGGGAGCGGTGCTGCGCCGTCCGACCGCGATGCCGGTGCGCTGGTGACCGCACGGTGCCGGCCGGGGCACACGCCTCCCGGATAGCCGCCCCGGGCCCCGTCCGCCGGCAGGCGGGGCCCGGGCGGGTCACCCGGACATGTTCCTTTGGACGTAACCGGAGCGACACCTGAGGAGCAGATCCATCGAGTCCCGCGGTTCGCGGACGGACATTTTCTGAACACCGGTTGCGGGCCGGGCGAGATCCCGACCATGCGCGGGAATCACGGGGGAGACATGTCGGATGTCATGCGTGTTGATGTTCTGGGAACACTCGGATTCCGGTTCGCCGGCCAGGTCTTCGCACTCCGCGGGCCGAAGCTGCGGAAGGTTCTCGCCCTGCTGGCCCTCCATGCGAACGAGGACGTGAACATTGACGTTCTGGCTCATGAACTGTGGGGGGAGAATCAGCCCGCCACCGCCGTCATGACCGTCCGGACGCACATTTACCACCTGCGGAGATGGTTCTCCGCCCTCCCGGCCACGGCGGAATGCAAGCCGCACATCGTCAGCCAGCCGTACGGCTACCGGCTGGAGATTCCCGAGGAAAGCGTGGACGCCAGGGTGTTCCGGCTGCTCTTCGCCCGCGGGCAGGATCTGCTGGACGCCGGCCAGCTGGACGCGGCCGCCGACCTCTTCGGCCGGGCGCTCGCGCTGTGGCGCGGCCCGGTGCTCGCCGACGTGCGGCACGGCGCCGTGATCGAGCAACTCGCCGCCGAACTCGGCGGCCTGCGCGACCGGGCGATCGAGCATCGGCTGGCGACGGACCTCGAACGCGGGCGCCACCGGGACGTCGTCGACGAACTGCGGGTGCTGGTCGCGGCCCAGCCGTTCAACGAGTGGCGGCACGCTCAGCTGATCCGGGCCCTGCACGGTGCGGGCCGGCGGGCCGAGGCGCTGGGGGCCTACCAGTCGCTGCGCACCCTGCTCAACCGCGAACTCGGCGTGGAGCCGTCCGGAGACGTCCAGCGGCTCCGCGGCGAGATCCTCCGAGGGGTCGCATGACCTCCAGTGCAGGAAGGACGGGACACGCATGATCGAGGAGCTGCCGTCGGAGCCGGCCGTCGGCGCCGACTCGTTCGACACCGTGCAGGACACGGCCCTCTTTCCGGAGGAGGAGCAGTGGGCCGCGCCCACGGCCACCGGCCGGCGAGCCCGGTTCACGACAATCCGCGACTGCGCCCGGCAGGGATGGTCCGGCTCGGCCTACCACCCGCCCCCGTGCTGCGCGGCCCGTCCGGCGAGCCGGTCTGGCCGCGCGGGCTCATCGGCAGCATGACCCACACCCGTGGCTACCATGCCGCGGTGGTCGCCCCCTCGCGCAGCATCCTGGCGATCGGCGTCGACGCGGAGCCGAACCAACGGCTGCGCACCGAGGACATGCTGCCGCTGGGTCTCGCTCGCCGCTGAGCGCGTGTGGGTCGAGGCGCTGCTCGTCCGAAGTCCCGACGTGAGCTGGGACCGGCTGCTGTTCAGCGCGAAGGAGTCCGTCTACAAGGCCTGCTTCCCGATGGTCGGGCCGCTGGGCTTCGAGGACGCGCTGATCACGGTGGACCCGCCGGCCGGTACCTTCCGGGCCCGGGTCAGATTGCCCGGGCCCGGAAGGTACGGCTCCCGCTCGACCCCGCTCATGGGCCGGTGGCTCGCCCGGGACGGCCTGATCCTGACTGCTATGGTGCTTCGGCGTCCGCGTCGGCCTGCGCCGTTTCCGGCGTGGCCGAGGGGTTTTGGCTGATCAGGTCGAGCAGCCCGGGGAAGCGCGCCTCGAGGTCCTCCCGGCGCAGGTGCGCCTTCCTGCTGTTGCCCCGGTTGATCTGCTGGACCAGCCCGGACTCGCGCAGGACCCGGAAGTGGTGGCTGAGGGTGGATTTGGACACCCCGAACCCGAAGGACAGGCAGGTCCGTTCGGTGCCGTCCGGCAGGGCCGCGAAGTCCTGGATCACCTTGTACCGCAAGGGGTCTGACAAGGCGTTCAGGATCACGGGCAGCTCCATCTCGTCCCGGCTGGGGTGGCCTTCCGCGTCAACCATCTCTCCGTCTCCTTGTTGCTCGTTGGCCATGCCGTGGCCAGACCAGGTTGCACTTGCATAGTACCTATCCGCCATGTCAACCTTAGGTTCGACAAGAACCGAACCTAAGGTTCGGAGCCCTCCGGAACGGGAGCTTTCCCAACCATGGCTGCACAGACCGAATCCCCCGTTGTCGGGGAAGAGGACGGACCCCAGACGTCAGGTCCCCAGCGGCAGACGCTGATCCTGGTCGCCGTCCTGCTGGCCATCTTCGTCGTCCCCACGTCCATCTCCGGGACCGGTGTGGCGCTGCCGTACATCGGCTCCGACCTGGACGCCAATCTGGTACCCCTGCAGTGGGTCGTCAACGCCTTCAACGTGGCGTTCGCCTGCTTCACCCTCGCCTGGGGGTCCATCGCCGACATCATCGGCCGCGTCCGTGCCTTCGCCGTCGGCGCCACGATCTACGCGGTCGCCTCGTTGATCAGTGTGTTCGCCGTGAACGTGATCCTGCTGGACATCGCCCGCGCCCTCGCCGGCATCGGTGGCGCCGCGATCTTCGCCTGCGGTGCGGCGCTGCTGTCCACCGTCTTCGAAGGCCCCGCCCGCGGCAGGGCGTTCGCCCTCTTCGGCACCGTCGCCGGTATCGGCGTCTCCTTCGGCCCGTCCCTGTCCGGCGTGCTGATCGAGAGCGCCGGCTGGCGCTGGGTGTTCGCCGTCCACGTGATCGTGCTGGGCCTCGTCCTGCTCAGCGTTCCGACGATGAGCCGCGCCGTCAAGGAGACCCGCACCGAGGGCGCGCGCGTCGACGTGGTCGGCTCCGCCCTGTTCATCCTTGCCATGCTGCTGCTCACCACCGGCATCGCCCAGGGCTCCCAGTGGGGCTGGGCCAGCCCGGGTGTGCTCGGCCTGTTCGCCGGCACGATCGTCGCCCTCGCCGTCTTCGCCGCCGTGGAGAAGCGCAAGGAGCACCCGATGCTCGACCTGAGCATCGTCGCCAACCGCCGCTTCCTGGCGCTCTGCCTGGTGCCGGTGGCCGGCTCCTTCGGCTTCGTCACCATGCTGACCTACCTGCCCAGCTACCTGACCGCCACCGGCGGTTACTCCAGCGGCACGGCCGGTTTGATCATGTTGCTGCTCACCGTTCCGATGCTGGTCTTCCCGCTCCTCGCCGCCAAGCTCGTCGCCAAGGGCACCTCCGCGATGGGCATCATCTACCTGAGCCTGGTCTTCCTGGTGATCGGCGTCGGCGGCCTCGAACTCTTCAAGCCCGACGTCAACCTCGCGCTGGTCGCCCTGCCGATGCTCATCATCGGCGCCGGCTACGCCCTCGCGGCGGGCCTCGTCGACGGCCAGGCCCTGGAGCTCGTCGCTCCGGAGCGCGCGGGTATGGCCGCCGGCTTCCTCAACACCATGCGCCTCGGCAGCGAGGCCATCGCGGTTGCGATCTACGGCTCGCTGCTCGCCACCGTCATCACCAACAAGGCCCAGGACGGCATCGCCGGATACGCCGGTGTCGGTGACCCGGCGACCATCGCCGGCACCGTCGCCAGCGGCAATGTCTCCGGCCCTGCCGAGGCCGTCGCCGAGGCGCAGCGCGGCAGCTTCACCGACCTCCTGGTCACCGCGTACGACGGCGCCTTCCACACCGTCCTGTGGGTGCTCGGCGGCATCTGCCTGGCGCTGCTCGTGCTCATCGTCGCGCTCCTGAGCGGCCGCAAGACCGACGCGGCGTCCGCCAACTGACCACGCGGCCGCTCCGCTCCGGAGCGGCAACCGCGGCCCCTCCCGGGGGGGGCGGCCCCCACCCCCGGGGCGCCCCCCGACCGGACCCACAGTCGGCCAGGGCATCCGTCGGACCTGTCCGACCTGATCCGCAACGTAGGGAGAACACCCGTGACCGGCATCGAGCAGCAGGACCTGGTCTCCACCGCGAGCGGATCCAAGCCGATCCGGCGGCTGGACCGGGTGATCATCCGGTTCGCCGGCGACTCCGGCGACGGCATGCAGCTCACCGGTGACCGCTTCACCTCGGAGACGGCCTCCTTCGGCAACGACCTCTCCACGCTGCCGAACTTCCCGGCCGAGATCCGGGCCCCCGCGGGCACGCTGCCGGGTGTGTCGTCGTTCCAGCTGCACTTCGCCGACCACGACATCCTCACCCCCGGCGACGCGCCGAACGTGCTGGTCGCGATGAACCCGGCGGCGCTCAGGGCCAACCTGGCCGACCTGCCGCGCGGGGCCGAAATCATCGCCAACACCGACGAGTTCACCAAGCGGGCACTGGCGAAGGTCGGGTACGCCGCCGACCCGCTGGGTGACGGCTCGCTGGAGGCGTACCACGTGCACCGGGTGCCGCTGACCTCGCTCACGCTGGAGGCGCTGAAGGACTCCGGCCTGGCCCGCAAGGACGCCGAGCGGGCGAAGAACATATTCGCGCTCGGGCTGCTGTCCTGGATGTACCACCGGCCCACCCACGGCACCGAGGCGTTCCTGCTGCAGAAGTTCGCCAGGAAGCCGGACATCGCCGAGGCCAATATCACGGCGTTCAGGGCGGGTTGGAACTTCGGTGAGACCACCGAGGACTTCGCGGTCTCCTACGAGGTGGCCCCGGCGCGGCTGCCGGAGGGCACCTACCGCAACATCTCCGGCAACCTCGCGCTCTCCTACGGCCTGATCGCGGCCGGGCAGTGCTCCGGCCTGCCGGTCTTCCTCGGCTCGTACCCGATCACCCCGGCCTCGGACATCCTGCACGAGCTGTCCCGGCACAAGAACTTCGACGTCCGCACCTTCCAGGCGGAGGACGAGATCGCCGGGATCGGTGCCGCGCTCGGTGCCGCCTTCGGCGGGGCGCTGGGCGTCACCACTACCTCGGGCCCCGGCGTGGCGCTGAAGTCGGAGACCATCGGCCTGGCCGTCTCGCTCGAACTCCCGCTGCTGGTGGTCGACGTCCAGCGCGGCGGCCCGTCCACCGGGCTGCCGACCAAGACCGAGCAGGCGGACCTGCTGCAGGCGATGTTCGGGCGCAACGGCGAGGCGCCGGTGCCGATCGTGGCCCCGGCCACCCCGGCTGACTGCTTCGCCGCCGCGCTGGAGGCGGCCCGGATCGCGGTCACCTACCGCACCCCGGTCTTCCTGCTCTCGGACGGCTACCTGGCCAACGGCTCGGAGCCCTGGCGGATCCCGGCGGTGGACGAACTCCCGCTGATCGAACCGGACTTCGCCACCGGACCGAACCACGACGGCGAGTTCTGGCCGTACCAGCGCGACCCGGCGACGCTGGCCCGCCCCTGGGCGGTGCCCGGCACGGCGGGCCTGGAGCACCGGATCGGCGGGATCGAGAAGCAGGACGGTACCGGGAACATCTCCTACGACCCGGCCAACCACGACTTCATGGTCCGCACCCGGCAGGCCAAGATCGACGGGATCGACGTCCCCGACCTGACGGTGGACGACCCGACCGGCAGCGCCCGGGTGCTGGTGCTCGGCTGGGGCTCGACCTACGGGCCGATCACCGCGGCCGTCCGGCGGTTCCGGGCGGACGGCGGCGAGGTCGCCCAGACCCACCTGCGCCACCTCAACCCCTTCCCGGCCAACCTGGGTTCGATTCTCGAGGCGTACGACAAGGTGATCGTGCCGGAGATGAACCTCGGCCAGCTCGCCCTGCTGCTGCGCGCCAGGTACCTGGTGGACGCCGAGTCCTACAACCAGGTGCGCGGGCTGCCGTTCAAGGCGGCCCAGCTGGCCGACGTGCTGTCCGCCGCCATCGGCGCTCTGGAGGAGAAGTGATGGAGAGCCTTCGACTGGTCCCCAATGCCGAGGCGCTGCAGACCGCCAAGGAGTTCAAGACCGACCAGGAGGTGCGCTGGTGCCCGGGCTGCGGGGACTACGCGATCCTCGCCGCCGTCCAGGCCTTCATGCCCGAGCTGGGCATCCGTCGGGAGAACACCGTGTTCGTCTCGGGGATCGGCTGCTCCTCCCGCTTCCCGTACTACATGAACACCTACGGGATGCACTCGATCCACGGACGCGCCCCGGCGATCGCCACCGGACTGGCCGCCTCCAGGCGGGACCTTTCGGTCTGGGTGGTGACGGGCGACGGCGACGCGCTGTCGATCGGCGGCAACCACCTGATCCACGCGCTGCGACGGAACGTCAACCTGAAGATCCTGCTGTTCAACAACCGGATCTACGGTCTGACCAAGGGGCAGTACTCGCCTACCAGCGAGGTCGGGAAGATCACCAAGTCCACCCCGATGGGCTCGCTCGACCACCCGTTCAACCCGCTCTCGCTGGCGATCGGGGCCGAGGCCACCTTCGTCGCCCGCACCATCGACTCGGACCGCCAGCACCTGCAGTCGGTGCTCCGGGCCGCCGCCGAGCACCAGGGCACCGCGCTGGTGGAGATCTACCAGAACTGCAACATCTTCAACGACAACGCCTTCGAGGTGCTGAAGGACCCGGGAACTAGGGACGAGGCACTGATCCGGCTGGAGCACGGGCAGCCGGTCACCTTCGCCGGCCGGGGCGTCTTCCGGGACGCGGCCGGCGAGCTGTACGTCGCGCCGCTCACTGAGGCGAACCAGGCGGACGTGCTGGTGCACGACGCCCACCACGCCAACCCGGCGCTCGCCTTCGCGCTGTCCCGGATCGCCGACACCGACACCCTGCACCACACTCCGATCGGCGTGCTCCGCTCGGTCGAACGCCCGGTCTACGACGATCTGATGAGCAATCAGCTCGACCAGGCCGTGCAGCGGCAGGGCCAGGGCGACCTGGGCGCCCTGCTGACCGGCAAGGACACCTGGACGGTGCAGGCCTCCTGATGAACCAGACAACCCAGGACCTGCAGTCCCGAGCGCGAGGTGCGAGGGAGGGCTCGAACCAGGGCCCTGACCCGGCCGCGTCCTGGAGCTTCGCCATGACTGCCGGCCCGCTCACCGACCCGCCTCCGGTCCCGTCCCCCCTCTCGGCGGCCCGCTACTGCCTCGCCGAGTCCCGGCCGGTGGTGCAGGTCGTCTTCCTGATGCGGTTCCTGGTCGGGGCCGTGTGTGTGACGTCCGGCACCGACAACTGGTCAGGGCCCGGCGTGGTGCTCGGTGGGGTGGCGATGACCTGCGCGGTCACCGCCGCCTACCTGCTGAACGGCGTGATGGACATCGCCGAGGACCGGGTGAACGGGTCTCGACGCCCGATCGCCCGGGGCGCCCTGCCGGTCCGGGTGGCGGTCGGCGTGGTGGGGCTGCTCTCCGGCGTTGCCCTGCTCTTGTCGGCTTTCGTACCAGGGGAGTTCTGGCTCGTCGCTCTCACGCTCTTCCTGGGCTACGCCTACTCGGTGCGGCCGCTGGCCGCGAAACGGCGGACGGCGACCAGCGCCGTCGCGGTGATCACGACGGGACTCTCCAGCTACCTGGCGGGCGCGGTCTCCGCCGCCGGCGAGATCCCCATCGGCGCCCTGGTGTTCTGCGGCCTGCTGGCCCTGTGGATGGGCTTCGTGGGCGCCGTCACCAAGGACCTCGGCGACATCGCCGGCGACCGGGCGGGGGGCCGGCGCACCATCGCCGTGGTGTACAGCGAGCGGACGGCCCGACTGTTCGCCGCGGTCTCGGCCGTCGTCCTGGGAACGGCCGGACTGCTGCTGGGCCTGTGCGCCGAGCTCGTGCTGCTGGCGGGGGCGCTCCCGCTGGCCCTGGGAGCCGGCTGGGTCGCGGCGCGCTGCCTGCAGCCGGACGCGAACCAGGCCCGCGGCCCGTACCGAGCGTTCATGGTCACTCAGTACGCGGCGAACGCGGGCTTGGCCGCCGGTCTACTCGCCGGGGGGTGATCCCGATCCGCTGCTCACCGACCGATCAGTCGCGCGGACAGGGCCTTGTTCACCGCGTCGAGCCGGGTGGTGGCCTCCAGCTTGGCGAAGATGTTCCGCAGGTGCCGCTTGACGGTGCCCTCGGTGATGCCGAGCTGCCGCCCGATCTTCCGGTTACTCATGGCCTCGGCCACACACTCGAGTACTTCCAACTCGCGCGAGGTGAGCACGTTCTGGACCTCGGGCCGCTCGACCGGGCGCGGTGGCCGAGCGGTGGGCCGCTGCGGGGTGAACAGCGTGGTGCCCCCGGCGACGGCGCTGCGCACCGCGGCGACCAGCACCTCCCGGGTGGCCGACTTGTGCAGGTAGCCCAGGGCACCCTCGGCGAGCAGAGCGTGCACCATCTCGTCGTCGTCGTGCATGGTCAGGACGACGACCCGGGTGCCAGGGACGGCCGCCGTCAGCTGCCGGACGGTCTCCAACGGTCCCGGGCCGGGCATTTCGAGGTCGAGCAGGATGACGTCGGGCCGGAGCTCGACTGCCTGACGGACGGTCATCGGACCGTCCCCCGCCTCGCCCACGATCGTGATGTCGGGTTCCCAGGCCAGCAGGTTGCACAGCGCCGTCCGGAGCAGGACATGGTCGTCGGCTACGAGCAAGCGGATCTGAGTGTCACTCATAATCACTCTGTGCCCGAGTTGTTGGCGTCCGGGACGGGTATGAAGAACCGGATCAGGGTGCCCTTTCCGCCAAGGTTGGTGACCGACAGAATGCCGCCCATGGCGGTGATCCGCTCGCGCATGGAGATCATGCCGTTGCCGTGCCGGAACTGTGCGGTGGAGACGTCGACGCCCTTGCCGTTGTCGGTGACGCGGACGCGGAGCACGTCGGTGCCGAAGCTCGCCTCCACCCGGATGTCGGTGGCGGCCGAGTGCCGGTAGGCGTTGCGCAGACATTCCCGGATGACCAGGAAGATCTCGTCGTGGTGGAGCGGGGTCAGCTGCGCGGTACTGCCCTCGACCTGGATGTCGACCGTCGTCCCGGCCGGTCGGGACAGTTCGATGTAATCCAGCAGCCGGGTGTGGAAGTTGGTGCGGCTGCGCGGCGCGCGCAGGCCGTTCACCAGTTCCCGGACGAACCCGAAGGTGTCCTGGAGCGCGGCTTTGACCTCCTCGACCCGGGCGAGTCCGGGTCGGGAGCTGCCCGCCTCGAGCTCGTGGAGTTCGAGGGAGCGCATGGCCAGGGCGAGGCTGCCGCCGATCCGGTCGTGGAGCTCCCGTGCCAGCCGGGCGCGTTCGGCGGAGCTGATCGGGTCGACCCCGCAGGGCTGGAAGGCGTCGTAGCCAATCAGGGCCGCTCGCACCCGGCTGCCGATGCTCTGGTGCAGGGTCTTCACCGCGCGCTGCATCCGAACGAGCAGCACGTCGTGGGGAAGGTCGGCCATCAGGGCCGGCAGGGCGTCAAGGACGACGCCGGTGAGGATTTGCGCGGCCCGCAGCGACTCCATCGCGGGGATGTGCTGGAGTGCGCGTCGGGCACCGAGCTCCAGGGAGAGGAACTCCGCGTCCAACTGCGCGGGCAGCTCGTCGCACGGTCCATGGATGGCTCTGACGCAGTCGGCCAGGATCTCGCGGGCCTGCTGCTCGCACTCCGCCCACACGGTCTCGTCCAGGACGAGGAGACTGTTCGCGGCGCGGAGCGCCTCCGCGTAGGACGCGATGGCCGAGTCGACGACCTGCTGGAGTCCGCAGGCTTCGGAAGCGGATGGTGTGGCTAACAAGAAATTCCCCCCATTCGTTCACGATCAGCTCTTCGCGCCAGCCTACGCCGACCACGACCGAGCGGTCCTGTTCGATCCTAAGCGCAACAACGCTGCTGCCTGCCAACTGGATGTTAAGGATTGGGTATGTACCGCATCGGAGGTCAACCGGCCCCGGAGGGGGGCGTGTTGGGCCGTGCGCGCGACGCTCGACAATGTCACCTCGCCACGTCGAGCGCCTCCCAGCGACGCTGCGAACCGTCCGTGACGACGCGGCCGAACAGCACGTCGGCGAAGTGTCCACCGAAACCCAGGGTGTCCGGCGCGGAGAGCTCCCGCAGGATCTTCAGACGGGAGTCCACCGAGATGTCCCGGGCGGAGTCCACCAGGACCCGCCACCGCGGACGTTCCACCTGCACGGCACTGTGCAGGGCGTCACCGATGACGACGAGCCGCCGCCCGCCGGACGTGATGATGTACGAGGTGTGACCGAGGGTGTGGCCCGGGGTGTTCCAGGCCGTCACGCCCGGGAAGATCTCCTGGCCGTCCGCCGCGCCGATTGCGTGCTTCTGCAGGTGCCGGGCCGCGGCGGCGGAGGGTGCCCCGTGCCAACCGCGCCACTCGGTGGCTGAGGTGACGAACCGCGCGGAACCGAACAGCAGTCCTGACCCTGTCTCGGCGGGGGCGAAGGCTCCACCCACGTGGTCCTCGTGGAGATGGGTGAACGCGATGGTGTCGACAGCCTCGGGAGCCAGGCCGTGCACGGTCAGGCTCTCCGGCAGCCGTCCCCCTTCCTCGGCACCGAGAAAGGGGTAACTGTCGGCCGGCGCCGTGCGGCGCGGCCCGTACCCGGTGTCGATGAGCAGCGCCCGGCCCTTGAACTCGACCAGCAGGCTGCCGACCGAGGCGGTCAGACAGCCGTCCCGGTCGAGATGTTCGGCATGCCGCTGCCAGTCGCCGTCGCCGGTCTCCGGAAACCATGCACGGGGGATCAGCTGGACGAAACCGTCCGGCAGATAAGTGAGACGGTGCTCGCCGAACTCGAGCGTGCGGGCGGGGGAGATCCGGCGGAGCCGCTCGCCCCTCTCCGCCTCGACGGCCTTCGGGGAATTGGCCGACTGTTGCGGGTGCAGAGCATGTTCAACCACATCGATCACGGTAGATGGATCGGCCCCCACAATCAACGTGATTCCAGTTGGGATGGGGGTCACACGTGGTCGAACTACACATCGTGCGAAGGAGTTTGGCCACTTGCCGGCATTCCGGCCACTCGGTGGCGGGCGTGGCGACGGCGATCCAGGCGCGCAGGGCGGGGATGCGGTGAGACTGACGGGTGCGTTGCTGGCGGGGTGTGGGGCGGTGGTGCAGGCGTTGGGGCGCGGGTCATTCATGCGCTGCTGGCGTCGGTGGTGGCGGGGACCTACTGGCCGCAGGGCCAGTGGACGGCGGACGGGTCGGGTGCGGTGAGCGATCACTGGCGGCTTGATCTGTCCGGGGTCGAGCATGCGGACTGGGCCGGTCCGCCGCCGTTGCACGCGCCGATCTTCTCGCTGCCGTAGTCGACTGAGCCTTTCCCCGGAACGTGGACACCGGAGTTTCATGCGGCGAGGGTGATCCTACGGGGCGCCGCTGTCTGCTGTTCGAACTGGATCGGGCTGACGTGGCCGAGTGTGGAGTGGCGTCGGCGGAGGTTGTAGGGAGATCCAGCGGAACACGTCCAGCCTCGCCCGATGCTGGTCGGCCCATCGCAATCCGTGCATCAACTCCCTTTTCAGCGAGGCGAAGAAGCTCTCCGCGGCGGCGTTGTCGTAGCTGGAGCCGACCTTCCCCATGCTTCGCCGGATCCCGTGGCGCCGGCAGGCGTCCGCGAACTCGGCCGAGCCGTATGGGGCGTCGTGTCGTGTCGTCTCTTCGGAGGAGGTGTCAGGGTGCCGTCGGTGATGGGGCTGCTGGAGGAACGTGAGCGGGTCGCCCGGCAGCGGGTGGAGGCTCTCCAGGCCGACTTGCGGGAGGCGGAGGCCGCGTGGGAGCGGTTCGTGATCGCCCGTGAGACGGTGGCCGAGGTCCTGACGGAGCCTCGCGAGGATGAGGAGGTTCAGCCGGTCGTGGCGTCCGGCGAACGGCGACTGGGGTCGCGGCGGCGGTGCCAGGTTCGGTGGTGCCGGTGTGACGGGACGGGCTCGATGCCGGCGTTCTGGCGCCGGACTACCGGCGGATCATGAAGATCCTGGCCGACCCCGGGCGCTCGGGCGGTGCGGCGATGGTCTGCCGGCAGGTCGCAGTGGCGCTCGGACTGGCGGCGGTCCCACGCGCGGAAGTCCCCGGGCATCGCCCTCCAGGTGATGCCGCCCGCGACCAGGTAGCGCACCGCGTCGACCAATTGCCGGTGGCAATAGCCCTCGGGCTGCCTGCCGCGGCCTTCCAGTCACCCCGGCACCGGCATCGCGTCGCGCACGATCGCGCACTCCGCGTCCGTCATGTCCGAGGGATGCCTCGGTCGTCTGTGCGGCTGGTCCCCGGCATTCCCGAACCGGTGCGCGAGACAGTCACACTCCCGGGCAGCCAAGTTGGAGCCGGCCGGCGCAAGGGCGTACAACAGCGACAACAGGGCCTTCTGGCGGGCTCAGGGTCTCGACAACCCCGAGCTGCACCAGAGGCCCTGCCTTCATGCCCGGCAGCAGGAAAGATCACCCGACTGAGCTGATCCACTCGAACTCACGTTCGTCAGGATCGGTACGACAACGGCTTCTCATTCAAATATGTTCAAGGAGTCTGACATGGAACTCGATCTCGCCGGGAAGACCGCGGTCATCACCGGGGCCAGCCGAGGCGTGGGCCTCGCGATCACACGGCAGCTCGTCTCCGAGGGGGTCCGCGTGGTGGGTGCGGCCCGCACGATCACGGCCGAGCTGAAGGAGGCCGGCGCCCACCCGGTTGCGGTCGACCTGAGCATGCCGGAAGGCGCCGAGGCGTTGGGGGTGCAGGCGCTCGCGGAACTCGGCGGGGTGGATATCCTGGTCAACAACCTGGGCGGCGGCGACACGTTCACCCTCAACGGGTTCCTCGCGACCGACGACGCCCTGTGGGCGCAGAGCTTCGAGGTCAACCTGTTCGGCACGGTCCGGGTCACCCGCCAGCTGCTGCCGAGTCTCCTGGAGCGCCGCGGTTCGGTGGTGAACATCTCGTCGATGAGCGCACGCCTGCCGGGCACGGGCCCGATCGAGTACGGCGCCGCGAAGGCGGGGCTCAACGCGTTCGGTAAGGCACTGTCCGAGGAGTTCGGCCCCCAGGGTGTACGTGTGAACACTGTCTCTCCCGGTCCGACGCGTACCGGTATGTGGGAGGACCCCGACGGCTTCGGTGCCCGCCTCGCAGAGGCGAACGGTGTCGGGCACCGCGACTTCGTGGCCGGGGTGCCCGCGGCGATGGGCATGACCACCGGCCGCATGGTCGAGGCCGACGAGGTCGCGGCCGTCGTCGCGTTTCTAGTCTCGGACCGTGCGGCAAGCGTCACCGGCGCTGATTACGTCGTCGAGGGCGGCGGCATCAAGACGGTGTGAGCGACTGGCGTGCTGGGGCGGTGAGGAGACGTCCGCCCCAGCGCAGGCCCGTCTCGCTGCGGACGCGGGCGCGTTCACGTCGTTGCGCGGCCAAGACGTCGGAGTTCCGGGCATTCTCGTTGCGCCAGCGCAGGTACCGGTGCAACTCCCTTGTCTGAACAGTGTGGTTGGGGTGATGGGAGTTGGCGAGGGTGAACTGTCGCAGTGGCCCGAAGTGCGCCTGGACCGGGTTCGCCCAGGACGCGTTCGTCGGGGTGGAGCACAGCTCGACCTTGTTCTAGGTTGCCCGGCGCAGGATGCGCGCGTTCTTGTGGGCGGAGAGGTTGTCCAGGTCACGTAGATCGGGGCGCCGTCGGGACGTGCTGACCGGATGGTCTTGAGCGCGGCCCAGGTCGGAGCGATGCCCTTGCGGCGCCGGTTGATGCCCCAAAGCGCGTCATCGCCGCTCGAGTAACAGCCGTGGAAATAGGCGACCCCGTGGGTGCGGTGGTAGGTCGCTGGCAACCGGTCGGGCCTGCCCTCTCTGGGCCCAGCAGGCCCCGCCGGTCGGGCGGATGCCGAGCGGCCCGAACTTGTCGAAGGCGAAGGTGCGATCGGGGCGCTCGGTGCGGGCGCTGCCGGGATGCAGGGATCGGCGACGAGGTCGAGTTCGCCATCAAGGTCCAGCTCGCGAGGGCGATGGTCCGCCGTGCGATCGACGACCGGATCCCGTTTCGCTGGGTGACGGCGGACGCGGGTTACGGCTACAGCAAGAGCTGGCGCTTCGAACTGGAGCAGGCCGACGTCTTCCACGTGGTGGCCACCACACGGCACGACACCGTTGTCACCTGGCAGGCAATGGACCACCGGCTCCACGACCTGGTCGCCGACCTGCCGCGGCAAAGTGGAGGCCAACTCCGAGTTGTCGTCCGCGTCGAACCAGGTGGCGGACGGTTCCCCGTGCCGGCCACCGGCCCGGTAGTCGAGTCCGATCCAGCAAGGCCCGTCACCCGAGACCAGCACCACAGGGGCGGGGAGGTTCCACTCTTCGACCAGGTACGGGCTGTCCAGCAGGGAGATCGTTCGCTCGCGGTGGCCGATGCCCAGCACGCTGTCGAAGGGGACGTGGTCGGCACTCCATGAGGTCGGCCTGCTCGGGGGGAAAGCATTCCGGCTGCTCGTGACTGACAGGCGATCTTGACCGTTTGCCATGCGACCTTGACCGGTCTGGTCGGACAGCCGTCCCGGCAACGCACTACTGGACCCACCCGGGGTCGGCATCAATACGGCAAGGGCTTGACGATGGTGTGCGTGATGACCTGCCCCTGGATGTGCTTGGTCTCCAGCCGCTGTGTTCCCTCCGAGCCCAGCGAGGCGGACCGTCGCCCGCTGCGGCTCTGGCCCGCAGGGGGCTCCCAGCCTGCCGCCTCGGGGTAGTTGCAGGTGAGCAGCTCGGTGTCCCAGTGCAGCCCGGCGGGGCAGTCGAAAAGGTAGGCGGTGCCGTTGCTGCATTCCCAGAACTTCTCCGGGACGTCGGCCGGGTAGTACTGCTGATCACCGGGGCACGGCTTGGTCACGTACTGCGGCTGCTCGGCCGCCACGGCTTGCGGCACGGCCGCCACGCCCAGCAGCAGGCCGGCCACCGCCGACGCCGTCAGTGCCCGTCGAACCACCGTCTTCACCGACATCGAATTCTCCTCAGGTCAGGTCAGGTCAGGTGCGGGGCCGGCCTGGACGCCGGCGCCGATCAAGATCGATCGACTGGCCCAACGACATCCCGCCCGCACGGTCACGGCCCTGTCGCACCCTTTGATCCCGCTGTCCTCTGACAGGTGATCGTGACCGATTGCCAGGTGAGTTCGACTGCCGAGCGGACGCCCGGGTTCAGCGGCAGAGTTCAGCGATGTTGTCTTCGAAGTCGGGCCGGCAAGGTGCGAGACCGGCAGTTGTTCGACTTGGGCGTATCGGCGGATCGCCGTGAAGAGCGCGGGTTTGTCTGCGGCCTTCGTGAAGCTGCGTTTGGGCTTCTTGCGGTCCGCGGATCTCTGTCGCACCAGGTCGGACGGAGCCCGTTCGAGAACGTCTTGCCTGGTCGCGAGGTCCTCGTCGTGGCTTGCCAAGGCGGTGAGAGGGACGAGGGTTTCGGGCTCTCGCGGCCACAGCAGGGCCAGCAGCTCGGCCACCGCGACCCTCCGATCGGCCGGCTGAGCACGGTGGGTGTGCTCGCAGTCCACCGGATACGTCGCATCAGGAAACCGTGCGACCAGTACGTGCCGTGCGGTGCTGCGTATCTACGGGTCGGTGTCGGTGGTGGCTTCGGTGAGGGTGCCGGGCCCGGTGTGTCGGCCGGGCCCGGCGGGGTGGGTCAGATCGGGTCAGTTCTGGACGAAGACGGCGACGGTGTGGGCGGGGACGGTGAAGGTGCCGGTGGCCGGGTCGTAGGTGGACTGCTTGACGGTCGGGTCGGTGCCGTTCTGCTGTACGGGGTGCAGGTTCTGGCGGGTGCCGGCCAGGGCGGCGACGCTCTGGGTCCGGGAGCTGGTGGTGGCGTTGTAGATGACGGTGACGGACTTGTAGGTGTCCAGGCCGCGGCCGTCGAGGTGTTCGGTGATGACGCCCGGCACCTCGCCGGCGGTGCCGGAGAGAGGGAAGCTCAGGCGCTGCTGGACGGCCTTCGCGATGTCGAGGGAGAACAGCGGGGTGGAGCGCTTGATCTTCAGGAACTGCTGGTACTGGGCGGACGCGGACGCGGTGTCGGCGCAGGTGGTGGTGAGGGCGGGGTTGGCGAGCAGGGGCTTGGCGTAGCTCCACTGGGCCTGGTTCTGGCCGGAGGTGGCGAGCGGGAGACCGTGGCCGAAGCCGTTGCCCTGGGTGCAGTCCCAGTGGATGGCGTTGAACCAGTCGCCGCTGTCGTAGGAGTCGCCGTCCAGGGACTTGGAGCGCAGCAGGTCGGTGCCGGCCTGGACCATGCTGGGGCCCTGGGCGAGGGTGGTGGTGGCGAGGGCGAGGGCCTGGATGCGGGCGCGCTCTGCGGGTGTGGTGCCGGCGGGCAGCTTGTGGGCGAGGCTGTCGTAGAGGGCGAGGTTGTCGTGGGCGTCGACGTAGGTGACGGCCTCTCCGGGGGTGGCGGTGTAGCCGGCCGGGGTGCCGTTGTAGTCGATCTGGGAGCCCTTGCGGCGGGTGCCGTCGCTGGTGGTGAAGGTGTAGCCGGCGAGGTTGCCGGTGAGTCCGAGCTTGACGAGGTCCATGTCGTGCAGCAGGTCGATCTTCTGCTGGCCGGGGGTGCCGTTGACGGGGGCGCCGTTGGGGTTGGTGAACTGGCCGCTGGCGAAGCCCTGTTCGCGCGGGTCGGTGTCGGAGGGGCCGCCGCCGCGTACGCCGTCGCGCAGGCGGTCGTTGAAGGTGCCGATGCCGGTGCCGGCCATGTTGGCCTGGGTGGCCTGGACGAAGCGGGCGTCGTTCGCGACCACGCCGTAGTTCCAGCCCTCGCCGTACAGGGTGGTGGCCTTGCCGTCGATGCCGTCGCGGCGCTGGGTCAGCCGGCCGAGCGAATCCCTGACGTCGAGCATGGTCTGCTTGGGGTCCAGACCCATCAGGTCGAAGCGGAACCCGTCGACGTGGTACTGCTTGGCCCAGGTGGTGACGGAGTCGACGACGAGCTTGTTCATCATCGCGTTCTCGGGGGCGGTGTCGGCGCAGCAACTGTCGTGGGTGACGGTGCCGTTCGCGTCCTGACGCTGGTAGTAACCGGGGACGATCCGGTCCAGGACGGAGTCGGGGTCCTGTCCGGCGGCGGCGGTGTGGTTGTAGACGACGTCCATGACCACGCGCAGGCCGGCCTGGTGGAGAGCCTGGACCATCTGGCGGAACTGGACGGTGCGGGCGCCGCCATCCGGGGCGGTGGCGTAGGAGCCCTCCGGGACGGTGAAGTGGAACGGGTTGTAGCCCCAGTTGAAGGCGTCACGGGCCTGGGTGCCGGCCACGCACGCCTGCTGCTGGTCGGAGTCGGGGGCCATGGCGGGCAGGTCGCAGCCCGGGGCGGCCTGGTCGCTGCGCTTCTCCGCGGTGCCGGCGAAGTCGAAGGTCGGCAGGATCTGGACGGTGGTGACACCGGCGGCGACCAGGTCCTTGAGGTGCTTCATGCCGGCCGACTTCGGGTCGCTGAAGGCCAGGTAGGTACCCCGCTCGTCGGCGGGCAGGGCGGTGTCCGCGGAGGAGAAGTCGCGGATGTGCAGTTCCTGGATCTGCTGCTGGCCGGCGGTGATCGTCTTCGGTGACGCGGTGTCGTCCCAGCCGCGCGGTGCGAGGGCCGCGTCGTCGAGGTCGACGATCTGGCTGCGCCTGGAGTCAGCGGACAGGGCGAGGGAGTACGGGTCGGTCACGGTGTTGGTGACGGTCCGCAGGACGCTGGGGGCCCAGACCTTGACCTGGTAGCGGTAGTACGTGCCGCTCCAGTTCTTGTCGCCCTTGACCGACCAGACGCCGGTGTCGGGGTCGATGGTCAGGGGTACGGTGCGCGCCTCGGTGGAGGTGGCGGTGTCGTACAGCTCGACGGTGACGGACTGTGCGGTGGGGGCCCACAGGGACAGGGTGGGCTTCTTTCCGTCGAAGACGGGGCCGAGTTCGGCGTCGGCGGCCTTGGCGGCGTAGAGGCTGTCGAGGACGCCGGCGGTCTGCAGGCCGGTGGCGGTGATCAGGTTGCCGGTGGCGTCCATCGCGGCGACCGCGCTCTGGCCCTTGACGAGCTGCTTGGCCTTCGCCGCCCATTCGCGCGGGACGTGCAGCGCGGTGAGCTTCGCGAGGTGCGGGTACTTGGCCTTGACGGCGGCGGGCAGGCCCTTGGGGTCGCGGGTCAGCGGGATGCTGGTGCCGCCGGTGATGCCGGTGCCGGCGGCGGTGAGGCCGCCGTCGGGGGCGGTGGCCAGCTGGAAGGTCTTCGCTGCGCCGGCGTTGTCGCCGAGGTCCCAGGCGATGGTGTCGGGGGTGAGCCAGTACCCGGAGCGGGGGGCGAGGCTGGGCTTGGGCTGCCCGGCGTACACGCTGAGCACGCGGGAGGAGGCGGTGTAGCTGAAGGTGGTGGCGTCGCCGGCCTTCGCCACGGTGAAGGTGGTGTCGGTGCCGTCGACGGGGGTGGCGGGCAGACCGAGGGCGGCCTTCGCGTGGTAGGTGCCGGCGGGCAGGGCGGTGGTGGTGAAGGTGGCCAGGCCGTCGCCGTCGGGGTCGGTGAGCCAGGCCGCCAGGCAGTCCGTGGCGCCGGCGGCGCACCCGAGTTCGTCCAGGAAGTCGCCGCCGGCGGTGACCAGCGCCGTGTTCAGGGTGTCGGTGATCCAGTGTGTCGCCGGGTCGTAGAGGAAGGTCACGTCGGCGCCTGCGGCCGGGACGGTGAGCGGGATGTTCGCTCCGCCCGGCGCGGCGTTGAGGCCGTAGTTGACGGCCCAGCTCTTGTCCAGCGCCGCCTTGTAGGAGTAGGCGCCGCCCGGCAGGTGCGCCGAGAGCGACCAGGTTCCGTCCGGGCGGCGGGTCATCTGGGCCTGGTCGCAGTCGGGGGACCAGTCACCGGGGCAGCCGAAGAGGTGGTCGAGATCACCTGCCACGGCGACGGCGGTCGGCGCGGCGGTCGGGTCGGCGGCCAGGGCCGGGACGGGGGCCAGTCCGGCGGCCGCGAGGACGACGGCGGTGGCGACGGCCTGCCGGGCGCGGCGGGATCCGGGGGCGGTGGCGGGTCGGGGGGTCATGGCACCTCTTCGTGTCGCGACGGGTGGTGAAGCGGGGGCGGTGTTCTGGGGGCGGTGCCGCACCCGGGTTCGGCAGGGTGCGGCACCGCGGTCGGGGTCAGCCGGTGGTCCACCAGGCGGTGGTGTCGGCGGGCAGGACGGTGTGGGGGCCGTCCTGGGTGAGCGGCTCGCTGGCGAGGGCGAGTTCGCCGGGGCTGGGGACGGTGACGGGGTGACCGGTGATGTTGGCCGTGCAGCGCAGGACGGAGCCGTCGGGGCTGGTGCGTTCGAAGGACAGCACGCCGTCGGGGGCGTCCTGCCAGGTCAGGTTGTCCGCTCCGCCGAGGGCGGGGTGGGCGCGGCGGAAGGCGAGGGCCGCACGGTAGAGCTCCAGGGTGGACGTCGGGTCGCCGGCCTGCGCCTCGACGGACAGGTGCGCCCACTCGGCGGGCTGCGGCAGCCAGCTGCGGCCGCCCTCGGGGCCGAAGCCGTACGGGGCCTCCGAGCCCGACCACGGGATCGGCACGCGGCAGCCGTCGCGGAAGCCGTCCTGGCCGGCGGCGCGGAAGTAGGACGGGTCCTGGCGGACCTCGTCGGGCAGGTCGGTGACGTCCGGCAGGCCGAGTTCCTCGCCCTGGTAGACGTAGGCCGAGCCGGGCAGGGCGAGCATCAGCAGGGATGCGGCGCGGGCGCGGCGCAGGCCGAGCTCCCGGTCGCCGGCGAGGCGGATCTGGGTGCCCAGTCCGGGCTCGTTGGCGAAGCGGGTGGCGTGCCGGGTGACGTCGTGGTTGGAGAGCACCCAGGTGGTGGGCGCACCGACCGGGCGCATCGCCTCCAGCGACTCGTCGATCACCTGGCGTAGCGCCCCGGCCTGCCAGGAGCTGGCCAGGTACTGGAAGTTGAAGGCCTGGTGCAGTTCGTCCGGGCGGACGTAGTCGGCGGTGCGCCGGGCGGTGGGGGTCCAGGCCTCGGCGACGCCGATCCGCTGGCCGGGGTACTCGTCGAGGATGGTGCGCCAGGTGCGGTAGATCTCGTGGACGCCGTCCTGGTCGAAGCAGGGGGTGGCGCCGGTGCCGAGCAGTTTCATCGGGTCGTGGGCGCCGAGGTCGGGCAGGCCGGCGGCCTTGACCAGGCCGTGGGCGACGTCGATGCGGAAGCCGTCGACGCCGCGGTCGAGCCAGAAGCGCAGGATGGCGTGGAACTCCTCGCGGACGGCGGGGTGTTCCCAGTTGAAGTCGGGCTGCTCGGGGGCGAACAGGTGCAGGTACCAGTCGCCGGGGGTGCCGTCGGGGTTCTCGGTGCGGGTCCAGGCGGGGCCGCCGAAGACGGACTCCCAGTCGTTCGGCGGCACCTCGCCGCTGTCGCCCTTGCCGGGCCGGAAGTGGTAGCGCTCGCGCAGGGGGGAGGCCGGGCCCTCGCGCAGGGCCTGCTGGAACCATTCGTGCTGGTCGGAGGAGTGGTTGGGGACCAGGTCGACGATGATGCGCAGGCCCAGGTCGTGGGCGTCGGCTATCAGGTGGTCGGCGTCGGCGAGGGTGCCGAACATCGGGTCCACCGCGCGGTAGTCGGCGACGTCGTAGCCGGCGTCGGCCTGCGGGGAGGCGTAGAAGGGGGAGAGCCAGACGGCGTCGACGCCGAGGTCGCGCAGGTACGGCAGGCGCGAGCGGATGCCCGGCAGGTCTCCCATGCCGTCGCCGTTCGCGTCGGCGAAACTGCGCGGGTAGACCTGGTAGATCACTGCGTCGCGCCACCAGTCGGCTCTGCGCGCGGCGTCGGCGGGGGCGTCGGCGGGCCGGTCGGTTGTGGCGAGATGCTGGGTCATGGGGTCCTCACGACGGCGGCAGGTAGTGCCGCGGTTACTGGGAGTGATGTCTGATGGGTGGGCCTGACCCGCGTACCGAGGCGGCACGCGAGGGTGCTGCTCGGTCCGGGGAGGTGGCGCGGGGCGCCGGGGCGCTCAGCCCTTGGTGCCGCCGGAGGTCAGGCCGGACACCAGGTGCTTCTGGACGACGTAGAACACCAGTGCGGCGGGGATGGCGATCAGCACGGAGGTGGCGGCCATGAAGTTCCACTGGGAGTTGAACTGGCTGACGTAGGTCTGCAGGCCCACCGCGAGGGTGTACTTGTCCTCGGAGAGCATGAAGTGCGAGGCGTAGGCGACTTCGCCCCAGGCGGTGATGAAGGTGTAGAACGCGGCGACCGAGAGCCCGGGGCGGGCGAGCGGCAGGACCAGGCGCCAGAAGGTGCCGAACGGGCTGAGGCCGTCGATGCGGCCGGCCTCGTCGATGTCGACGGGGATGGTGTCGAAGTAGCCCTTGAGCAGCCAGGCGCAGTAGGGCACCGCGGTGGAGCAGTAGATCAGGATCAGGCCGCTGTAGGTGTCGAGCAGGCCCAGGTTCGCCATGATCTTGTAGAGCGGCACCATCAGGACGGCGACGGGGAACATCTGGGTCAGCAGGAAGGTGTACATCAGGGTGCCGCGGCCGAGGAAGCGCATCCGGGAGACGGCGTAGCCGGCGCTGGCCGCGATGAGCACGCCGATGAGGGTGGTGCCGAGCGCGACGATGAGCGAGTTCGTCATCCAGGTGCCGAAGTTGGTCTCGGTCAGGACGTGGCCGTAGTTCGACAGGGTGGGATGGTCGAGGATCCGGCCGGGGTGCTGGTAGTCGAACTTGTCGCCGCCGAGCGAGATGTAGGCGATCCACAGGACGGGGAACGCGGCGACGAACGCCATCACGGCGAGGCCGCTGTGCAGGCTGAGCGAGGAGGTGGCCTTGCGCCGGCTGCGAGGGCGGGCCGGTTCGGCCACGGCGGCGGCCGGGGGCGTGGTGGGCATGGTGGAGGTGGGTGCGGTGCTCATCGGAGGGCCCCCTCGTCGTTGCGCTTGAGCCAGCGGCGGTAGACGCTCGTGAAGACCACGAGCAGGGACAGGCACAGGATGCCGACGGCTGCCGAGGAGGCGTAGTCCTGGGGCTGCTGGCCGAAGAAGAGCTTGTAGGCGTAGGTCACGAGGATCTGGACGCTGTCGCTGTTGGTGCCGAACAGCAGGAAGATCACGTTGAACTGGTTGAACGTCCAGATGACGCCGAGCAGGATCACGGTGCTGCTGACCGGCCGCAGGCCGGGCAGGGTGACGTTGACGAACTTCTGCCAGGGGCTGGCGCCGTCCATCCCGGCGGCCTCGTAGAGCTCCTTCGGGATGGCCTGCAGGCCGCCGAGGAGGGAGATCATGATGAAGGGGAAGCCGCACCAGATGTTGACGCCGATGGCGGCGGCCTTCTGCGCGAGCGGGTCGCTCAGCCAGGAGGGGCCGGTGATGCCGACCAAGTGGAGGATCTGGTTGACGGCGCCGTCGTCGGCGAGGATGAGGCGCCAGGCGAAGATGGTGACGAAGGTGGGCACCGCCCAGGGCAGGATCAGCAGCATCCGGTAGAGGCCGCGGGCGCGCATCTCACGGTTGAGGACGACGGCCAGGGCCAGTCCGAGGGCGTAGGTGAGGGCGACGCAGGCGACGGTCCACACCATCGTCCACACCAGGTGGGGCCAGAACTGGTTGTTGGCGCCGGTGAGGATGTCGACGTAGTTCTTGAGGCCGACCCAGCTGTAGGTGTCGGGGATGTGGTTGGCCCCGATGGTGCGCCCGACGTTCTCGCTGGTGGCGTTCGTGAAGCTGAGGTAGATCCCCTGGACGAGGGGGTAGCCGACGATCGCACCCAGGACCAGCGCCACCGGTAGGCACATCGCCCACGCGTACCAGTGGCGGTCGTAGGACTGTCTGAGCCGACTGGGGAGACTTCGGCGGTTCTTGCGGGCGGCGTCGCCTTGGACGACGGTCGTCATCTGGCACCTCGGGGGCGGGAAGGGGCAGCGGGCAGCGGGGCGGTCCCGGCCGGGCGCCCGCGGGCGCCCGGCCGGGGTGCGGGTCACTGCGCGGTGTAGTCCGGGAGCAGCTTCTTGGCGGCGGCGGCGACGTTGTCGAGGCCGGCCTGGGTGCTCTCCTGGCCGGAGAGGATCTTGATCAGGTCGGTGCCCAGCGGGTCGTAGAGCGAGGAGTACTGGGCGACGGGCGGGCGCGGCTGGCCGGAGGGCAGGACGGCCTGGTAGCCCGCGATGCCGGGGTTGGCCTTGACCTCGGCGGTGTAGGAGTCGGCGCGGGTGGGCAGCGTGGCGTTCTTGGTGGCGGTGGTGGTCTGGGTCTGGGTGGAGGTCATGAAGGCGATGAACTTCTGCGCGGCGGCCTGGTGGGCGGCGTCCGAGCCGGCGTAGGCGACCAGGTTGTGGCCGCCGAGCGGGGCGCCGGCCTTGCCGGTGGAGCCGGCCGGGACGGTGGCGATGCCGAGGTTGGACTTGTCCGTGAACGCGGTGCCCTTGAGGACGTTGGCGTTCTCCCACGGGCCCTGGATGATGGCGGCGACCTTGCCGTTGTCGAAGGCGTCCATGATGTTGCCGTAGCCGTTGCTCGTGGTGTCGAGCTTGGCGATGCCGGGGGAGGCGACCAGGGCCTTGAGGGTGTCGATGCCCTTGGCGGCCGCCGGCGAGTTGACGGTGATCTTCTTCGCGGCGACGTCGAGCATGTCGGTGCCCTCGCCGTAGAGGAACGGCATGGCGTAGTAGCCCTGCGGGTTGAAGGCGAAGCCGTCGACGCCGGTCTTCTCCTTGACCTGGGCGGCGTCGGCCTTCAGCTCGTCCCAGGTGGTGGGGGCCTTGGTGATGCCGGCCTTGGCGAAGAGGTCCTTGTTGTACATCAGGGCCAGGGTGTCGGTGACCTGCGGGACGCCGTAGAGCTTGCCGTCGTACTTGGCCTGCTGGACGAGGCTCGGCTGGAAGGCGGCGGCGTCGTTGGCCGCGGGGGTGGAGTCCAGCGGGGCGAGGAAGCCCGACTTGGCGAAGCCGGCGGTCCAGCCGACGTCGGCGCGCAGCACGTCGGGGGCGCCCTTGCTGCCCGCGGCGGTCTGGAACTTGCTCTGGGCGTCGGCGAAGGGGACGTTGACGTAGGTGACCTTGACGTCCGGGTTGGCCTTCTCGAAGTCGGCGGCCAGGGCCTTGAAGACCGGGGCCTCGTTCGTGGCGTCCGAGGTGTCCCACCAGGTGATGGTGACCGGGCCGGAGGCGGCGGAGCCCGATCCGCTGCCCGAGCTGCAGGCGCTCGCAGAGACGATGACCGCAGCCGCGAGGGCGACTGCCGCGATGCCACGACGCATGGTGAACTCCTAGATGGAGGGAGATTCCGGGGGTGGGGGCCGGGTCCGCATGGAGCCGGGGCCGGCCTGGGGTGTTTCGTCCGGCGGCCCTGTCACGCCTGGTGGAGGCGGGGCGGAGCCGGAGACAGGGCTCCCGCAGCCACGATTGGCAGGTGCTGCGCGAACTTCGGTGATGCGGGATCCCGCACGGCCGAGCTGTGTGATGTCGTCGACATTAGCAGGCTATTAACAGCAGTTACCTAACGTTCAGGTAACACGCTTGACGCACATCGACAACGCGGACGGGTGAACTGGTCCGGGTACCCGGGCGGACCTCTTGCCACGCGGCGAGGCGGCTCCTACGGGCCCGAGAACGGGCGGGCCGGGCCGGCGGGGAGGCGCGCGACGCACGCCGCCCCCTGGCCCGGCGGGGCGAGGAGGCGGTGGTGTGCTGGTACGGGGTGCGGTCAGCCGACGACGGCGGGCACGCGGCCGCTGGAGTCCCGGACGATGAGGTTGGTGCTGAGCAGCTGGTGGGGGTGCTGGTCCTCGTCGCGGATGGCGGAGATGAGGAAGTCGGCGGCCGAGCGGCCCTTGGCGGAGATGGGCTGGCGGACACTGGTCAGGCGGGGCCGCAGCCAGGCGGCGTCCGGCAGGTCGTCGAAGCCGGTGACGGTCACGTCCTCGGGCACGCGCAGGCCGAGGTCGTGCAGGGCGTTGATGGCACCGAAGGCGAGGATGTCGGACAACGCGATGATCGCTGTCGGCGCGCTGTCCGCCATCAGGGCCCGCGTGGCCCGGTAGCCGTCCGCGCGGGTACAGGGGACCTCGGTGAGCGTGACGTCGGCGAGCGTCATGCCGGCCTCGGCGAGGGCCTCGGCGACGCCGTCCATCCGCCGGGCCAGCGGCCCGCGGTAGCCGCGCTCGGCCCGCTCGGGGCCCGGGTCGATCGACAGCAGGGCAATCCGTCGGTGCCCGAGGTCGAGGATGTGGCGGGCGACCTCGTGCGCCCCGGCGCGGTCGTCCACGTCCACGCTCGGTACGTCCTCGCAGGGACTGCTGTCCACCAGGACGAACGGGATGCCCCGGCGCTGCAGCTCGGCGACCTCGCCGCGGTCGTGCTCCAGCCCGCAGACGATGAAGCCGTCGACCGCGGCGTACGGGATGGCCTTGAGCATCGAGTCCCGCAGCGGCGGGGTCAGCAGCATCGTGTAGCCCTGCTCGTCGCAGACCTGGCCGACGCCGGTGAGGAACCGCGCGTAGTACGGGTTCTCCATGATCTTGGCGAGATTCTGCGGGAGCAGGACGCCGAGTGACTGGGTCTGGCCGGCCTGCAGCATGCGCGCGAGGGTGTTCGGCGAGTAGCCGATCTGCTCGGCGGCGGCCATGATCCTCTCCCGTGTCGCCTCGGAAAGACGCTCGGGACTGTTGAAGGCGAAGGAGACCGCCGACCGCGACACGCCGGCGAGCTTCGCCACGTCCGTGGACGTGACCCTCCCGCGTCCGGTCATCGGGGCCGGACCTGGCGACTTCGGCGACATAGGGGTCCCCCGTCTCGTGTGCGTACCCCCACGATAACGCACGTTAGTAACCGTAAACAGAGTGCGGGCCCCGGCCGCCGTCAGGGTGGCGACCGGGGCCCGCACGGGCCCTCGGAAGGCAGCGGGTTTCTGTCCAGAGTCTTGACCTGCCACCCAGTCACGCATTATTAACATGAATTAGCAAACAGCGGATGACGGTGAGCCCCCCACCCGGTCCCCCAGCCGTCGGCAACTGCGTGCACCACCGTGACGAACGCAGGCCACCACCCAGGCGGTGCCCGGCACCGCCGGCGCCTCCTACACCCTCGACCCGGCCCGGACCGGCGGCAGCGACCCCGTTGTGAAGACGGCCGGCTGCTCGGCGGCGGGCGGCACCTGCACCGTCCCGGCGCGCACCGTCGCCGTCTTCCGCGCCTCCCGAACCATCCGGCCCCCGCCCGGGCGGGGGCCGGACCTCCCTCGGGGCACGGTGCATGCCGGCCGCCCCGCCCCGGGCTCGATGCTCCGGGGCGCGAAGCACCTGACCGCTTCGCGCCCCGGACACCCCGCCAACGTCAGGCAGCAGCGCCAACAGCCCTCATGCCACCGGCGCACCCGGGCCCCGCCCCTGCAGGATCTCCCCACCGCACCCCACCGCACCCCACCCACCCGCGCCGACCGGCCCGCCAGCCGCCGGCACAGCACGGCCACAGGAGAGTCCCCATGCACCACGCTCCCCGCCGCTCCCGGCGCCACACCGCCACCGTCACTGCCACGGCCACCGTCGCCGCAGCCCTGGCCCTGACCCTCACCCCCCTCCTGCAGAGCACGGCCGCCGCCGCACCGGCCGCCGTGTCGGTGCCCGGCTCGTTCAACAGCGAGATCGGCTGCTCCAGCGACTGGGCCCCCGACTGCGCCCAGGACCAGCTCGGCCAGCGCGCCGACGGCAAGTGGTCCCTCACCCTCAACCTGCCCGCCGGCACCTGGGCCTACAAGGCCGCGATCAACAAGAGCTGGACCGAGAACTACGGCGCCCAGGGCGTCGCCGGCGGCGCAGACATCACCCTGACCGTCCCTGCCGGCGGCAAGGCCGTCACCTTCGTCTACGACCCGGCCACCCACTCGATCACCGACAACGCCGCCAGCCGCGTCGTCACCGCCGCCGGCGACTTCCAGTCCGAGATCGGCTGCCCGGGGGACTGGGCACCGGACTGCCTGACGTCCTTGATGGACGACACCGACGGCGACGGCACCTACACCTTCACCACCACCGCGATCCCCGCCGGCACCTGGCAGGTCAAGGCCGCCCTCGACAAGTCCTGGACCGAGAACTACGGCCAGAACGGGACCGCGGGCGGCGCGAACCTCAGCTTCACCGTCCCGGCCACCGGTGCCACCACCACCTTCAGCTGGAACAGCGGCACCCACGTGCTGACCGTCCAGTCGGGCACCGGCAGCACACCAAGCCCGAGCGCCACACCCAGTGCCTCCCCGACGGCGACGCCGACCAACCCGCCCGCCGCCAACACCCTCGGCGCGCTCTACACCAGCGCCGCGACGACGTTCCGCATCTGGTCCCCCGACAGCTCCGACGTCAAGGTGGCCATCGGCGGGACGACGTACCCGCTGATCCCGGTCACCCTCAACGGCTACACCGGCGTCTACCAGACCGTCGTCAGCGGCGACCTGAGGAACCAGAGCTACCAGTTCAAGGTCCGCGGCAACGACGTCCGCGACCCCTACGCGCAGATGGTGAACCCCGGCACCACCCAGGGCATCGTCATCGACTCCGGCACCGTCACGCCCACCGGCGGCAGCTGGGCCGCGCGCCCGGCGCGCGCCAACCGCGAGGACTCGGTGATCTACGAGCTCGATGTGCGCGATTTCACCATCGACCCGAGCTCCGGAGTCGACGCGGCCAAGCGCGGCAAGTTCCTCGGCCTCGTCCAGGGCGGCACCACCGACAACGGCGTGAAGACGGGCATCGACCACCTCAAGGAGCTGGGCGTCACCGACGTCCAGATCATGCCCTCCTTCGACTTCAACTCCACCGTGCCGAACTGGGGCTACGACCCGCTGAACTACAACGTCCCCGAGGAGCAGTTTTCCCAGGCGACCTCGCCCGAGGGCCGCATCCGCGAGTACCAGGACATGGTCAACGAGTTCCACAAGGCCGGCATCCGCGTGATCATGGACGTCGTCTACAACCACACCGCCGGCAAGAACGTCTTCGACGGCATCACCGGCAAGTACTACAACAGCACCGACCTCTCCGGCACCGGCAACTCCATCGACGACGGCAACCCCATGGTCAGCCGTATGATCCGCGACTCGCTGGAGCACTGGGTCCGCGACTACAACATCGACGGATTCCGCTTCGACCTCCTCGGCGTCCACTACGCCGCCAACGTCGCCGACTGGGCCTCCTACCTCAACGCCACCTACCCCGACCGGCAGCTGCAGATCTACGGCGAGCCCTGGAGCGGCGGCGTCAGCGACCCCGGCGAGGCGCAGAAGGTCCGCTACAGCACCGTCCCCACCCTCGCGCCCGCCCACGTCGGCGTCTTCAACGGCGCCTACCGCGACGCGATCAAGGGCGGCACCCAGGACAACCTCATGAACTACATGAACGGCGCCGGCGACACCTCCGCCGTCATCCGCGGCCTGCGCGGATCGCTGCTCGCCACCAAGAGCACCAACGCCCTGTCCGACCCGTGGAACCCGGCGTTCGCCTACGACCCCGAGCAGAGCCTCAACTACGTCTCCGTCCACGACGACCTCAGTCTCTGGGACAAGATCACCTACTCCGGCGCCGCCGGTGGCGGCGCCGGTCGCGCCGGGCAGATCGACCGCTTCGCCACCGGCATGGTCCTCACCTCCCAGGGCATGGCGCTCATCACCGAGGGCGACGAGTTCCTGCGTACCAAGGTCGTCGGCGGTAACTACGAGGCCGCCAAGAACTCCTACAACGTCGGCGACGACGTCAACGCCATCCACTGGGGCGACAAGATCACCAACGCCGCCACCTTCAAGTACTACAAGGACGCCATCGCCCTGCGCAGGTCCACCCCCGCCCTGCGCCTGACCACTTGGGACGCCGTCAATAACCAGCTCTCCACGCAGAGCAGCGGCTCCGTGATCACCACCAGGATCAGCTCCAACCCGGCCGCCCCCACCGCCTACGACACCGTCGTCGTCTACAACCCCACCAACGGCGACTTCACCCCGAGCCTGCCGGCCGGCACCTGGACGAAGGTCCTGGACACGACCGGCGCCGTCAACACCTCCAGCACCACCGCCGGCGCCCTCGCGGTGACCGTCTTCAAGAAGAACTGACCCACTCACGCCTCCGGGCCCCGGCCCCGGCACCAGGGTCATGGTGCCGGGGCCCGGAGACGTGCGGCTCCCACTTCCGGCGGGGAGCGTGAACTCCTGAGCTGATCGAATAGGCCCGGGGACTTCGGGGTGGACCGCAGATGACCGATCCGGGTGCGGAGGCACCTGTCCGTCAGGAGCAGCCTCGCCGGTCGTCCAGGGGGAGTGGGCCGAGGCGGGGGAGGGGACCGGCCGGCGGCGCATCAGCCGCGAGTGGCCCTGGTCCCTCCTTGCCCACCCCTGGCGCTGGGCATCGCCGAGGCCTGGCGCCGTAGCGAGGACGGGACCGGGGTCCGGACGCGCCGCCGAGTGGGACCGTCGACGACGGCGATGGGAACGCGGCGGGACCGCGGCGCCTGTGTCCCGGGACCGGGACCACTCACCGTGCGGCGGCCGGTCCGTGACGGGGCGGGGCTGATCCCGTAGCGCGCTCCCAAGACTCGCCAGCGAGCCAGCAGGGACGCGCAGGTGGGCGGCCGTACGCCAGTGGCCGGGATTCTTCGGCTGCTGGCGCCACTACTTGGGCAACGGCTACGGTGAGGGCCGTGTCCGATCCTGACGCAGTATCAGGTCCGCCCCCGCAGGCTCCGCACTGACTCCGCCGGCACCACCGCCACCGACCTGGGGTCAGCGGATCAGGAACCGATGGGCCGAGCGTCATGCGCTGGGCAGGCTGCCGTACTGGCTGTTGACCCAAGCCAGTTGGGTCCTGAGCCTGTGTGCCGCCTTGCTCGTGCTGAGCGCCGTCCTGCAACATGGCAGAGAACGTGGAGGACGCCGAACTCCCGCGCGCAGCCGAGGTTCAGCCCACTCCGCATCACTCATGTCCGAGGGATGCCTCGGACGCCTGTGCGGCCGGTCCCCGGCGCTCCCGAACTGGTGAGCGAGACAATCACACGACAGGTGTGCGGAGTTGGACGGCAACGGCATGGACACGGGAAACTGCGGCACCAGGGGCCTCCTGTTGCTCGACTGGACTCGATGCCCACGAGCTGTGCGGGAGGCCCACTTTCATGCGCAGCCGGCCAGAAGATCACCCGACCGAGTCAGCAGGCTCGAAATCACGATCACCAAACTCGTTTGAGAAAATGCTAGTTGGGTCACCAGCCGGAGTCGCCCAGAGCCGACCGTTGACCGTGTTCGCGGGCTCACTGCCAAAGCTGCTTCGACCAATCTCCCCGGAAGCGATAAGCACGGCCGTCACCGACCTGCTTCATCCCACCGGGAACGACGTCCCCGTGGTACGGATACTGCTCCGTCACCGCCGCCAGCAGGAACTCCAGAAACCCGCCCTCGTACAGGTCCCACTCGCGCATAGAGTCGAACTTGGCAGCGACCGGCCACCGGTCCGGGTCCGGTCCCCGCATCAACCAGAAGAAGTGGTCGGAGTTCCAGTTGTTGCCCCACTTCAGCAGCCCGCCCTCGGCCGGGAACAGCGGATACGGGCACTCGTCGTAGTCCCCGTCCCGGTAGGCCTGGGCCAGCATGGCGCAGTATCTGAAGGGTTCCGTCGTGTTGAACAGGAATCCCTCGAAGCCGAGCGGCTCCCCCATCTGGGAACTGGGCGCTGCCGACGGTCCGTAGATGTGCAGCTCGTCGCTGATGCTGACCATCCCGTACCGGTCGACGAACGCCCGGTAGTCCTCGGGAAGCTGGAAACCGAGCGCCTCGCGCCCGAGCTCCCACGGGACCGGAACAACACCGTCCGCAGGCGGCGGCCCGATGGCCGCGGCGAGCCGGTCCAGCATCTCCTCGATGTTCATGTCTACTCCCATCGGCCGCCCGTACTTGCCGGAGGCTATCCGTTCCAGGTGACACCGAAGGCGGTAGGGCCCAGCCCTGCAGTGTCCTGGCATCCGAGCTGTGCGCGAGGCCCCACTTTCATGCCCAGTCGACCAGAAGATCACCCAACCGAGTCGGCAGACTCGAACTCACGATCACCAAGCTCGATGGAGCAGCGGCTAGTCGTTGCTACTTGCACAGATCCGACTGCGGAAGCCATGTCAAGTACGGTCTGCGATCCATGCGTCTTGTTGAGCCCGGACGTGCTGGTCCCCCCAGGCGTCTGAGCTGGGGCGGCCGGGAGGAGGAGCTGTCTGGTTGTGGTGTGGGTGTGTTCTGCCGGGCCTGCCCTCCGCCCGGCTGGTGGTGGCCGGTTCGTGTTGTGGGTGGTCCACCTTCTGCGGTGGGGCTGGCCCGGCTTGACGGATTGGGGTGGACTAGCGGGCGGGGAGTCGGTGCTGGGTTGTCCACGTGTTCGCCAGTTGGCCGTCCTGGTGCTGCTCCTGTCCGGCCGCTGAGCAAGCAGGCGCCGCCCCGCTTCACCCCGAACCGTTCGGGGCGGTGCGCGCCGCTGGCAATGGGGAACGGTGCGCACCGCTCTGATTCCCCCTCGCCCTTTCGCACCGCTGGAGGGGGAGGGGCGGTCAGTCGGCTCGTGCGACGGGGCTGACCGAACCGTCCGCGCCGCGCACCGCATCGGGGGCGATGAGCGTGGGTTCCACCTTGTTCTTGCCGCGGTGCAGCTGACCGGTTTCGTCGCCTTCCCAGTACCGTCCCCGGGCGTCCTCGAAGGCCACGGTGACCGGCCTTTGCCCGATCTCCGGCTTCGAGACCTCCTCCAGCTTGAAGGTTCGGTCCTTCCCGGGTGGGACCAGGCCGATGTAGATGTTCTGTAGATCGGTCTCCCCGACAAGCGAACCCGGCTCGGCAGCCCGCCACACCAGCGTCGCGTTGTAGATCGGCTGGTCCGATCCGTTGTGTACCACCAGGGAGTCGTAGCGGTACAGGTTCCCCGGACCCTGCCCGGTGTCCCCGCCGGTCCAGGCCGCCACCTTCACCGCGTACACCTCCTCGTCCGCCCGCAGGTTCCGGCGGCGGTTGTGCAGGAGATTCCACAGCCCCACCCCTGCCGCGATCACGCTGATGACGAGCGCGGTGTAGGGGATCCATGAGGAGGGGAACTGCTGGTGCTGCCCGAGCCGGTGCCGAGCACGATCCGTGTGCTGGAGATCATCACGACGCCACCGTAGAGGTCCAGCCTCGCTCCGGAGAAGACCTTGGCGTCGTCGTCCCCGCTTGGCCGCTTGGCCGCTGCCCGCTGCCCGGGCCGCCCCGCCTGGCGCCTCCTGGCTGTCGTCCCAGCCCGCCCCGCCCCGGCTGACCGCCCGCCGGCGGCCGTCGTCGGCTGTCCTGGTGCTGACCGCCCGGCTGCCCAGCCTGCCCGCCCCGGCTGCCCGCCCGGCGGCCGTCGGCGCCCGCCCGGCTGTTCCGGGGTGTTCCCACGAATTGGCGGCCTATCCGGTTTTCATGCTGGGTTCCGTTGTTCGGCTGGTATTTCCGCCGGTCGGGGCCTTATCGGAGGGCCTTGAATGTGTGCGGGGAGTTCGCCGGAGATTGCGCGGGGGAGTGGGTGCGGGTCCCGGTACGCTTCTCGGGGTCGGGCGGGTGGCCGCCGTCCCTGGCCTGCCCGCCCGCCGCTGGGACATCGCCGGCCCCGTTGTCGGGATGTCTCCGTTGCTCGCTCCCGGGCCGCGCCCGGCCGCCGTGGGTGTCGGTGCGCCTGGTCGTTGTCCGGGCCCGGCCGCCAGGAGAGGCCACCCCACCCGCCGTCCCCGGCCCCGTGCCGTCGGGGGCCCTGGAGGAGCGGCCTGCTGGAGCATGCCGGGCTTCCCATTCATGGGGGGCGACCGATGCCCCGCCCGGGGCCTGTCCGGGCTGGTCCGGCCGTGTTCCCGATCAGTCGAAGCGGTGCGTGAACGGGCGGTCCGGGCAGCTGCGGCACTCGAAGAGGTACACGCCGCCCAGGTCGCCGAGGCTCAGGTCGGCACCCTCGATGCCGCGGTCGCGGTCCTCGGCGGGGGTCCACGCCCACCGGGGGTCGCTCTCCTCGGTGCTTTCCACCGTCAGAAGGTGGTCCATCGGCCGCAGGCAGCCCGGGCAGCACGGCCACCGGGGATCCTGACCCCAGCCCGGCCAGCCGCCGAGCTTGGATCCGGGCGCGGTGGACAGGTGGTCCTGGTAGTCCCAGCCCGTCTCCCGTTGCACCCGGTCGATGCGGTCCTCCAACTCGTCCCAGAGTTCCTGCGGGAGGTCCCAACTCGCGTACTCCGTCACCAGTTCGGGGTGCAGGACGCACGGCCATGGCACGTTGCCGTACCCCGCCCGCGCGGGCACCGGCGGGGCCTGCCGCACCGGCCCGACGGCCGCCGCCGACCGCCAGTGCACCGCGGGTACCACCCACCGGTCCCCGTGGTACAGCGGGCACCAGAGCACCTGGAGCAGGTCGCACCCGGCGGGGAACGGCACAAGGTCCGGTACGTCGGCGCGGTGGATCTGGACGACCGCGACCATGGGCGACCCCGAGTGCTCGGGGCACGAAGGCCATGGTTCCGCGGCGGGCCAGAGCAGCGGCCCGCCGAGCGAACTGCCGCCGGGCGCCGGCTCGCCCCGCCGGGGGTGCAGCCGCACGGTCTCGCGGCGGAACGGGACCACCTCGGGGAAGAGCTCCTCGACGGGCAGCGGGCGCGGGGGCGTTCGACGGGTCACCGCTGGACCGTACCCGCCGCACCCGGCCGGGCGCACCGGGGATTTCGCCGCCGTCACAGGCTCAGCAGCAGGTCCCGGACGGTCGCGTGCCGGGTCAGCGGGTAGTGGCCCGTGTCGAGTTCGACGACGCGGCCGCTCCGGGCCGCTCCCCGGCAGCTCCCGGCCGCGGCCCGCTCCGACCCCCGCGCCCCGGCCCCGATCGCTGGGCCCCGGCCCTGGCCGCGCCTGGTCGTTGCCCTGCCGAGCCCGTCGTTTCCCTGTCGCGGGGGGGGTGTCGTGTGGGGTGATGTGGGCGCGAGGCCTCATTCCCCTGTGGTGGGGCGGTGCGCGACAGGCCCGGCGACAGGGGGCCGCGGTGCCCTGGGGCCCCGTACCCCGGCCTCGACCCCTGGCCGCTGCGGCCGCGCCCGATGGAGCCCGCCCGGTGCGCTGCTCCCGCCCGGTCCGCCAGGAGCAGCCGGTCCGCTGGCTGCCCCGGCCCGCTGGCCGTCCTGGCTCCTCGACCCCGGCCGGGGTGCTGCGCCTGGTAGAGCCCGCAGGTCCCTGCTGCGCTTGGTGTTGCTGTGTGGGGTGGCCAGCGGCCGGTCCGGGCCCCGGGCTGGGACAAACCTGGGACGGGCCTCTCCCAGGCCGGTCCCACCGGTGTCTCGGCGCGCCGGGTATGTCCGTTTCGCTGGGACGGTCTCAGGTCGTATCCGCAGGTGGGAGCGTTTTCGGCTCGGGGATGGGACAGGGTTCGGACACGGCCTCGCGGCGGGCCGCTGACCTTTGACAGGCGGCCTTGACCGGTTGGCAGAGGACTTTGACGGGGTGCGGCTGCTCCTTGTGGCCGGTTCGGGATCAGGCTCCGGTCCGCAGGGAGGTCCAGGCTCGGATGAGGTCGGCGGCCAGCCAGTGTCCGCGCGCTTGCGCTTCGGCGGCGGGCGAGCAGCCGTTGGTGGTCCGGAGCGGGTCGGCGCCACGGGCCAGCAGGAAGGCGGTCACATCGACGTGGAGGGGTTCGCCGCTCTGGACGTGACCGTCGATTTCGACGTCGATGGCGTGCCGCAGGAGGGTCCAGCCGTGACCGCTGTCGTCTTCCACGTCGTAGCCGCCGTCCAGGAGGTCGCGAAGCCGCGGCAGATCCTCGTGTTCGACAGCAAGGTGGCCGGGCGACAAGGGCATGGGTTCCTCCGAGGACGAGGCGTTGGCGGACATCACTGCCAAGAAGTGCCAGTTCGCTACCGGTCAAGATCTCTTGGCAATCGGTCAAGGTCGCCTGTCAAAGGTCAAGGCTGCCCTGGTTCCGGTTGCTGCCGACGGGTCAGACGGTTGTGTTGGTGGCGGGCCGTTGCGCCTGGCCGCTGTGGCTGTCCGGCCGGGAGCGCCGCCGTGCGGTGCGGCTGCTGTTGCTGGCGCGTCCGGGCGAGCGGCGGGTTGGTGCTGCCGGTCCGCCGCGCCCACCCGCCCACCCGCCTGCCCGGTGGCCGGGGGCCGGGGGTCACCGCCACCGGCCTCAACACGTTCACCCTCGTCGCGCAGATCAACCGGATCGAGCGAGAACTCAGCAGGCCTTCGGTTTCCAAGTCCTCCAGCTTGGCGACGCCAGCCGGGACGGTGCGCACCGTCTTGGCGACGTAGGGACTGCGGCCGGCGGGCCCCGCCACGTCTGGGGGCTCGCCGCCTGCCGCCAGGCCGGTCGGTCAGGCGCTCCGCGTAGACGCCACCGCGGGCACACCTCGTCGGTGAGGTGCGGGCCGGCTCGGGTCGCGGTCGGGTCGTGCTCCCCGTGTTGTTGCGCTCAGTGCCGGGGCAGCCAGGCGGTCCGTTCGTCGTGGGCGAATCGGGAGAACACGATGGGGTCACGACCGAGGACCTGGTGGATGTTGTCGGTGGTGGCGGCGAGGTCGAGGCGGCAGGCGCTGTAGAGGGCGAGCATGACGGCGGTCTCGGCGGCCGGTGTGCCGTGGGTGTGGCGGTGGCGCCAGAACGTGAGGGGGCCGGGGTTCGTGTACCGCACGGGGCGGCCGAGTTCGCCGGCGGTCAGGCCGGCCGCCTCAGCGGGGGTCGGGCGGCTGGTGCGGGGGCTCAGGCGCCGATGTAGACGAAGGCGGCCCAGTTCTCGGGGGCCGCGTAGGGGCGTTCCTCGGGTTCGTGGAAGGCGACGGCCTCGGTGCAGCCGTCCAGGACGTCGGGCGGGGGCCAGGCGGTGCCGCTCGCGCGGGTCTCGGCGAGCCGGGCGCGGAGCCGGCCGGCGGTGGTGTCGCGCAGGCGGCGCTGGGCGGCGCGGAGGGCTTCGGGCGGGGTGAGGGAGGCGCGCAGTCCTTCGTAGAAGTCGAGCATCAGGAGCAGGCAGGCGTCGTCGGGGACCGGCCACAGGGTGGCGATCACCCCGGCCACGCCCGCTTGGAGCAGGGCGGCGGGGAAGCCGATGACCTCGTCGGGCAGGTCGCGGCCGACGACGCCCGTCCCGCAGGCGGACATGACGACGAGTCGGGCCCGCAGGCGGCGGCCCAGGAGCTCCGCCATCGTGAGGGTGTCGCCGCCGGTCAGGAGCAGGGCGCTGGTCAGCGGGTCTTCCGGGACGGCCCTGGCGTGGCCGGCGAAGTGGACGACGGTGCCGCGGCCGAGGGCCGTGAGCAGGGTGTCGGCGGCGTCGTCGGTCCGGGCGTCGGCGCCGTCCAGGACCCGGCCGCGGCCGAGCGCGGCGGCGGCGAGCCGGGCTTCGACCGCGGCGTAGCGCAGGTGCGGGGCGCCGCCCTGGGCGCCGACCGCGAGCACTTCGTCGTCGGTCCGGCCGCGGGCGGTGGCGGTGGCGGAGGCCAGGACGCGGGTGTTGGGCGCGTGGCGGATGTCGGCGGCGTCGAGTCCGGCGGTCCCGGGGCGGCCGGGCAGGGTGGCGGCGTGCAGCGGCAGCAGCGCGAGCCGTCCGCCGGTCAGGAACACCACCGGGCGGTCGTCGCCGGCCAGCGCGTCGAGCACCGGTCCGGTGGCGCGGCGGCCGAGTTCGGCGAGGAGCGCGGGCAGGATCCGGCCGGTGTGCGGCGGTGTCGTCCGGCCCAGGGCGGTAGCGGCGCCCGTGACCCAGGACGCGGTGAGTCCGGGCAGCGGCACCGCCTCGGTCGCGGCGGGTCCGCCGGGGCCGCGGACGATCAGGGCGAGGCCGCCCCACTCGGTGGCCAGCAGGTGCACCCGGGTGACGTCCTCGGCGGGGGCGGGGTGTTCCGGTCGGGTGGGGGCGGCGGCGCGTTCGAGTGCGGCGCCGAGCTCCTCCAGTTCGCGGACCAGGGCGGGCACCTGCCGGGTGTCGGGGGCGGACACGTCCCCGAAGGCGCCGGTGTGCTCGGTGCCCATCCGGTTCAGCCGCAGCGTCAGCCGGTTCCAGCGCCGGACCAGGTCGTCGTGGCCTTGGCTGCGGGCCTCCTCCAGTTGCCGGGGCCGCAGGTCGAGGACGCGGGTGAGTTCGGTGGCGCGGGCCTGCTCCACCAGGGCCACCGCCCCCGCCGGGTCGCCGGCCCGGGCGGTGGCGAACGCGGCGAGCAGCGGCAGGTCGCCGTCCGCCCGCAGCCAGGTCTCGCGCTGCCGCCGCAGCGGCTGGCCCTGGACGAGGAGCCGGCGGGCGGCGGCGCCGACGGTGAGGGTTTCGGCGGCCTCCGTCCAGCGACCGCGGGCGGCCAGCTCCCGGCCGACCTGCCCGGCGAGCCGGACGGCGGTCCGGGGCGACCAGTCGGGGCGCTCTCCGAGGGCCTCCCGGGCCTGGGCGAACGCCGCCTCGGCGACCGCCTCGGCGGCCGTCCCGTCGTCGGTGAGCCTCGCCTCCAGCAGGAGGGCCCGCGCCAGAGCGGCCTGGTACCCGGAGCGGAACGGCGAGTCGGAGCCGGTCGCTTCGAGGGCCCGCTGGAGGTGGGCGACGGCCGTCCGCGCGTGCGGGACGCTGCGGTGGTGGGCCGCCCGTGCCTGCTCCACGCCCGCCAGGCCGACCAGTCGGCGGGGCCGCCGCGACGACCCCTCGGGCGTGAGCGCGACGGCGAGTTCGGCCGCTTCCCGGGCCTGCGCGAGGTCCTGGTCGGCGCGGTCGCCCCGGTCGGGCAGGGACGCGCGGGTGGACAGCGCGGCAGCCAGGTCGGCGAGCAGGTTCGGCAGGGCGTTCGTCCCAGGCCGGGTCTGGCGGCGGCCGGTGTCCAGGTGCCGGATCGCGGTGTCCAGGTCGGTGGCGTCGCCGGTGGCGTCGAAGCGGTCCAGGTGGACGCCGCCCAGGGTGCCGAGCGCCCGGGTGTGCGCGTAGCTGCCCGGTTCCGTGTCGATCGCCTCCGCCAGCAGCGCGGCCGCGGTCTCCAGGTCGGCGAGCCGGCCCAGGTGCAGGTAGCGCCGGCGGTGGAGGACGGCGAGGGCGTCGCGGGTCTCCAGCGGCCGGCCGGCCCGCTGCGCCGCCCGGTCGGCGACCAGGATCGCCTCGTCCAACAGGTCGACGTCCCCGGTCAGTTCGTGCTTGAGGGCGAGCGCCTCCGCCAGGACGGCGCCGTGGGCGGGGTCGTCCTGGCGGACGGCGCGCAGCAGGCCGATCACCTCGTCGAGGCCGTCGGGGGTGCCGTCGCCCCGGCCCGTCCGGAGCATGAGCAGCCGGGCCCGTTCGAGCGGGAGGTCGTCCTCCGGGTCGGTGCCGGGCTCCGCCAGCAGGGCGAGTGCCTGGTCGAGCGCGGCCTCCTTGGGCGCCCGTGCGGCCCGGGCCAGCAACATCCGCACCCGGGCCGCCCGCAGCGGGCGTACGGCCTCCGGGTAACCCTCCTCGACGTTTTCCGCGACGATGCCCTCGGTGGTGGTGGCCACCCGCCGCAGCAGCTGCCAGAGTTCTTCGTCCGGGTGCCGGTGGTACGCGTCGGTGACGGCGTCGAGCAGCACCACCCAGTGGCCGCTGTGGCCGGGGATCTCCTGGGCCGCGTCCACCTGTTCGGCGACCCGGGTCGGGTCGCCGAAGCGGATGGCGTAGATCAGCAGGGCCCAGGCGCGCAGGTCGAGCAGCTCCGCTTCGGTGGGCTCCTGCCCACCCTCGGCGGCGTCCGGGTCGGGAGGCGTCTCGGTGTCCGGCCCGGAAGGCGTCTCGGCGGAAGCGGTGCTGTCCTGGTCGGCCCCGGTGGTGTCCTGGTCGGCCGCGGTGCGGTTCTCGTCGGCCGCGGTGGTGTCCCGGTCGGCCGCGGTGAGTTCCGTGAGCGCTTCCTGCGCCGCGCGGAGCGTCTCGGTGCGGTAACCGGCCGCCTCGCCCGAGGTGGCGATGTCGATCAGCTCGCCCAGCCAGCCGCCGCGCCGTCCGGGGTCGGTGTTCAGTTCGAGTGCCCGCTTCATCGCCGCCACCGCCTCCTCCCGGTCGCGGCCGTCCCCCTCCCGGTGGGCGGCCCGTCGGGCGAGGACCAGGGCCAGGCTGCGGTGCCACAGCGCGTGGTCCGGGTCCGGGCTGATGTCGGCCATGACCCGGTGGAGTTCCACGGCCCGGTCGAGTGCGAGGTCGGTGTGGGCCGACTCGGCGATGTCCAGGTAGCGGTGGATCAGCCTGGCCCGCGTCAGGTCCACCAGGTGGCGGGGGGCGTCGGCGGGGGCCAGCCGCAGGGCGACCTCCATCAGGGCGGCCAGGCGTACGTCCTCGTCCAGCCCGGCGTCACCCGGCGAGTCCTGGAAGTAGTCGGTCAGCTGATGGAAGGCGGCCTGGCTGAGCCCGTCGCCCTCCCACATCCCCTCGGTGGCCTGCCGGTGGCCCGCGCGGAAGGCGGCGAGCCGCCGCGCCCGCTGCCCGGTCCGCCCGGTGGGGTCGGCGTCCGCCAGCGCCTCCAGGGCCTCGCGGACGGCATCGGAGCCCAGGCCGGGGAAGCCGGTGAACAGCGCATCCTCCTCGCTCCCGGTGCGCGCGATCACGAACGCGCTCATCGCCAACAGCCCCTCGGACCAGTCGCGCAGGGCGGTCTCCCGGACGGCCAGCAGTGGGCCGGTCTCCGCGGCCCGGTCGAGCAGGCGCGCCAGAAGCTGCCAGCGGATCCGGTCGCCCGGGGTCTCCCCCCGCAACTCGGTGCGCACGTACGCGCGCACGGCCTCCTCCAGCAGGACGGGGTGCTCGGTGATGTGCGCGACGATGTCCTCGACCAGCGTCAGGCCGCGCAGTTCGTCGACCCGGTCGATCGCGCGCAGCACGATCATCCGGTCGCGCCCGAACATCGGGTTCTCCCCGCGGTAGGCGCGCAGGGCCCGCAGCCAGCCCTCGGCCCGCTGCCGGGCCCCGGTGTCGGCGGTCTCGTCGACGAGTTCGGCGAGTACGGCGTCGGCTTCCTCCTCGACCAGTGGGAGGTATTCGGTGACGGCCGCTCCGATCAGCATCGTGGTGTGGGCCTCGTCGGGCACGGCGGGGCTGGTGAGGTCCTGGGCGAACAGGAGGCCGGCCACCTCTTCCAGCACGGCGCGGGCGGGGTCGGTCTCCTGGGCCCGGCCCAGCATCCGGGCGACGGTGCGCAGCCGGTCGGCGGTCCGCCGGTCGGGTTGGTCCTCGGCCAGGACCTCGGCGTACTCGGCGACCGTTCCGAGCATCAGGTAGGGCTGGGCCTCCATCATCCAGCGCCGGTCGATCCACCGGGGCAGGTCGAGCATCTGCTGCAGTAGTTCGCCGTACCAGCGGAGGTCGGCGCGGAGCCCCGCGTCGTCCTTGAGGGGTGTGGCGTCGCCGAGCGCGATGTCGACGTCGGCGTCGATCGTGCCCTGCAGCAGACGCCGATGGTTGACGAACCGGGCCCGGGAGTCCTCGTCGCCGTGGGCGGCGGCGATGTCCTCGTACCGTCCGATCAGGGCGATCGCCTCGGGGCCGACCAGGTGCGGGTGGTCGAGGATCAGCTGCCTCGTCCCGACCCAGCTGGTGGCCTCGTAGACGGCGTTGACGAACCAGTGGAGTTCCAAGGGGTGTTCGCCGGTGCGTATCAGCTCCGCGACGGCCTTCTGCGGGCCCGAGCGGCGTCCCCGGCCGATGCGCCGCAGCAGGCGCCCGACCCTCTCCGTGATCCCCTGTCCGGCGTGCGCCGGTCCTCCCTCGCCCACCCGCCCCACTATGCCGGGTGCGGCCGCCGGGCGCCGGAGGTTCCGCTCGACTCGTTTGCGCGGGTGGGTTTCGGTTGGAGGTGTTGGATCGTTTCGTGGATGTGCGGCCGGTCGCGCTGGTGGCGAAGGCCGTCTTCGGGGAAGTCCGTCTTTGAGACGGTCATGCTGAGGTGGGGGGGTTGCCCGCGCGTGCCGAGCGGCTCGACATGCCAGTGGATGCGGGCGAAGGAGCGGTGTCCGGTGCCGCCCACGTCGGGTCAGTACTGTCAGTCGTGCGGTTGTGTGGTGGTTCGGGGTGCGGCCCCCGCACGGCCGTCCGACCGTAGGAGCCGGCTCCCGGGGCTCCGTAGACTGGCCTGATGTTCCTGCGCAGCGTCCACGACCGTGCCGTCCTCGAAGCCCGTTTCCGGCGGGACCCGGAGCTTCATCTGATGGAGCTCGGCGACCTCGACGACCTGCTGTGGCCGCATACCTCCTGGTTCACCGTCTCGTCGGACGGTCCGGTGGCTTTGCTGTATGCGGTCGGCGAGGTCCCGACCTTGTTGGCGCTTGGCTCTTCGGCGGAGTCCGCCGCGGTGGAGGAGCTGGTCGGTGCGATGTTGCCCGTTCTGCCGCGCCGCTTCTTCGGCCACCTTTCTGGTGACGCTGCCAAGGTGCTGGAGGAGGCGTACGAGGTGCGCGGGCGCAGTACGTTGCTGCGCATGGCCCTCACCGACCCGGCGCCCGTGGCCTCGTACCCCGCCGGTCCCTGGGAGCCCGCCCCGCTCACCCGCGCCGACCTTCCCGACCTGCTCGGGCTGTTCGCGGAGGCCTATCCTGGCAACTGGTTCGACGAGCGGATGCTGGACACCGGCCAGTATGTCGGCGCCCGGGACGGGGACCGGCTGGTTGCGGTCGCCGGCGTGCACGTCTGGTCGCCCGTCCAGCGGGTCGCTGCGCTCGGCAACGTCGCGACGCACCCCGAAGTGCGGGGGCGCGGGGCCGCCGGTGCGTGCGTGGCCGCGCTCTGCCGGCAGTTGGCGGGGAGCACCGACCATATCGGGCTCAACGTTCGGGCTGACAATGCCACTGCCATCGCCCTGTACCGGCGGTTGGGTTTCACCGAGGTCGCCGAGTTCACAGAGGCGATCTTCACCGCCCTTCCGTAGGGCCGGGCCCCTGGCCGGCGGCGAGATGCGGGACGAGGATGCGGTCCTTGCCGTCTCGGGGTTTTCTACAGGCGGTGCGCCCGGCCATGGTGTGTGTGGTGGTGGTATGGCAGGAGATCTTTCGGCTCGGCCCCCTGGGGGTTCGTCAGATTTGGGGGGGTGGCACCGGAGGATTTCCTGTTCTCCGGTATCGGTGATCCCGTTTCTGAGGTGAGGACCGGCCCTGCTCACTGTTGCCGGGTCCGCCGGCCCCGCCGGGTCCGGCGGGTCCGTTGACCCCTCGGCCTCGCCGCCTCCGCTGCCCGGTCGTTGGCGTGATGCTCGATGGTGTCTGGGGTGAGGTCAATGGTGGTCTCGGGCAGCCAGCGCAGCGTGCGCCAACCGAGCAGCGGGTTGCGGGTGGGTGGCGGCCGTGGTTTGTGGGTGTGGGTGTGGGCCGCCCGGTGGTGGTGCGCCGGGCGGCCCGAGGGGTGGTCAGGTAGTGCGCTGGGGTTGGTGGGGTCGGTGGTGGGTGGCTGGGTGGTGGTCAGGTGGTGGTGGGAAGTTTGGTGGTGTAGGTGGTGGGGACCTTGACGGCGTCGGTGAGGTTGTACTTGCCGGGGCCGAAGTCGCCGGGGGTGAGGGCCTTCTTCTGGCCGGTTGCGGTGACCAGCCAGACGGTGGGGTCGTTGGGGGACAGGAGCAGGGTGCCTTGGGCGGGTGCGGGCTTGGCGACGGCGTTCTGTTCCCAGGTGCCGGGAACGCTGAGCAGGGGCTGCTGGTCGTAGCCGAGGGTGGTGAAGTCGGTGCCGGTGAGGGGGACGGCTGCGCCTCCGGCGATCACGTAGATGCTGGGGTCGGTGCCGGAGATGTTCTTGACCACGGTGCCGTTGGCGGGGGATGTGGCGGCGGCGTTCTGGAGCCAGGTGCCGGGTGCGCCCATCAGGGGGCGGGTGTTGTAGCCGGCTGCGGTCCATTCGGTGCCGGAGATGGGTAGGGCGGCGCCGGCGACCATCACGTACCGGGACGGGTCGGTGCCGGACTGGTTCATCACCACGGTGCCATTGGTGGGGGACTTCGCGGCGGCGCTCTGGAGCCAGGTGCCGGGCACGCCCATCAGGGGGCGGGTGTCGTAGCCGTCGGCGGTCCATTCGGCGCCGGAGATGGGCAGGGCTGCGCCGTTGAGCATCACGTAGACGCTGGGGTCGGTACCGGAGATGTTCTTCACGACGGTGCCGGATCCCGGGGTGCGGGCCGCGGCGGCGTGCAGCCAGTCGGTGGGGACGCCCATCAGCGGCCGGGAGTCGTAGCCGTTCGTCGTCCACTCGGCGCCGGAGATGGGCAGCGCCGCGCCGTCGACCATCACGTACCGGGACGGGTCGGTGCCGGACTGGGCGGAGACCACCAGGCCGGAGGAGAGGGAGCCCTGACGGGCGTTCTGCAGCCAGGACGTCGGCACGCCGAGGGCCGGGCGGGTGTTGTAGCCGTCGGCGGTCCAGTCCGTACCGGAGACGGGCAGGGCGGCGCCGTCGACGACCACGTAGCGGCTCGCGCCGCCGCCGGACTGGTCGAGGACGACGGTGCCCGCCGGCGGCACACCGGGCAGCGACCTGAACGCGGTGTCGTCGACCAGCACGATCCGGCTCAGGTCGTAGTGGTCGGCGCCGACGTCGGCGGCCGCCACCGGGATGCCCGCGCCGGCGATCATCACCTTCACGTCGGGCCCGGCGGCCGACTTGACCAGCGTCCCGGCCGGCAGCGACAGCGGGTTCGGGGGAGTGGTGGACGCGGCACCGACGGCGTTGACGATCCTCTGCGCGTCGGCGACCTCCCCCTGGTACCGGTCCGGGTACGCCGACACCTGGACCGACTGGCACACCACCCCGACCTGCTTGCTCTGCCACGAGTTGTTCGGATACAGGTTGAGCAACCGGTTGAGGAACAGGTTGGTGCTGATCGCCGGGCTGAGCCGGTCCGACGTGCTGCCCCAGCTCGCACGCTGCTGGAACAACCCGACACTGTCGAAGTCGATCTGGTTGGGGTTGTTCTCCAGGACCGACTCCGTGATGGCCGTCGTGACCGCGATCACCGCGAGCTGGTCCGACAGACCACGGGCCCGCACGGCATCGACGATCGCCCGCGCGCAGGAGAACCGGTAGGCCGTCATCGCACCGTTGCGCAGCTTCCCCGTGAGCACCTGGTTCAGGCCCGCGGCCGCCGTGGTGTCGGCGCTGGTGAGCGTCCCGCAGGAGACGTTGGGCTGCCCGGCGGCGAACGACGGACCCACACCGAGGGTCAACGCCCCGGTGAGGGCCGTACCGGCGGCCAGGACGGCGATCGTACGGTGCAGACGCTTGCTCATGACAGTTGAAGTCCTTCGTCGACGCGTGCGGCGGGCGCGCCGGGACCCCAAAGGGCCCCGACAACGACTGATGGAAAGTCAGGAAGACGGCGCCACGAGCCCCGACCGGGATGAACCGGCCGGCTCCGCCCGGCGCTGCGCCTTGCTGTGGTGTCAGCTTTGCCGCCGCAAGGGTGTGGGTGGAAGGGTGTGGGGCGGGACGGAACCGGCCGTGGACTGTTCCGTCCGCCGTCCGCCGTCCGCCGTTCGGGCGGGAGGGGCCGGGGTGTGGGTGCCCGTACGGACGTTCTGGTCGGCGGCCGGTCGGCGTTGGGTGTCGGAGTTCTGGGCGTCGGTGCGGCCGTGTGGTAGCCGGGCCTGGTCGGGTGGGGCTGCCGCGTCGGTGGCTGAGCCCTGTTGGTGGGCGGGCACCTGTGCTCACGTCGTGCGGGGGTCGGCGTCCTGCGCGCCCGCCTTCTTCCGGGCGCCGCGGGTCCGCAGGCGATCGCCGGGCGCATCGTCCGTCACGACATCGGTCACGCCATCGGCCACCTGACGCTGGTCACCGCGCTGTTGCGGGTCATGACGAGAGAGGGAGCCCGATGCCCTTGCCCGGCTGCAGGTACTCGTCGTCGGCGGCGACACCGCGCCCCAGGGCGCCGTGCGGGCCACGCTGGAGCTCGGCGGGCGCCACCTGTCCAACTCGTACGGCCGGACCGAAGTGACCGTCTACGCCACGGCGTTCGAGGTGAGCGCAGCCGAGCAGATCGGCTCCGAGGTGCCGATCGGGCGCCGGGTCTCCAACTTCCGCACCGTCCTGCTGGACGACCGGTTGAACCTCGTTCCCGATGGCTTCGGCGGCAAGATCTGCGCCGGCGGCCCCGGGGTGTTGGAGCAGGTTGAGGATGCCGAGGGCCGGTCACGTTGACCGTGGTCACGTGGCCGGCCACCAGTGTTCGGCGTCCTTGCGTCCTTGCCGGTCGGTTGCCGTCCGGACGCCGTGCAGCGCCGGTGGCGGGGGCGCCCCCCGGGGGGGGCCCGGGCCGCGGCGGCCGAGTCGCCCGGGGGGGGGGGGGGGGGGGTGCGGGGGGCGCCCGGACGCGGGGCCGCGCCGTCCGGTCGCCGGCCCGGGGGCGCACGACGGAACGGCGCTGCATGCTGCACGCGGTGCGGGTGGTGGTTGGTCCGTCGGGCCGGTGGGGGCGTGGGTTTCACGGCGGTCACTCGATGGGGTGGCCGGGGCGGGCGGCAGCCGGCACGCCGATCGCGATCTCGCTGGTCCGGGTGCCCGGCGGTGGAGGTGGAGGTGGTGTCACTTGGTCGGGCAGCAGTGGAGGGAGCTCGCTGGGCTTGGTGGTGCGGTGTGGTGCGGGGCGGGTCAGTGGGTTGGGAGCCAGCCTGCTCGGGTGGCGTTGACGCCGGCTTGGAAGCGGCTGCGGGCGTTGAGGCGTTCGATGAGGTCGGTGGCGGTGCGGCGGGCGGTGCGGGGGGAGACGCCGAGGCGTTTGGCGATGGCTTCGTCGGTGTGGCCGTCGGCGAGTAGGCGGATGACGGTTTGTTCCTGGGGGGTGAGGCCGTTGGTGTCGCGTGGTGGTGTGCTGCCGAGGGGTCGGGCGGTGGTCCAGGTGCTCTCGAAGAGTGCGCACAGGGCGCTGAGGGTGCCGTGGCCGGTGAGGATGACGGCGCCGGCGGCGGTGTCGTCGCTGCTGACGGGGATGACGGCGCTCGTCCGGTCGATGATGATCATGCGGGTGGGTAGGGTGACGGTGGTGCGGACTTCGCCGCCGTGTTCGGCCAGCCAGTCGGCGTAGGCGACGGTGGGTGCGTTGTGGCGGACGCTGTCGAGGTAGAGCGTGCGCATGCGGATGCCGCGTTGCAGGAGGTGCAGGTCCAGGGGGCGGGAGGCTTCCATGCTCTCGGTGCTCTGCGCGCCGTCCGGGCTGAAGCTCATGACCTCCGCGCGGATGTCGCGGGTCAGCCTGCTGAGGCGTTCGCGGATCCGGTCGAGCCCGACGAGGTGTTCGACGCCTGCGTGGGCGGCGGCCGGACGCAGGTCCGCGTACTCGGATATGAGTTGGGCGGCGGCCGCGCGGGAGGCTTCGACGCGGTGCTGCTGGGCGGCGAGTTCGGCCTGCTGGCGGGCCATCAGGACTTCCATGCCGATGTCGGGGGAGACGGCGCGCAGCTGCCCGTTCTGTTCGTAGGACGGCCGGGCGAGGGCGAGTTCGCTCAGGGTGTCCAGGCCGGCGCGGATGTCGTCCTCGCTTTGCCCGAGTGCGCTCGCGAGTGCGGCGACTCCGTCCTGGGGGCGGGCGAGCATCGCGCGGTAGAGCGCTTCCGTCGTCGTGTCCAGGCCCAGTGCGCTCAGCATGTCGGTGTCCCCCGGGTTGTCCGTGCTTGTTGCGGTCGGTGTTCGTGTCAGGGCTCGCGGGCCGGTGCCCGGCTGCGCGGGGCCGTGGGGCGTTCACTGCCGAGGCCTGCCGGATCGACGCCCGCTCGCTGCGGGGCCGGGCCAGACTCACCCCGCCCGGCCGGGTGTGGGTGTGGCTGCTTCACGCGGGGGTGGCGGTTCGTGCTCCGGCGGGTCGGCCGGTCGCTTCGGGGTGTCGTTCAACACTGTGTGCGGCGTATGAGGTGACGGATGCTCAGTGATGGCTGGGGTCCGGCGGTCAGTCGATGCCTTCGATGATGCGGAAGTCGCGCTCGACGTCGTCGGGGAGGGCCATCAGCGCGTTCTGGTATGCCTCGCTCTGGTATGCCGCGACGGCCTGTTCAAAGCCGTCGAACTCGATCAGAACGACGCGTTGCGTGATTCCGGCCTCGTGGGCGACGACTCGACCGTCACGGGACAGCAGGCGCCCGCCCGCGGCCCGGACAGCTGGGCCGGCCAGTTTCTGGTAGGCAGTCAGCTTCTCAGGGTCTGAAATGGTGGGGTAGACACTGACCCAGTAGCCCTTGGCCATGGAGACCTCCTCTGTTGGGCCGGACACGTCCGACGTCGAGTTGACACCCGGATGGATCGATCCCGGCGACGGTACTGCGGTCGGTGGAATCGTCATACGCGCAGGTTAGGGCTTGACATGCGGCCGAGGGAAAGACCGGTACGGGATAGAGTCAGAACGGATCGTTATCAATCGGCGGGGAGGGAACGTGGCGCCGGACACGGTGAGCCTGCGGTACTTCCTGGTGCTGGCGCAGGAGTTGAACTTCACTCGCGCGGCCGCGCGGATCGGTATCGCACAGCCCGCACTCAGTTCCCGGATGCGCCGATTGGAGACGGAACTCGGTACGGCCCTGCTGGTCCGCAACACGCGTACCGTCGTACTGACCGCGGCCGGTGCGGCGTTGGCGGAGTCCGCGCCGCCCGCGCTGGCGGCGTTGGACCGGGCGTGGGACGCCGCCCGGAGCGCGGCGGCCGGTGAACTGGGCACGCTGCGCATCGGATACAGCCTCAGCGCCGGTGCCGAGACGGTGCCGGCCTTGGTGGACAGGTTGATTCGCGACAACAGCGGATTGGAGGTCGGCGCGGTTCCGATGGCGACGCCGGAGATCTCCCCCGCGGTCGCCGACGGCCGCATCGATGCCGGGATCACCCGCGGTGAGCAGCCGGGCCGTGGCGTGCGCCGGTTTCTGTTGCGGCGGGCGCGCGTCGGGGTCCAGTTGGCGCAGCACCATCCGCTGGCCCGGCACCCGGAGATCGAGATCGCCGACGCGGCCGCGTATCCGCTGCGACTGCCGGACCGTGCGGCCAACCCCGTGATCCACGATCAGCTGTCCGCCCTGTTCGCCGACACCCGACCTCATCCCCGATTCCACACGCCCGCAGTCTCCTTCGACATGTCCCAGCGCGACCTGCGCGACGGGCTCACCCTCGCCCCGGCCGGGGAAGCCGCACTCGCGGTGCAACCGGCCGGTCTCACCTGGCGGCCGCTACGGGGCGCGCCCGGCCTGACGATCCACCTGGTCCTCCCACGCGAGCAGTCGCCGCTGCACCGCCGCATCCGTGCCGTCGCCAAAACCCTGGCGCACGAGCTGCACTGGCTGCCGGGCTGACGCGTAGGAGGTCGGGCGAGAGGGACGCCGGCGGTGGCGAGGCCGACGGCCTGGTGCCGGGCGGACTTCGCGGTGATGACGACGGCGGTTGCCGAACGTCCGGCACGACCTCGCTCTCGCTGCGCCGGTGGATCAGCATCCGAAGGACCGGGCGGGAACGCGTCTTCGAGGTAGCTGCCGGGCGGCTGTACCGAGCGCTCCCACGGAGCCGGGCCGACTGGGGTGCCGACTGCGCGCGATGGTACCGAGCCCGCGAGCCTGCCTGACGGATCCTTGGATGTCAGGTGGGCAGGTTCGCGCCGGAGTACTTGCCTGACCTGCCTGACACCTGCCTGACACCTGCTGGGCGCCCTGGATGACTGGACGTGCTGTGCAACCGATGGCTCGACAACTGCGACACAACGAATAGACCTCACCAGCCGCGGCCATCCACAGGTATTGACGATTACTCGCTACCGAGGCCGTGGGCGGCCGTGTCCGAGGGGGCTGCCGGAGACCGGCTTGCGGGGGGGGGGGGGGTCCCACAGGTTCGGGCGGTGGCCACTTCCGTCCATGGACCGAAGTGTCCAGTTCGCCGGACTGGTCCGCACAACCGGCGGCTTGGGACGGTTGAGGGCATGTATCTCGTCCACGCCCGTCTGCGCGCGCCCGCCGGGGCGGAACTGCACGTCTCGGCCGGCCGTCTGCTGCGGGCCTTCGCCATGCCTGCCGACGGGCTCGAACACGTCGCGGTGCACCCCCGTGCCGAGCCCGATCCCGTCCTCGGCCTCTATCTGCTCAGCCCGAGCCTGGAGGAGGCGGAGGTGCGTGCGACGCTGCTGTGCCGGCGCGCCTTCGACACGCTGCCCCGGCTGGCCGGCTGGCAGCTGCTCTCGGCCCGGGCCCCGATGGTGACCCCGTTCTACGAGCACCTGCTGGGCCTGGCCGGCGGCGGTGGCCCGATCCGTCCAGGGCCCGATCCGTCCACCTGACAGCCCTTCCAACCTTCCTGAGCTGCGACCAAGCTGGTACTCGCCAGCAGGGAACACCGGCCGGCAGGCAGAACGGACGACGCGCCACCGCGGGACGCGAAAGCCGTGACAGCCCTCACCAGACCCGTCCTCAGGAAGGAACACCACCATGCTCCGCACCCGTATCGCCCAGGCCGCCGCGGTCGCCACCCTCGCCCTCACCGCCACCCTCCTGGCCCCGGCCCTGGCCGCCGCCGACCAGGGCGGCCTGCCCGCCACCCCCTCCACCGCCACGCCCACCGCCGGCGCCACCGGGGACAGCATGGGCTGGCAGTAGCCGCCGATGCCCGTCCCGGCCCCGGGGCGGAGCCGCCGGGCCGGACATCGGGACCCTCACCGGCCGCCAACGCCCGGATGTGCACCACCGGCGAGCGGGCGCACCGGACCCGCGCACCCCGGACCCCGGCTCACGCGGTGTCCTCGACCGGACCCACGTCCTGCTGAACCGCCACCACCGACGATCACCCTGCCGCGCCCACTGCCGGCCCCACCGGTTGGTACCGGCCAGGAAGTTACAGTCCGTTTGCACCGGCGAGCACCGGTGCGATCTCGTCCGCGTCCCCGCGGTGCCTACCTGTACCGTGCCGGCCTGCGCACAACCAGCCGGGGCCGTACGGGCCACGCTCTCTCCCTCCCCACCCGACGGTTGTTCCTGCAGGCCAACCGTCCACCGGGAGCCCGCTCCGTGCGAGCGACCGGCCAGGCTTCTCCATCGGTCACCACGTCCGTGAAGCCACCGGCCAGGCCCTGCCCACAGTGCCCGCGCACCGGCCCGCCCGGCTGTACGGCACCCCGCGCACCCCGCGCGACGCGTACTCCGGTGTCCGCACGCCCGTAGGGGCGTCCGCGCACCCACAGCGGTGTCCGAACTCCCACGGTTCGAGCCCGTACCTGTCCGACCCACACCCGCCCGACCCACACACCTTCAGGAGTTCTCTCCATGTCCGCCATGACGCGTCGTTTCTCCCGCCTCGCCCTGTCCGCCGCCCTTGTCACCGCCGCGGGGGCCAGCCTCCTCAGCGCCGGCAGCGCCCACGCGGTGGGCACCTCCACGGTCGGCGGGCAGATCACCCGCTCCGAGGTCCTCGCCCGTGCCCAGTCCTGGGTCGACGAAGGCGTCTGGTACAGCCAGCAGGGAACCTTCAGCGACAGCAACGGCTCCTACCGCCCCGACTGCTCCGGCTACGTCTCCATGTCCTGGCACCTCGGCCAGAGCCGCACCACCTGGACGCTGCCCGGTGTCTCCGCCCAGCTGGGGAGCTTCGACGACCTCAAGCCCGGCGACGCGCTCGACCGCTACAACCCCGCCACGGCCCAGTACGACACCCACGTCATCCTCTTCGCCGGCTGGGTGGACGGCGCGCACACCTCGGCGAACATCTACACCGAGTCGCAGTCCGGCACCCAGGCGTCGAGGAAGACCTACAGTCGCAGCTACCTCAACTCCCAGAACTACGTCGGCTTCCGGTACAACAACATCGTCGACGCCTCCGCCCCGCAGTCCTACCCCGACCCGTCCTCGCTGCCGGTCGGCACGTTGGTGAAGTCCCCGGCGAGCCCGGTGGTCAAGGTCATGATCAGCGGCGCGGGTCTGACACTGAACGCCTCCGACGTCGCTCCGGACGGCTACGACCTGAGCAGGGTCGTGCTGGTGGACGAGGCGAAGTTCAACGCCCTGCCGTCCTCGCTGCCGGCCGGCACCGTGGTGCTGGACCAGGGCGGTGGTGCGGCCCGCTACGTGGTCGTCGGGGGAGCGGCGCTGCCGATCAGCGCCGCGGAGTGGACGGCCGACGGCTACAACACCCGCCCGGCGATGGGCGTGCCCACCTCCTGGCTGCAGGCCGCCGCCACCGCCTCGCTGCCGGCCGGCACCGTGGTCCACGACGAGGGCGGCGGCGCGAACCGCTACGTGATCGTCGGGGGAGCGGCGCTGCCGATCACCGGCGCGGAGTGGACCGCCGACGGCTACAACACCCGCCCGGACATGGGCGTGCCCGGCACCTGGCTGACCTCCGCCACGCAGGCCACCCTGCCGACCGGAACGCTGGTCACCGGCCAGTCGGGCGGCAACCCGAGCATCTACGTGGTGATCAACAACTCCGCGCTGCCGATCACCGGCACCGAGTGGACCGCCGACGGCTACGCCGGCCAGGTCCTGATGGGTGTCCCGGAGACCTGGCTGGGCGCCGTCGTCGCCAAGCCCCTGGCCGACCGCACGGTCGTCAAGGACGTCTCCGGCGCCGACGCCACCGTCTACGTCATGGCCGGTGGCAAGGCCGTCGCCCTCAGCGGCGCCGACTACACCGCCCTGCACTACGACACCGCCCCCCTCGCCCCGGCCCCCGGTACCTGGCTCGCCGCCGCGGCCGCCAGGCCCGCCCCCGCCGACGGCACCCTCCTGGTCTCCCCGGACAGCGCCACCGTCTGGCTCGTCACCAACCACGGCGGCAAGAAGGCCCTGACCGCTGCCGACTTCGGCCCCGGCAAGTACGACCTCGCCAAGGTTGTCACCGTCCCGACCGCCCTGACCGCGAGCCTGCCGACCGTCACCTCCTGACCCTGACTGCTCCTGACCCCTGACTGCTCCTGATCCCGCCGGCGGCGCGAGCCGGCCCGGCCCCCCTCGAAGGGAGGCCCGGGCCGGCTCGCCCGGCGTTCACCGCGCGGGAGCGCGCCGCACCGCCCGGGCGGCCGCACCGGGCCGCACGAACGGCCCGCACGAACCGCGGCGCCGCGTCCGGCTACTGCGCAGCGGCGCCGGAGCCCGGGCCGGGCCGGGCGGCGGCCTCCTCGGTGACGGCCTCCTCGGTGGCGGGCCCCTCGGTGACGGGCTCCAGCATGGCCGCCAGCAGTTCCGCGAGCCGGTCGTTGTCGACGCCCGCCAGCGCCCGGGTCCCCACGACGGCGCGCAACAGCCAGGTCCCGGCCGTCAGGGCGAGCCCGAGCTGGGCGCGGAGCTCCGCCTCGGAGCCGCCGATCAGCCCCGCGAGGCGGGCGCCCACGTGGGCCTCGATGCCCTGCCGGACGATGTCCGCCGCCTCGGGGTCGGACGCGGACCGCAGGGTGAGCAGAAACGGGTCGAGGTGTTCGGTGCCGTGTGCCGTGTTCTCTGCGAGTGCCCGCGCCATGGTGCGGGTCAGGCCGTGGCGTTCGGTGCCGACCACGGTCGGCGGCCCGAAGGAGCGGTCCACCGCCTCGGCGAACAGGCCCTGTTTGGAACCGAAGTATCGGTTGATCATCATCGCCGACACGCCCGCCCGCTCGGCGATCTGCCGGACACCGGCTCCGGCGTACCCGTACTCGGTGAACTCCACGACGGCTGCGGCGAGGATCGCTTCACGCGTCGCTGCGGCATCGCGCCGACGGGATGGTTGTGCGGCACTCATGGGACCGAGCATACGGCCCGGCCCCCACGGCCGCGGACGGGCGCCCGGCAGCCGCGCGGCATCCGCAACGGCCCGGCGGCCTCTCCCGGCCACACCCCGCTCGGTCCGCAGGGCCGCCCGCCCGGCACGCCTGGCGGCGCGCCGCTGCCGGAGGCCGGGCCGGGCAGGCCGGAGGCAGCTATGTATACAGGTGTAGACTTGCTGTTGCAGCGGCCGTTCCACCGGACCACCAGGGTGCGGGGGCCGGTCCTGGAAGGGAAGCGGCAGATGAAACTCGACCTCCTCGGCAAGCGCGCGTTGGTGACCGGTTCGAGCGCCGGACTCGGCGAGGCCACCGCCAGGTTGCTGGCGGCGGAAGGGGCCGCCGTGGTGATCCACGGGCGAGACAAGGCCCGGGTGGAGGCGGTCGCGGCATCGATCCGTGCGACCGGCGGGACGGCCGACACCGCGCTCGGCGACCTGGCCACCGACGAGGGCGCCGCCGAGACCGCCCGGGCGGCGACCGCGGGCGGCCCCGTGGACATCCTCGTCAACAACGCCGGCTTCTACCGTCACCTGTCGTGGGCGGAGGCGACACCGGCGGAGTGGAACGACACCTACAACGTCAACGTCGTCTCGGGGGTGCGGATGATCCAGCACCTCGTCCCCGCGATGCGCGAACGCGGTTGGGGTCGGGTCGTCACCATCGGCGGCGGCCTGGCCTCCCAGCCGATGAACACCCACCCCCAGTACAACGCCACCTTGGCGGCCCGCCACAACCTCGCGGTGTCGCTGGCCCGCGACCTCAAGGGCACGGGCGTCACGTCGAACGTCGTCTCGCCCGGTGCGATCCTCGTCGAAGCCACCAAGGAACTCGTCACCCAGATCGGCCCCGCCCGCGGTTGGGGCCGGACCTGGGACGAGATCCGGCCGAACGCGGTCGAGGCCCTCATCCCCAACGACCAGGGCCGGTTCGGCGAGCCCGACGAGATCGCGGCCGCGGTGGCGTACCTGTGCAGCACCTACGCCCAGTACATCAGCGGAGCGACGATCCGCGTGGACGGCGGGCTCATCCGCTCCGCCTTCTGAAGCGGCCCCGGTTCCGCTCCCGATTCCGCTCCCGTCCCCGGCCCCGTCCCCGATGCGGCGCCGGGCCGCGTCCCGGCATTCGGCTACGCTGCGCCCGACGGTGCTGGGGCGAACGCGGGGGAGTGCGCACATGGCGGAGATCGTCGTACCCGGGCCGGAACCTGACTGGCAGCCGGCCACCAGCCTGCCGTACGGCTCGGGCCGGAACCCGGCCCTGCAGTGCGGCCTCTGGGTGGCGGCGGCCGGCTCCTTCCGGATGATCGCCGGGCTCACGCCGCCGTTGCAGGCCCTCGCCGCCCGGCTGCGCCTGAGCGTGGAGCGCAGTTGGGAGGAGCTCGGCGAGGTGGACGCCGCCGTGTTCACGATCGACCGGCGGCACTTCGCGCTCAGCCTCATGACGTACGGGCAGAGCGAGACGTGGGTGTGGCTGCACCGGTCCCACGAGGACGCCGACGGCGCGCTCGACGTCCTGCTGCGGGCTCTCGGGCTGGGTCAGGACGCCGTGGTGTTCACCGGCGGCCCGGACGACGGCTTCCACTACCGCGACACCGGCCTGCCCGGCTGAGGCGCGCCCTTGTCCGGCCGGCTGCTGCGGCAACGCACGGCACGGCGCACCTGGACGGGGCGCCCGGCTGCCACGGCCCGCCGGCGGGCCGTCCGGACTCTGCCGCAGGTGACGTCCGGACGCCCGTCACGGTGACGCCGACCCGAACGGCGTGCCCTGACGGCGCGTGACCGAACGGCGGCGGGCCCGAACCGGCTAGGTAGGCGGCCCGCCGCCGGTTCCGGCGGGCCACCGGGGCACCGGCCCGTCCGGCCAGAGCGTCCCGAAGCTCGGGTCCTCGTGGTCGCCTCGGTGGCTGCGGGGCCGGGCGCACAGCAGGCGGGTGCCGTCCCCCCGGCCGGCCGCCGGGCACAGGTCCGCGCCCCGGTGCCGGACCCGCAGTTCGGGGCAGCCGCCGGCCTCGGTGATGTCGTCGCAGTGCCAGTCGATGACGGCGAGCGCGGCGATGGCGGCCGTGACGTCCCCGGAGTTCCAGAGCACGACGGTGCCGCCGACGCCGGCCGCCGGGCTGATGGTGTACTCGCGCACTCCCACCCGGCCGTGCCCGGCAGCGCCCGTGCCGGGCAGCGCGCGATCGAGGTACTCGGCGAGGTGCTCACCGGGGCTCATGAAGACCCACCCGCTGCGCAGTCGCGTGCCGGCGCGGGTACGGGCGTAGGGGTGGAGATGCCAGGGAGCAACCGGACGGCGTGGACGCCCTGTCCGGGCATCGATCACGACGACCGGGCCGGTGGGCGGGACATCCTGTACCTGGATCACTGCCGGCAGCGCACCGTCCCGGGTCCTGGCCTCCCGGTACGCCTGGCCACGCTCGATGTGGTGTCCGGTGCTGCGGCTGAAGATCTGATCCCGTCCCGGTACGGGCGGCAGGCCCGGTCCGGCCGTCCCGGCGGACATGCTAGAGCCCCGGCGCGGGAGCGGCGAACGAAATCCCCACCGGCGGGCCCCGCCCGCCCGTCCGCCGCCGGTACCTGACGCACGGGCATCACACACCGGCGCTCGGCCCGGTCCGCTCTCCACGCGCGGCGCGTTCGGCCCGTCCGTGCGGGTGGATACCGCCCTCGGGGCCGGCGGATGCTGCCCCCCGGAGCCGGCGGTTGCTGCCCGAAGGGGCAGGGGCCGGCCGCGGCCGGGCGGGCGTACGGCCGCTTTCTCCCCGTGCGCCGGCGGGTCAGAGCCAGCCGCGTTGGGCCGCTTTGATGCCTGCTTCGAATCGGCTGGTGGCGTTGAGGCGCTCCAGGATGGAGGCCATGTGGCGGCGGACGGTGCGGGGCGAGAGCCCGAGCCGTTGGCTCGCGGTTTCGTCGGTGAGGCCGGTGGCGAGCAGGCGCAGGAGTTCGCGCTCGGTGTCGGTGAGGCCGGTCTTCGGGTCCTCGGTGCGGGTGGCGCCGAGGGGGACGGCGGTCGACCAGGCCTGTTCGAACAGGTCGATGAGGGCGGCGAGGACACCGGGTTCGGTGATGTGCAGGGCGCCCTTGCGGCTGTCGGCTGGGTCGATGGGGACCAGTGCCTGGGTGCGGTCGACGATGACCAGGCGCTGGGGCAGGACCGGGGCGGTGCGCACTTCGCTGCCGTTGGCCAGCAGCCAGTGGGCGAAGGCGGTGGTGTGGGGGTCGTTGCGGGTGGAGTCCTGGTAGAGGCCCTTCATGGTGACGCCGCGGGCCAGGGCGGGTGCGTCGGCGGCGCGGGCGGCAGCGAGGTCCTCGGGGCGGTGGCCCGCGCCGGGGTGGACGCCGAGGACCTCCCGCACGGCGGAGCGTCCCATCTCTTCGAGGCGGGCGTGGATGGCGTCCATGCCCAACAGGCGGGTGCCGGGGGCGCGTTCGGCGGCGGTGCGTTCGGCGACCATGTGGACGACGGCGGCGCGCGAGGTGGCGAGCTGGGCCTGGCGGGCGGCGAGGTCGGCCTCCTGGCGGGCGAGGATGTCGGCCAGGCCGATCTCGGGGTCGACCGCGCGCATCCGGCCGGGATGCTCGCTGGAGGCCCGTACCAGCAGGAGCCCGGCGAGTTCGTCGAGGCCGTCGTGGACCTGGACGGGTGTCAGGCGGCACAGGTCGGCGATCTCCTCGACCCCCGCCGCGGGGTGGTCGAGCATGCTCCGGTAGACGGCCGCCGCCGCGGCGCTCAGCCCGAGTGTTTCCAGCATCTCAGCGTGTCCCGCCAGTAGTGGCGCGGCCCCCTGGCGACACCTGGTGCGCGCGATGATGGCACCTGCACATCCGCGCTTCAAGATCGATCGCCGGGGGTGGATCGCGGCCTGCGCCGCCGGCCGGGCATCGCCGAGGGGCCCCGCGGGCCGGCGCGGACAGGGCCGGCCGGGCAGGCGCCGCGGGCGGGCGGACATGACCGGCACCCCCATTCATGACGCGCTCATGTCATCACGTCCTAAGGCGGCGGGACCGCTTCAGGACGCCCCGGACACCTGTCGGCAGGGCCGCCCCGCCGCCAAGCTGGGGTCACAGCCGAACGGGAACACCCCGGACGGCGGCAACCGGCCGACGTGTCAATCAACCGACACCGCAACGGACATGAACCCCTTCGTCATCAAGGAGCACCAGCATGATCCGCACCCGCCTCGTCCAGGCCGCCGCGATCGCCGCCCTCGCCCTCGCCCTGCTCCCCGCCGCCACCGCGGCCGCCGAGAGCGTCCCGGCCCCGGCGCCCGCCACCGTCCCGTCCGCCGGTGCCACCGTCACGCCCAGCGTCCTGCAGTGGGGCTGAGCCGGTTGGACATCGTCTACCTCTCCCTGACCCGCCGGCCCGGCACCCCGGCGCATCCCGCCGAGGCCGCTGACGTCGTCGACATCCTGTGGGCCCACGCCCGCCCCGGTGACGACCTGGAGCACGTCAGCGCGAACGCCGGACCCGGCCGCCTCGACCTCCTCCTCTACCTCCGGACCCGCGAGACCGCCCCGGGCCCCCGGAGCCACCTCCACCGGGCCGGCCGGCTCCTGGCCCGTTGCCACCAGGCCTCGGTCCTGATGCGCGAGCGCTATCTGCCGGCCGGTCCGCCCGCAGCACGGCCGGACGCCGGAGCGTCCTGACGGTCCGGCCCCGGCGACCGCTGTTCCTGCAGGACAGCCGTCCCGCCGACCCACCGTCGCCTCCCGCGGGCACCACCACGGGCCCCGCCACCGCCTGCACCGCCCACCGCCTGTCCCGTCCGGCGTCCGCAGGACCGCCCGCCCACCGCCTGCCCGCCCACCGCCTGCCCGCCCACCGCCTGCCCGTCCGGTGCACGCCCGGCCCCTCCGATCGTCCGGTGGCGCCCGTCACCGCCACCGCCCCGGCACCGCAGAGCCGGCCTCCCGGGCCGGCCGTCCCCGCACGACATCCGCCACCACCGGCCGCACCGCGCCGCCGGCACGGGGCCGCCCGTTGCCGTCCGCAACCGGCGCGGCCCGCCGTCCGCAACCGGCGCGGCCCGCCGTCCGCAACCGGCGCGGCCCGCCGTCCGCAACCGGCGCGACCCGCCTTCCGCCGCTCACCGTTCCCAGGAGAAACCGCCATGACCGCAAGGGCCGCAGTATCCGCCTCGCTCGCCGCAGCCGTCCTCGCCTCCGCGCTGGCGTTCGCCCCCACGGCCTCCGCCTCGCTCGACGACGGCAATCACCAGGCCTGCAACGCCGCCAACATCATCAGCCCCAGCAACAACCCCTACGACAGCCACACCGGGCCCGACGCCTGGGCGGCCTGGGTGGGCTGCATCCTCGCGGCCAAGGACGACCACGAACGCACGGCCAGGGCACGAGGGCAGTTCGTCCAGGACCTCGTCGCGCTGCTCAACACCCTGAGCAACGGCTACGCCAACATCATGGTGTTCGACGTCGCCGGGGACAACGCGTTCGGCGACCCGTGGTTCACCCACCCCTACGCCGCGAACCTGCAGGGCGTCATCGGCCAGGCCGACGTGACGTACCACGACGTGACCTCACGCGAGGACCAGACCTACCGCGTCTGGGCCTTCACCGGCGGGGGCACCTTCACCAACCCCGGCGACGGCGGCTGGGTCAACTGGGGATTCTCGGGCTACTACACCCGCAACGGCGGCACCGTCACCTTCAACCCCGCCCCCGCCCCCGTCCCGGCCGTGCCCGGGAACACCTCGGGCGCCCCGCTCACCCCGGGCGCCCCCGGCACCATGGGCGCCGTCACCGACCTCGGCGGACTGCTCACCGGAGCCACCCCCGCCGTCGGCGGGACGACCGGCCCCGAGGGAACCCTCACCCCGCTGCTGCCTCCCGTCAGCGCCGGCGGCGACAACGTCACCCGCGTCGCCGCCACCGGTGTGACCGCCGGCGTCACCTCCCTCACCGGGGGCGCGAAGTTCCTGCGGACCGCCCACGGGCTGGGCGCCCTGTCCCTGAAGTCCGCGGCCGGCTACCCGGTCTCCGCCGGCACCCTCGCCCCGGGCGGCTCGACCTGGCTGCTCAAGCCGGTCGCCGGCGGCCGCTACGAGATCACCAACGGCTTCGGCCTCGACCTCACCGAGAACACCAAGAGCTACACCGCCGAACTCCAGCCCTGGAAGAACACCGCCAACCAGAAGTGGCAGGTGCTTCCCCTGAGCAACGGCACCCACCAGATCCGCATCAGCGACCAGGACTGCCTCACCTACGACGAGGACTTCAAGACCCTGGGAGTGTGGACGTGCGACAACTCCGCCGCCCAGCAGTGGACCATCGCCGACCTGTAGCAACCCGCAACCCGCACCGCCGTCCCCGCCCCCGCCCCTGCCGCCCGCCCGCCGGGCGGTTCGGCGGGGCGGACGCGGTGGTGCGGCGGGCGCCGGCCGGCGGCCACTCGGAGCGGGCCGCGGTCGCCCCGCCCGTCACGGAAGCGAGGCGGAGTGAATTCGGGCGACAGGGCGGCCGGTTTCCCGGACGATGACAGCCGGTGGCGAGCAGGACGGCGTGGTGGTGGGCTGGATGACGGTGACGGGGATGTCCCTGGAGGCGCTGGACGCGGTGGCGTGGGAGGGGCTTGAGACGGCGCATCCGCACTACCCGGTGGCGGAGGTTCCGCGGACGCTGCGCCGGCTCGCCGTGGCGGGTCCGGGGGCGACGGAGGAGGACAGCGGCCGGCTGTTCGAGTGCCTGACCGGCCGGAACGGCGTGATGCCGTCCGCGGCGGCGGCCGCTCTGCCGTTCGTCGTGGCGCTCGCCGCCGACCCGGCGATGGGCGCCCGGGTCACCCTCGTCGAACTCCTGGTGGCCATGAACGGGTCGGGTGCGACGGACGAGGACCGGGCCGGGGCGCGGTCCCTGCTCGCGGACCCGGATCCGGTGGTGCGGCGGGCGGCGATCCCGCTCGCGGGCAGCGTCGCCCGGCTGCTGGAGCGGTGGCGGGTGGAGACGGATGCGGTTGTCCGGCTGCCGCTGCTGCTGGCCCTCGGCGAGGCCGCAGCCTCGCCGCAGGCCGACCGGGGCGCTGTCGCGGCGGCGCGGGCCGTGCTGGCGCAGGTGCTGACCGGGGAGGACCCGGTGCCCTGGGTCGCGGCCGTGTACGCCTCGGCCGGCCTGGACCAGGACCTGGCGGTCCGGCACCTGGACCGGCTGGTGGAGGTGTTCGCCGACCCTGCGGTGCGGCCACGGTTCGAGGAGACGTGGTACCAGACGGAGTTCGGGCTTTCCTGCAACCGCGAGCACGTGCTCTGGTGGATCTCCCGGCGCCTGGAGCACGACCTGGAGGCGAACCTGTCCTTCGTCGTCCGGCTGACCGGGGCGGCGGGCAGCGGCGGGGACACCCTGCTGCGCCGCGCGGCCCTGGACCTTGCCTGGGACCTCTTCGTTCGACGGCGGGCGGTGGCACCCGTGCTCCTGCCGCTGGCGGGCGCTCTGCTGGACGATCCGGACGGGGCCGTCCGGCTGCGGGCGGCGAACCTCCTCGCCGCGCTCGGCCCGGTGTCGGCCCCGTACGCCGACCGGCTCGCCGGACTGCTCGACGACGACGGGGCCGACGAGTACTTCGACGGCACGGTCGGCGAGATCGCCCGTTGGGCACTGACCCGGATCGGCGACCCACGCGCCCTGCCGGGACTCGTCCGGCAACTCCGCGCGCAGGAGGAGGAGCAGGGCCGCGGCTACTGCCTCGGTGATCCGAGACGGCCGGATCCCAAGGACGTGCTGACCCCGCTGCGCGCGCACGCGGACGTCCTGCTGCCCGCAATACGGGAGGCGATCCGCGACGCCGGGGCCCGTGGCGGCGCGCCCCACGTATTCCTTGCGGTGCTGGAGGCCTGGGGCGAGGACGCGTTGCCGGCCCTGCCCGATCTCCTTCCGCTGCTTGCCTACTCTGGGGCTTCGGTCTCCGTACTCGGGGTGCTGCGGGCGATGGGGCCGACCGCCGCCTCGGCTGAACCGGCGGTGCGCGCCTGTGAGGCGCTGGACTCCCCGGGCAGCTTTCCGTGGGTGGCCATGACCGCTGCGTGCATCGGAGCGGACCGCGAGGCCGCACTGCGGCTCGTCGGCGACGCGGTCATGACGTCCGAGGCACCCGGATACTGGCCGATCGGTGCCCTGGCCGGCTTCGGCCCCGCCGCGGCCCCCTACGCCGACCGGGTCCGGTCGATCCTGGAGAACAGCACCCAGGGGCGGCGTCTCACCGCCGCGACCACCCTCTGGTCGATCACCGGCCGGACGCAGCCGACCGTGCAGGTCCTGGAGGAGTTCGTCCTGCCGATCGCCGACGGCGACGACAGCTTCGGATCTTTCCGCGACGCGCTCCAGGGCCTCATCCGGATCGGCTGGATCAGCCCGGCGATCCGGGACGCACTGCTGAGGGTGCGGGAGTCGCTGCGCCGCCTGTCCCTGCTCGACGGCTACGAGGCGGTCCTCCAGGACGAGGAGCTGCGCCGGCTGACCGAGCAGGCGCTCGCGTGTGCCCAGGCCCCACCCGGAGAAGCACGCTGAACCGGCGTCCGCGCCGCCCCGCCGGACGCGGTGGTGACCCGTCCGTCCGGTGGCGAGGCCGCAGTCCCGCCGCGCGGACGCGCGGCCGGGGGCGCGTCCGTCAGGGGCGGGGCGTCCGGCGGGGCGGGACCAGGGCGGTGTCGGCGAGGATCCGCCCGCGCTCGTGGCAGACTCCGCCACCGCCCTCAACCCGCCTGCACGACGCTGGGCACCATGCCCGGCGAACTGCGTTCCGAGCCCCAGCTGTTCGTCGCCCTTGGGCCCAGGCTGGGCCCAGCCTGCGGGTGGCGCGGGTGGCGCGGGTGGCGCGGGTGGCGCGGGTGGCGCGGGTGGCGCGGGTGGCGCGGGTGGCGCGGGTGGCGCGGTGAGGGCGGGGCCGGCGCTGGTCGGTGGCCTCGCCCTGCCGTCCGTGCGGGCTTGGGTGATCGAGTGCCGGGGTGTCCGGCAGGCCGGCGGTGCGGCTGCGCAAGGAATTCGTCGAGGCCGAGTCGCTCGCCCGGAGGCGGCGGAGGTGGTGAGCGGGCCGAGCCGCACGGCGACATCCTTCATCGGGACCGGTTCCGAAGCACTCCACCCACCCGGTCCGCCCCCCAAGGCCGACGCTGCCGTCTCGGCAGGTGGAGTGTCCCGGGAGATGACCGGCGTCCGGGCGTCCGGGCGTCCGGGCGCCCGGATCACGGGCGGGGGCGGGGGCGGTTGTTGGTGCGCCAGGTGATGAAGAGCCCGGTGGCGACGCTGGTGACGGCGGTGAGTGCGGCGGTGCCCCCGATGACGAACAGCCCGGTGGCGAGCGCGAGGAGGACCAGGAGGGCGACCAGCTCCAGAACCCTCTCGCCCACGCCCGCGGCCCGAGGCCGGCCCTCCGGCATCGCGGTGGCCTCCCCGACGGGCACCGGCCGGGGCTCCTGACCGGGCGGCGGCGCCGAGCCGTCGGTGTCGGGGGAGGGGGCGGGGCCGTCGGCCGGGGGCCCGGAGATCTCCCGCAGGGCGGGGTCCGGGGCGTGCCGGTGGATGTGGCCGGGGGGCTGGGCGGTGTTGCCGGTGGGATTCATGTCTGCCAGTACAGAGCCCGGCCGGCCGCCTCCAGGGCCCGCACGAACACTCTCGTAGAGTCTCGATCGCCGCAGGTCAGAGGCGAACCGAACCGTACCCCGACTGAACGCCGCCCCCGGCAGCGGCTGTTCGGCCGATTTCGCTGCCGTTCGCTGCCGCCCCCTCTAGCCTGGAGCCACACACCACGCAAGGGGGAGACAAGGGTGAGCGACAAGGACGGCTCGACACAGCTGCCGACACCGTCCTTCGAGCAGGAACTCGCCCGCTTCGCCGAAGACCTGAGGGACTTGCGCATCTCCTGCGGCAACCCCGCGCTGCGCACGTTGGGCCGGCAGGCGCCGGCCGCGCGGGCGCTGTCGGTGTCGGCGTTGAGCGAGGCGTTCAACGGCCGGCGGTTGCCGCGCCTGGATTTCCTGATGGCGGTGGTGCGCACCCTGCTGACGATCGACGACGGCCGTCCGGTGCGGCACGACGACGCCCGCCTGGAGGCCTGGCGGTTGCGTTGGCAGGACATGGTGCGCCTGCAGGTGGCGGACCGGCGCGGGCGCGGCATTCCTGGCCCGGACCCGGTGGAGGGCGGTGCGGTTGCGCCACGGCGGGGTACACCGGATGCCGGAGGTGACGGTGGCGAGGAGGGTCCGGCTGCGGAGGAGGAGCGGCTGAGGGCGGCGGTGAGCGAGGCGGAGGGCATCCGGGCGGTGGCCGCTGCCCGCGCCGAGCAGATCCTGGTCGAGGCGCAGGCCGAACGCGACCAGGCGGCCGTCGAACTGGCTCGGCTGCGCGGCAGGGTCGCGGACGAGCTGGCTGCTGCGAAGGCGAAGGCCCGGGAGGAGATGGCCCAGGCCGCGGCGGACGCCGCCCGTATCCGCGAGCACGCCGAACAGGAGGCCGCGCAGCGGCTGGCCGAGGCAACGGCGCCACCGCAGCCGGACGGCCCCGACGGGTCCGGGAACCACACGGACGGCCCGGAGGGTACTTTCCACCGTCCCAGCGGGCCCGATACGGAGAAGTACCCCAGGCCGAGGCGCCGGCGCGGCCAGGACGCGGTGATCCGGCAGGAGATCACCCTGGAGGAGGCCGCGTTCGGCACCACCAAGGAGTTCCAGGTCGACACCGCCGTCACCTGCGCCACCTGCTCCGGCGAGGGTACGGCCCCCGGCACCTTCGTGCAGGAGTGCGACACGTGCAGCGGCAGGGGCCAGGTCTCGCAGGTCATCCGGTCCTTCCTGGGCACCACCACGACCTTGCGCCAGTGCCCGCAGTGCCTGGGCTTCGGCACCTTCGTTCCGGCCTCCTGCCCGGAGTTGGTCTGCGAGGACGGCCGGATCCGCGCCCGCCGCACCCTCACGGTCAAGATCCCGGCCGGTGTGGACGGCGGCACCCGGATCCAGCTGGCCGGCGAGGGCGAGGCCGGCCCCGGCGGCGGGCTGGCCGGCGACCTGTACGTCGAGATCGAAGAGAGCGCCCATCCGACCTTCCAGCGGCGCGGGGACGACCTGCACTGCACGGTCATCATCCCGATGACCGCCGCCGTCCTCGGCACCCAGGTGCCGCTGCAGACCCTGGACGGGCTGCACGACGTCGACATCCGCCCGGGCACCCAGTCCGGCCGGTCCGTCCCGCTGCACGGCCGGGGCATCACCCACCTGCGCGGCGGCGGCCGCGGCGACCTGATCGTGCACATCGAGGTGGAGATCCCCACCACGCTCGACGCCGAACAGGAACACCTGGTCCGACAACTGGCGGCGCTCCGCGACGAGGAGCATCCCTCCAGCCGATTCGTGCCCGGTGAGCAAGGACTGCTCTCCGGCCCGAAGGACGCCTTCAGCGGCCGCTGAAGGCCGGCTGCCGGCCTCCCCTGATCTTGCCGGACAGTGCGCATCCCGTCCCTGCACGGCGCCTTTTCCCTTTCCGACCGACAACCGCCCGAGGAGTTCCCTTGCCGCCCCGCGACCGCCTCACCGACCGTGCCGCCGTTCTGCAGGCCGCGCGGGACCTCACCCCGGAAACGATCGACACCCAGGCCGTGGTCGTCGCGGGCCGGCTGTTCCCGGTCAAGCAGATCGCCCGCGCCGTCGTCGCCAACCCCGGCAACAGCCGCATGGTCCTTGCCGACCTCCATGCCCTCGGCTTCGAGACCTTCACCCGAACCCGCTACAACAGCGAGGGCATACCGCTGATGTACGACCGCGAGACGAAGAACAGCACCACCACCGGAAAACCCTGACACCTACGAGGCGCCCCACACGGACGACTCCCGCTGCGACGGCCGAGCCGTCCAGGCGCTCGGCGAGTCTTGAGCAATGAGAGGTGAACCGAGACATGGACGAGCTTGTCGCCGGCCGGGTGCCACTGCCGGTCGTGATGGCTGAGCTGGCCCGGATGCGGCCGGTGTTCCATTCGGAGGCGGACCTGCAGCACGCGTTCGCCCGGGTGCTGTGGGAGCTCGACCCTGAAGTGCAGTGCCGTCTGGAGGTGCGCCAGAGCACCTCGGACGGTGTCGAGCACCTGGACTTGCTCTGCATCACGTCGCAGGGCCGGACGGCGGTGGAGTTCAAGTACATCAAGAGCGCCTGGAGCGGCGCGGTGGGCGCCGGCCCCTCGGGCGAGCAGTACGCCCTGAAGCCGCACGGCGCCCCCGACGTCTCCAGGCGTGACTTCGTCTTCGACGTGGCACGCCTGGAGAGCTTCTGCGCCCGGCCGGACCAGAACGGCCTGGCCCTGATGGTCACCAACACCTCGGCCCTGTGGAGGGAACCGAAGCCGTCGGCGAAGCGGCCGCGCGACTTCGAGTTCCGGCTGCACCAAGGCGGCGAACTGGCCGGAACACTGCTGTGGGGCGGCGGCGACTACCCGCCCAACACCCGGGTCCTGCGCGGCACCTACCCCCTGCGCTGGCAGCCGTACTCGCTCCAGCCCGGGGCCGCGGGGGAGTTCCGCTACCTGGCCCTGTTCGTCGAACCGAGCGGAACGGCTCCCACGGAACCGGACGCCTCGTAGGCGGCGGGCCACCCGTCCTGACCGCGCCTGTCCCGACCGCGACGGCCGGCCCGCCCAGGCGGCCCCTTTCCGAACCGCCGCCGACCTTCCCGTGCCCGCCCGGTCCGGTGGGCGCCGGCTGCCGGTCGAGCGGGGCGCTGCCCCCCGCCAGATACTCGGCGAGACCGTGACCGTCGCGTCCGCCCCTGGCCCGGGGCCGGCCGGGACGGTTTCCGCCGGGCCTCAAGCGTGTACGGGCCGGTCGGTCGCGATGGCTCCGGGAACCGTAGGGAGCCTAGAGGGGCCGGCTGCCCCGAACTCGCCGACCTCCTCAGGCACATCAGCGACTTCGCCAAGATGATGACGAACCGCCAAGGCCGACTTCTGCCGCGCTGGATCAAGGCGGTTGAGGGCAGCGACCTGCCGCCCTTGCACAGCTTCGCCCGCAACCTCTACAAGGACTTCGACGCCGTGATCGCCGGACTGACCCTGCACTCTTCCAGTGGCATGGGCGAGGCAACATAAACCTGGTCGAATTCCTCAAACGCCAAGGTTGCGGGCGGGCCGGCTTCGACCTTCTGCGAGGCCGGATACTCCTCACACCCTGAGCCCGGCTTGCCGACTGCGGTGCGAAAGACTGACGGCATGCCTGCCAACGCCCCTCTCGCTTCCTCGGAACAGATCCACACCCACCCCGTCACTCAGCTCAACGACGCCCTCCGCCGACCGGGGATGCGGGGAGGTGAGCTCGCAATCCGGCTGACGCTGGATCACCTCCTGTTCGTTGAGCTTCGCCAGGAAGCATGGGGCGATGAGCAGCGCGCTCTGGAGCAGCGCAAGGCATGGACTCCGACCGGCGTGAAGGGTGCCTTCGAGGGCGCCCTGCCGGCTGATCACGGCACCAGCGTGGCCTCCGTCTACGCGGAGTTCGCGCACCGGCAGGGACGGCTCAAGCTGGACCGGGTGCTGAGCGCGGACGAGTACGCCACGATGCTTGCCGCCATCGACTCATGGGCCAGTCAGGACCGGGCGTGGGCCGACGTGATCTCGGCCTTCGGCGCGCCGTCGGTGCTCTTCGGCAGCACCAACCCCTACTGCGGGAAGACGCTCGGCTACGTGACCGCAGACCCCTCCGCGCCAATGCTGTTCTTTCACCTCTGGAACGGCACCGACCCGGACACCGAGCCTTCCTGGCCTCCGAGCCGCGAGCACCCACTGCTCTTGGCAGTCCGCCGTGGTGACACTCCGTTCGACGCTAGCTTCACCTTCACCCCAGAAGGACTGCGCCGTCGACCAGTGCAGGAAGGGTAGCCTCCGTGTCCCTCCTGCTCGTGGGCCGTTTACGCTCGGTCATCCCGAAATGTTGATCAGAGCCGTTGGATCTCCCCGCCTGCGGCCACTGGCGGGAAGTCAACCGGCCAAGGTTTCGGTCACCGTCAGTCACTCCCGTCAGATGCCATCATCCCGTACGACGGATCCCGTGGTGGCCGGGCCGAGGCCGACAGGGAGATGGAACACCGCCAGGGTGACGGCGTCCTCGGCCGTTGTGGTTTCGCCGATGGCGTTGGAATGTGGGTGGCTCATCACGCGGTACGGGCTGCCCTTGTGTGCCGGGGCGATGGCGATCTCATCCCGGAAGGGGAATCCGGTGCAGGAGCTGAAGCCGAGTGTCCAGTGGCTGGAGTACACGTATAGCTGTCGCAGCCGCGGCTCGGCAAAGGCAGCTTCCACGAGTGCGTCGAATTCCGGGAAGCCCGGGGCATCGGCTGCCTGTTCCCGCATGTTCCGCCACTGAAGCTCCACCACCGCCGCCGGACCGCGCTCGTGCGCCTCGGCACGCTCGTTGGAGCGCAGAAAAGGCAGCTGCAATGTGAGCTCCTGCAGGGGCATGCCCTCCCTCCAGGCGACCCCGGCCCTGACGACGTCCGCGAGGTCCGGCGTGGCCCCGGTGATCAGCTCGATGCCCGGGCCGCCCCATCCGGAGACGCTGAACAGGCGACTGTGCGAGCCGATGTAGATGGACATCGCCTTTCGCCCTGAGACCGGCGAAGAGATTCCCGCCGTTAGCGGGGAGCCGCCTTCGTGGGGAACCACCGTGATTTCGACACCAAGTTCGGCCGCCGCCAGTTCCAGCGCTGCGGTCAGGCTGCCCGCAGCAGCCAGGTCGGGGTAGAGGTCAGCGTCCATCCCCATAGTCTGGCCCAGCAGTGCCAGTGAGTGAACGGCTGGCAGGCGAAGCGGCGAGGGAGGTAAGTTCGTCACTCCGTGTGCCCACTCGTTGCGACCCCGCCCCCGTCCTACCCGCCCCACTGGGCCGCGCGCTGCCGCTCGTGCCAGCTTCACCAAGGCCGGGCACTGCCGGCGGACACGAATGGAGGCTGGTGGTGAGTACGGAGCCCCTCGCATACGCGAACGTGAACCACGAGGCCGCACATGCCGATCCGGGTGCCGGAGCCGCCCGGACCCTACGGCTGTGCCGGCCGAAGAATCAATCGGTGATCGAACGCACCTGGCCGGGTTCCAGGTGCAGTTCATACGCGGTGTTGCAGTCGTTGATGAGGGTACCGACGTGCGCGCCGCAGGGGAACTGCTGGTTCATGCCCGCCTCACCGTGGAGGCCGCAACATCCGCTGCAGTGCCTGAAGACGTCGGAGTCCTCTCGAAGGCCGCGGGCGTCGTCCGGGTGCAGAACCACGGTGTTCCGGGGGCCTGCGGACACCAGGAACCCGTTCCCGTCCGGGTCTGCGACGCACGGGCCTCCGGGGAAGACCTCTCGGCACTCGTCGGTGGGCACGAGCGGTGCACCCCACGGCTCGGGTTCCAGCGCGAAGAAGCCGAGCGGCACGGTCGCGGTGGCACGACGTGATCCGTCGGCTTTGGGGTGGCCCTGGTCCCCGGGGCGGGCGGGCATCTCGGTCAGCCCGGTCAGCGGTCCGGTGAGGGAAAGCCCGCAGGCCGAGCACACAAACACAGTCACTCCGTGTTCATAGCACTCGGCCAACGGCGTACCAAGCGGATTCTCGAACCGCTGTCGGCGGCACGTCCCAACTCTCGTTCGTGGCAACCGGGTTACGCGAAGGCCGCAAGCCGCCGGGCATCTCGGGCGGCAGGAAGCCGTACCGGCCGAGCATGTTGACGTGGTGCCGGACGAGCGGCGAGAGCCGGGCGACGTCCCGGTCGCGGACGTCGAAGCCGTCGGTGCTCAGCCGGCTGAGAGCGGCGTCCATGCAGCGGGTGTCGAACAGCACCAGGGCGTTGAGGACCAGGCCGAGCGCGCCGGGCTGGCCCTCGGTGTGGAACTCCCGCCCGTCGGGGATCCTCGCTGCGCGGCAGCGGTCCCGATCCTCCGTCCAGCACCTGGGCAGGTGGAGCTCGCGGGCGGCAGGAGTCCGCAGACGGAAGGCCCCCGCTACCCGCCGCCCGTGCGTGCGGTGACCAGGCCGGACTCGTAGGCCGCGATGACCGCCTGGGCGCGGTCCCGGACGTCGAGTTTGCCGAAGATGCTGGTGATGTAGTTCTTCACCGTCGACAGGCTGATGTCCAGGGCCCGGGCGATCTCGGTGTTGTCGAGGCCGGTGGCCATCAGCCGCCACACCTCGACCTCCCGGGGCGTCAGTGCGCCCGTGTCGGTGACCGGCGGCGGGGCGGCGCCGACCGGGGCTCGGACGTAGGTGGAGATCAGCCGGGTGAGCAGGCGCGGGGCGACCACCGCCTCGCCGGCGTGGACGGTGCGGATCGCCGCGCCCAGTTCCTCCGGCGAGACGTCCTTGGGCAGGAACCCGTGGGCGCCGGCGCGCAGCGCGGCCACCACGTACTCGTCCATGTCGAAGGTGCTGAGGGCGAGGACCCGGCAGGAGGGGAGGGTGCGGGCCAGTTCCTGGGTCGCGCCGACCCCGTCGAGCACGGGCATCCGGATGTCCATCACCACGACGTCGGGGCGCAGCAGGCGGGCGGCGGTGACGGCCTGCTCCCCGTTCTCGGCCTCGCCCACCACCTTGAAGGACGGGTCGGGGGAGAGGATCAGGGACAGGCCGCGGCGCACCAGCGGCTGGTCGTCCGCGATGAGGACCCGGATGCCCGGTGCCGCCGTGCCCGCCGGGCCGCCGTCGTCCGACCTCACCGGGCCGTCACCGTCCCCGCTCACCGGGCGGTCGCCGTTCCGTGCTGGACGGCCGCGTCGGCCGTCTCATCCGGGGCCAGTGGCAGGTCGGCCAGGACGGCGAAGCCGCCCTCCGGACGTGGTCCGGTCCGCAGGGTGCCGCCGTGCAGGGCGACGCGCTCGCGCATGCCGATCAGGCCGTACCCGCTCCGGCCGCCGGCCGGCACCGACTCCTGCGGTGCGGCGCCGTCCGTGCCCGCCGTGCCCCCGTCGTCGCGCACCTCGACGGTGACCCGGTCCGGACCGTACGTCAGGGTGACGCTCGCGCGGGCGGGCCCGGCGTGCTTGCGGGCGTTGGTGAGGCCCTCCTGGACGATCCGGAACACGGTCAGGCCGACGGTGGGCGGCAGCGGGCGGCGGGGCCCGTGGACGCCGAAGTCGGTCGGCAGTCCGGCCACCCGGGACTCGTCCACCAGCCGGCCGAGGTCCTCGGCCCCGGGCTGGGGCGCGGGCGGGGCGGTGTCCGGTTCGTCGCCGGCCCGCAGGACGTCCAGGAGCTGGCGCATCTCCCGCAGGGCCATCCGCCCGGAGGACTCCAGGGTGACCAGGGCGTCCCGGACCACCTCCGGGTGGGCGAGGTTGGCCCGGGCGCCGCCGGCCATCAGCTGCATGGTGGTGATGTGGTGCGCCACGATGTCGTGCAACTCCCGTGCGATGCGGCGGCGTTCTTCGGCCACCGCGCGGTCTGCCAGCAGTTTGCGGTTGGCCGCGACCTCCCGCTGCCAGCGCGCCACGGCGAGTCCGGCGCCGGCCACGAGCAGGGTGGAGCAGGAGGTGCCGGCGAGCGCCTGCCAGGAGGGGACGTGCAGGTGGCTCTGGCTCAGTGTGGTCAGCACCGTCGTCGCCGCCGCGGCGGCCGCCGTCACCGGGGCGGGCCGGGCCCGGGCGACCGAGTACAGGCCGGCCATCAGGACGGCGCCGAAGTGGGTGCTCGCCGGCGTGGACAGGTCGATCGCGGCCTCGACGGCCAGGACCACGGCGAGCGCCGGCACCGGGTGGCTGCGCCGGACGAGCAGCGGCAGGGCCGACAGCGCGACGAGGAGCAGGCCCGGCGGGGTCACCCGGCGCACCCCGTCCATCTCGCTGAAGAGCAGGAAGTTGAGTAGGTCGAGCGCGCAGGCGCCGGCGGCCACCAGCGCGTCGGTGTGGGTCCACGGCACGCCGTCGGTCTCCGGCGGCGCGTCCGCCACCCCGCCGGGCCCCGGGCTCCCGCTCGCCCGGTCAGCCCGCTGTGCCGGGTGCGCCGCGTGCGCCGGGTCGGCCCCGAGTGCCGCGTCCACCGTGGGGCGCTGATGACCGCCCATGTCCGTTCCCCCCTCCGTGCCCGGCCCGCGCCGCGCCCCACCGATGAGCCCCGATGAGCCCTGACGAGCGCCGATGAGCCCGATCAGGCCCTGATGAGACCCTGAACAGGCTCCGAACAGGCCCGACGACCCCATTCTGGCATCGGCCCACCCCACCCCGGCATGGTCCCCACGGCCGATCACGGGGGCCCGGACCAGGACCACGGTCCCGGGTCCGGACCTAGCCGAGGAGCAGGGGCCCGGTGCGGATCGTCCGTCGCGGGGACGTCCGCGGCCCACCCCGGGTGATGGTCTGGAACCCGGCCGGGAACCCCCGGAGCCGAGACCGACCTTGCGGACGCTCGCGTCCACCGCCGGAGGAAACCTTGATCCGCGCACTGACCGGATACTCCACCAGGAACCCGTGGAAGGTGATCACCCTCTGGGTGGTGCTGGGAATCTCCCTGGCCCTGCTGAGCCCGATGCTCCTCGACCGCGTCACCCAGTCCCAGACCGGGGACTTCCTGCCCAAGAGCTACGACTCGGCCGCCGCGCTGCGGATCGCCGAGGAGAACTTCGGGATGAAGCCCGACGCCACCACGGTCACGGTGCTGGTCGCCAGGACCGACGGCCAGGCCCTCACCGCCGCCGACCAGCAACGGGTCGAGGCCGAGGCGGCGAAGCTCGCCCAGCGCCGGGTCGTCATGCCCAGGAAGGACGACGCGCCGGCCTTCCTCGTCCCCGACCGGTCCCAGACCCCCCGGGTCGCCCCGGCCATGGTGGCACCCGACCGCGGGTTCGAACTGCTATCCGTCGAACTGACCGGCAACGCCGCGAACGACGGCGTCCAGGACGTCTACCGGGCGTTCCGGGACGCCACCCGCGCCCAGTTCGCCGACGCCGGGATGCGCACCGGGTTCACCGGGGGACTGGCCGACGCCGCGGACACCGCCGACGCCCACCGCACCGCCGCAACCGTCGGCAGCGCGCTCGTCATGGGGCTGATCGTCCTGCTCAACGTGCTGGTGTTCCGCAGCGTGGCGGCGGCCCTGCTGCCGCTGCTGGCCGTCGCCATGATCGGCAGCGTGGCCGGCGGAGCCGTGGCCGTCGCCGCGACGCTGACCGGCCTCAAGCTCGACGCCGGCACCCCCGGGCTGGTCTCCGTGGTCCTGCTCGGCATCGGCGTCGACTACCTGCTCTTCCTGCTCTTCCGCTTCCGCGAGCACCTGCGGGCCCGGCCCGAGCAGCCCGCCCGCGAAGCCGCCGCCCAGGTGACCGCCCGGGTGGGCACCGCGATCACGTCGGCCGCGCTGACCATCGTCGCCGCCTTCGCCACCCTCGGCGTGGCCAGCTTCGGCCAGTTCCGCTCGCTCGGCCCGGCCATCGCCGTCGCCGTCCTGGTCATGCTGCTGGGCAGCCTCACCATGATGCCCGCCCTGCTCGCCGCCTGCGGCCGCGGCATGTTCTGGCCCTCCCGCAGCCTGCGCCGCCAGCCGGGCGAGGGCTTCGCCGCCCGCTTCGGCGCGCTCGTCGCCCGGCGGCCGCTGCCGATGCTGCTCGCCGCCCTCGCCCTGCTCGGCGCGCTGGCCGCCGGGATGACCGGGATCCGGATGGACTACGGCCTCGGCGGCGCCGACGACCGGACCCCGGCCGCCGCCACCGCCGCCGAGATCTCCCGCACCCTGCCGGCCGGCGTCTCCGACCCGACGAGCGTCTACGTCGTCACCACGGACGGCACCACCCTCACCCCCGACCGGCTCGACGGCCTCTCCCACGCCCTCACCCAGGTCGAGGGCGTCGGCAAGACGGGCGGCACCGTCCTCAACGGGGACCGGCGCGCCGCCCGGATCGACCTCTACCTCACCGCGGACCCGCAGAGCCGGCGCGCCCGCGACCTGGCCTCCGGCCCGGTCCGCGCCGCGGTCGCCGCCCACACACCCGCCGGGACAAGCGCCCACGTGGGCGGCACAGCGGCGATATTCGCCGACATCTCCACCGCCGTCGACCACGACCTGGCGATCGTCTTCCCGGTCGCGGCCGCCCTGATCGCCCTGATCCTGCTGCTGCTCCTGCGCAGCCTGCTCGCCCCGCTGGTCCTGATGCTCTCGGTCGGGCTCGGCTTCGCCGCCACCCTCGGCGCCGCCACCCTGGTGTTCCAGCACGGGCTGGGCGAACCGGGCGTCAGCTTCACCCTCCCGCTGGTGCTGTTCCTGTTCGTCGTGGCGCTGGGCACCGACTACAACATCCTCATCACCGACCGGATCCGCGAGGAGATGCAGCGCCCCGGCCCGCCCCGCGCCGCCGTCGCCCGCGCCGTACGGCACACCACGCCCGCCATCGCCACGGCCGGCCTGGTCCTGGCCGGATCCTTCGCGACCCTCGCCGCCACCCCGGGCAGCGAACAAGTCGCCTTCGCGCTGACGCTCGGCATCCTGCTCTCCGCCGTCGTCCTGTCCCTGGTCCTGGTGCCCGCCGTCGCCGCCCTGCTCGGCCGCGCCCTCTGGTGGCCGCTCCGCCAGGCCCGCCACCACCACCGGGCCGAGCCGGCCCCGGAGCCGTACCGCGTCCCGGTGCCCTGACGGGCGAGCCGTCAGCACTCCCGTAGTACTCCAGCTGTCGATCGTGATCACGTGGCGAGACTGCATCAGGGGCGGTCCGCCACGTGACCGGCCGGGTCAGCGGACCACGTCCGAGAGGTCCAGCTGCTCCATTCGGTCCAGGCAGCGGCCGATCTCGACGACCAGGTCCTCGGCGCTCGGGGGAAACTCCTCCGGTCCTGTGGAGAGCAGTTCCTCGCTGTTCCCCGCGTCGTCCTCGACGCAGACGCCGGCCAGGATGTCCGTGCCACTGGCCCTGAAGCTGACGGACAGCGCGAAGACCACCGTGAGACTGCCCGCCAGCCCGAGCACCTGGCCATCGGTGTAGGAGGCCTCGTCCGGGTCGTCCGAGTACTGCCAGAGCGGCCCCAGCGACTCGCGTCCACGCACGGCCCGGGCCTGTGCGCGTTCCTCCCAGACCCGCGCCAGCCGTTTCAGCCTGAAATGGGCATCTCGAAGGGCCACCGCCAGCGCAACGGCACCGCGCCCCGTGTCATCCATCATGTCCCGCTCCCCGCCCGGCACCGTCGGCCGAGACCTCGACAGCCCGCCTCGCACCGCATGGTTGCACCTGCTGGGCGCTTCCGGAGGACCCGAGGCGGGCGCCAGCCCCCTGGGGCCCGCCTCCCTGCTCCGTCGAACCCGATCGCCCCGCGGCGTCGCCCGGGCCGCCGCTGATACCTCCGTCGGCTGCTGTCCGGCCGCTCCGCTCCGGCTGAACGGGGCTGCCGTCGACGGCGGCGGGATCGCGGAAGTGACCACGGTCCCGCCGTCCGGCTCCGGCCCCGGTACCGACTGCACTCACCGTACAGCGGCCGGTCCGTCACGGGGCGGGCTTGTTCCTCGCAGGATGCTCCCCGGACCCGCCGCCGGGCGGTACGCATCACGGGGTCCGCCCCGCTCACGCGGCGCGCCGCCACGCCTGCGGACGACGGTGACTCAGTCGTTCATATCAAAAAGGGTGTTGAGGGTTCCGTCCGCGACGACCAGATCGCTGTAGCCGAGCTGTTCGCCGATCGCTTCGAGCCTGGCCAGCCGGCTCAGCCCGATGGGGGCGAAGGACGACTTCAGGGCTCGCAGGAAGAGACGCATCCCGAGGTCCGCCCCCAGGTCTCCCACCACGCGCTCCAGCAGGGGAACGATCGATTCCCTGATGGAGGGTTCGCACCGTTCCAGCAGAGACTTGCGGACTGTATCGAGCTCGTTCACGATCTGACGATGGATCAAGTCGGAGTCGAACTGGAAGGCTTGAGCTGCGAAGGCTTCTTCATCACCTGCCAGAATGGATCTTGCACAGATGTCCGCGATTTCGACCAGGAAATCTCTGATCCCACCCGGTCCGCCACCCGGGGCGAATCGTCTGCCGGTGGTGGAAATCCAGAGTGTCTCCAGCTCGGTGTCGGAGAGGGCGGATGCGACGAGCCGGTGGACGTCCGTGCTCAATGCCGCGGCTTCCTGCGGCCCCGTTCGATCGAGGCGGAGTGTGACGAATTCCAGCGTCCCAGCCCGATCGGCCGGGCCGTACAGGCCGCCGATCTTCATGCCGAGCCCGGAGATTCCGAAGTCTCCGCCGGGTCCTAGTGGCTCCATGTTCTTTATCGGTCTCCGCTTCGACTATTTGGGGAATGCCGTGTATGCGATGAAAATATCCGGATGTTTGGCAATATGCTTCAGCTGGACGACAACCCTCCGGCCGGTGGCGGTCTTCTTCGACGGATCGGCTGGCAACGGATGCCCGCCGGGCCTGTACTCATAGGCAGGATCGCCCGGGGTGACGTCCACTCAAACCTCCCAGGGGGCCTTGAGGTCGACGCCCGGGTTGAAGCCGATATTCTTTCCGATTCGATCCTGCTCTGCTCTGCTTTGCTCCAGCTCTGATGAGCGCGCTCGTTGGCGGGCACCTTCTGCCACTCTGCGACCGCGAATTGCACAGCCTGCTGGGCGGTTGCGGCACCGGTCCAGACTGTGACCACGCCCTTCGCCGAGGGCCGAGCCACGTCGAAGCCCTCGGCGGCGCGGGCCTGGCGGGAGTGGTCGGCCAGGAGCGGAGTGATCATGGTGCTGCCCTGCCGGGCGGCGGCGGTGACGAGGTCGGCGGAGGGGTAGCCGGAGTTCAGGTAGTGCTCGCCGGGCTTTACCCGGCGCTCGGTCAGGCATTGCTGGATGCCGGCGGTGGCGGCCACGTCCAGCGCGGTCGAGACGGTGGTGGCCACGTCCGTGATCAGGTTCGGGGCCCCGCGCCGCGGCGGGACCGCCACCGCGAGTACCGTCCGTGCCGTCCGTGCCGGTGTTGCAGGTCTCGGTGAGGTGGAGCTTGTAGCCCAGCCAGAACAGCTCGTCTCCCTTGGCGGACCAGCGGGCGTCGCGGTCGTAAGGGGAGGCGAGCCGTAGTTGGCCGGGCGGGACGCCGTCGCTGTGGGCATCCCGCTCCCTGACCACCTCCCGCCCCCGGGCGCCGCAGTTGACGTGGTAGGTCTGCACGAAGATCCGCCGCAGCAGCCGCCAGGAGTCGATGCGGGCCGGGTAGCGCAGTTCCCGTTCTGCGACCCGGTCCGCCCCGAACCGGCCTGTCAGCCAGGTCGGGGCCGCGCCGGCCAGTGCCTCCAGGGCGGCGCGCACGCTCTCCCCGGCCAGCTCCAGCCGGTTCAGATCCCGCACCGCGCTGATCACATGCGTGGAGTCCGTGCGCTGTTTCCCGCCCGCGCTGACCAGCCCCTTCTCGTGGCAGGCGTCCAGCAGCCGGTCGAAGGCCGGGCGCTCCATGCCGTGCTCGACCAGCCTGGCCCGGAACCTCGCCAGGACCGTGCAGTCGAAACCGGTGTCGGTCAGCTCCCGCCCGAGCGCGTATTTCCAGTCGATCGCACGCACTGCCATCAACGCGGCCTGCCGGTCGGTCAGGTTCTCCGTGAACTGCAGCACCGTGACCACTGCCAGCATCCCCGGCGACAAACCCGCTGGTCCGCGCACCCCGAACGCGTCCGCGAACGGCTCGTCCGCGAACACCTCCGCCAGCTCGTCCCTCGCCCGCATCGCGGGCGAACCGGACGGGAACGCCGCCCCGGCCACCGCCGCCGTCATCACCGGAATCTCCGGCAGCCCCTGCGGCCGCATCGACACTCCGGACCACCCTCCCGGGCCGCACCACCGCCAGGCAGCCCACAGAGTGATCATCCCGAACCCGATCAACACCCCACAGCGAAATGAGCAACAGAGTCTGCACGCGTCGCCAGGC
>NZ_JBHUSG010000037.1:0-108683 GCF_042673745.1 Kitasatospora sp. NPDC057015
ACCGGCACCTGCACCGGCACCACCGTCACCGTCGACACCACCGGCAAGGCCACCACCACCGTCAACCCCGGCGACGCCATCGCCCTGCGCACCGGAGTCGGCGGCGTGACGGCCAGCCCGACCAGCACCCCGTCCGGCAGCGCGACCCCCAGCCCGACCGCGACCGCCACGCCGCCCGGCGGCACGACCGTCTTCTACAGCACCAACAAGAACTGGGCCGCCTACAACCTGCACTACGCGCCCACCGGCGGCAGCTGGACCACCGTGCCCGGTGTCGCGATGACCGCGGCCTGCACCGGCTGGGTGAAGAAGACCGTCGACCTGGGTACCGCCACCGGCCTGGCCGCGACCTTCAACAACGGCTCCGGGACCTGGGACAACAACGGCAACCGCAACTACGCGCTGGGCACCGGCAACATCACCGTCAAGAACGGCGTCGTCGGCAGCGGCGACCCCTGCCCCGCACCCACGCCGACCGCGACTCCGACGCCGACGGTGACGCCGACCGCGACCCCGACCGTCACCCCCACCGTGACGCCGACCACCACGCCGACCACCACGCCGGACCCGGGTCCGAACCCCGGGGGACCGTACTACGCCACCAACCCCGGAGGGCACCTCGGGCGGGCGGCCACCGTGACGGTGGACGGCAAGCCCACCGAGTGGACCAAGGACATGATCGTGGCCCAGGGCGTCGCCAACGACGACCCCCGTATCTTCCGCGGCAGCCACGAAGGACCGGTCTACGACCCCTACTCCCTCTCCGCGGCGTGGGACGACACCAACCTCTACCTGATGTGGCAGTTCACCAACGTCACGGACGTGACCGACCCCGCCCAGGGCTACCCCATCAGCGACAACGGCAAGCCCTACCAGGGTGACATCCCCCAGTCCATCGCCCTGGACGTCGACCCGGACCGGGGCGGCAACGGCCTGGTCGGGGCAGGCCCCGCCGGCCCCTGGGGCCTGCGCACCTCGTTCGCCCGCGGGGAGGTCGACCACATCGCCAACTTCTCCAGCAAGCCGGGCGTGGGCCAGCCCGCCCTCTTCAACCTGAACTCGGCCGGCACCTTCGACTACGCGCCCGCCAACGTCCAGCAGTTCGCGGCCGCAGGCATCACCTACAAGTACGCCGACGGCCTGGCCTCCAGCGAGGTCACCGGCATCAAGGCCACCGGCAACGCCGGATACGTGCCCGCCAACCTGGCCGACGCCAGCCGCTACCAGAACCTGCTCGCGGCGGGCCACAACCCGGCCCAGGACACCACCTACGAGATGAACATCCCGCTGCAGGCGCTCGGTATCAACCGGGCCACCCTGGAGAGCCGCGGCCTGGGCATCATGCTCATCTCCACCTTCGGCCAGTCGGCCATCGGCTCCCTGCCCCAGGACCCGACCGTCCTGGACACCGCGACCGAGCCGTACGGCCCGGACAGCTCCACCTCGCACGAGAAGGACGACTACGACACCTTCCGCGTGCCCTTCGCCCGCATCGGACACTGACCACCGGGCCCGCCCCGGGCCCGCGTCCAGCTCCTGAGCGGAAACCCGGAAGTGCCTTCTGACCTGGAACGACAGAGCCTGAACAGGCTTCTGTCGTTCCAGCAGGGAGGCACTTCCGCGTACCCGCACCACCTGTGCCGGACGGCCGGAAGCCGAGCAGACCGTGGAGGAGGAGGGATGAGACCCTAGTGGTCCGCTCGCGACATGCGGTCGGATGTCCGGGTGCCTGGGACATCAGGTACCTTGCGCATCAGAGGCACGGGCCCAACGGCAACATGGTTCAGCTCGGTGATTGGAACAGGTTCTCGTCGTGGCGACTCCTTCGTTCGAGCCCGGCGAACCGGGTGAGCGGCGATTCGACGGCGGCGTCGCATGAGCATGGAACCCGACCGCCTGTCGCAGGTTCTCGGCGAGCCGACACAGCGCCCGGCCGCCACCCCGTGGGAACGGTCTGTTGCGGAGGTCGGTTCGCCTTCCCGTCGGACTACCGGGAGTTCGTGGACCGCTGTGGATCCGTGCGGATCAACGGCGAGCTGTCCGTGGTGGTGCCTACCCTGCGCTGCTATGACGGGGGCTCGATCATCGGCTTCCCGGGCTATGTCCGCCTGACCACGGAAGGCATCGCTGCCGAACTGGCCGCGGACGAGGACTGCCCGTACCCCGTCCACCCCGAGCCCGGCGGTCTCCTGTCCTGGGGCTCGAACCTCAACGCGGACCAGTTCTTCTGGCTGACCGAAGGTGATGACCCCGACGCCTGGCCGGTGGTCGCGTTCTACCGGAGCCTGGGGGAGTGGGACCGCTTCGACGGCGGCTTCGCTGCCTTCCTCCTAGCCGTCATCGACGGCACCTACGCTTACGCGGACGAGGTGGCTCCGCGCAGTTCCGATGAGCCGCGGTGGCGATTCCAAGGCGACTGGAACTGGGTGGAGTAGCAGGAACTCCCCGAACGGGCGTCGCTGCGTCGCGAGCCCGTTCGCCTCCATCTCTGCGCCGGTAACCCGTCCCCGGCGCGAGGGGCAGACGGCCAACCGGTTTCGAATACCGCCCCCACGCAGGGGCGGGCGAAGCCCCGCCGGTCGGGTGAGAGGTGGGAACCCGTTGATGCCGGGGGAGCGCCGGTGATGACGGCGGGACAGCGCGGGTTGGTCGGTCCGGGACCGGGCGCCCGCGGCCCGGCCGCCCACCGGGGCGCGTTCCCAGGGGGACTCCGCTGCGGCGGTCCGGTCGGTCTCGGGATGGGGCGATCCTGGTCGGACGCTCCCCAGAGTCGCCGCCGAGCGGTACCGTCATCAGGTAGCTACGGAGGGTTGGGTCATGGCGACGGAGATCGGCACCTGCACCTCGTGCGGCGGGGCACGCGGCACGGAGAAGGTGCAGCACAGGGTCGACCTGGATGTGAACGGCAGTCAGGTCCACCGCGTCGACCGGTTCCGGCCGTCCGGTACCGCGTGCGGCGGCGTGGGCACGGTGATCGTCGGATGAGGTACGTGTTCGAGTGCCTGGAATGCGGCGTCCACTACCTGCCCCCCGAGGGCATGGCCTACTCGGACGGCCCGGCGAGCCCGGTCTGGTGCACCCTGTGCCAGGGCCTGATGTGCGAGCGCGGGATCCCGGAGCCGGCGGCCGCCGCAGCCGTGGCGCTCGCCGCGGCGAAGGCCAACCTCGCCGCCCGGATCCCGCCGGACGAGGAAGCAAGGCGGCCGGACGTCCGCCCGTCCCGGCCAGCGCACACCCGTCGGGCCCGCTCCGGCCCGAGCAGCGCGCGCAGCAAGTTGGGCTGACGGCCCGGGGCCGGCTCCGGCGCGGCGTCGATCGCCGACTACGGTCCCGGCTCGCCCGAGTTTCCTGCTGGGCCTCGTGCAGGTCACGATCGGGATCACCGTCAACTGCGTGGTCATGTTGGCGGCCGGCACGATCGCCGGCTTCCTCGGCGAGCGGCCCGCCTGGCTCCGGATCCAGCGGTACCTGATGGGCACCGTGTTGACGGGGCTGGCCGTACACATTGCTGCCGACCGGTCCAAGGCGCTGGTCCCGGCCTGATCCCGTCTGCGGACATCGAGGTGCGGAGCAGCACCGCCCGACGGTGTCGAGGCCGAGCACCGGGACCACGTCGCGACGGCGGGGCCCGCACGCCGCCGTGCGGGCCGGGGCCGACGTCAGCCGCGGAGCAGGGATTCCACCCGGGCGAACTCGCCCGGGGTGAGCGGGGACCGGACGGCGAGGTTCTCCTCGACCTGGGCGACGGTGCGGCAGCCGGGAATGGGGATGACGGCATCCGTGCGGGCCAGGAGCCAGGCGAGGGCGCCCTGGGCGAGGGTGCGGCCGTCGGAGGTCAGGACCTCGCGAACGGCGTCGATACGGGACAGGTGTTCGGCACTGCCCGCGCCGTCCTCGCCGAAGTAGGGGATCCACTGGTGGCCCTGGGCGCGGACGTCGTCGGCGGCCACGCGGCGGCCGTCGTGGTATTTGCCGGAGAGCAGGCCCATTGCGAGCGGGCCGCGGGCGATGGAGGCGAGGCCGAGGGACTCGACCACGGCGACCATCTCGGCCGCCGGGTTGAGCACGGAGAAGTCGTGCTGGACGGCGACGCAGTGGGGGGCCTTCGCGGCGAAGCCCTCGGCGTTGGCGGGGGTGTCGGTGGACCAGGCGTAGGCGCGGATCTTGCCGGTGGCGACCAGGTCCTCGAGGGTGTCGACGAGGTCGAGGGCGGCGGACAGCGGGGCGTCTGAGATGTGGAACTGGTAGAGGTCGACGTAGTCGGTGCCGAGGCGGCGGAGGCTGCCGTCGATCGCGGTACGGAGGTAGGCGGGGGTGGCGTCCTGGCCGGTGGCCTCGCCGGTGGACTCGTCGAAGGTGTTGCCCCACTTGGTGGCGATGACCACCTGGTCGCGGCGGCCGGCGAAGGCTCGTCCGAGGACGCTCTCGCTGTGGCCCGCACCGTAGTTGCTCGCGGTGTCGAAGAAGGTCGCGCCGAGGTCGAAGGCGCGCTGCAGGGCGGCGGTCGACTCCGCGTCGTCCACCGCACCCCAGCCGAACTGCTCGCCTCCGGCGTGCAGCGGGCCGCCGATGGCCCAGCAGCCCACGCCGATCGGGCTCACCTCGATGCCGCTGTTGCCGAGTGTGCGCGTCGCAAGGGTCATGCCGACTCCTCCTGCTGGATGCTGATCTGCGCCCGGTACCAGGCGATCTTCTCGTTCAAGTGCTGCTGCTGCCGGAGCAGTTCGTCGATGGTGTGCTGGGCCCTGCCCGCGTGCTCGGTCAGCAGCGCGAGCCGCTCCTCCAGCGTCCGGTCGCCCTCGCGGGCGCTGGCCGCGTACCGCTGCATGTCGGCGATGGGCATCCCGGTGTCGCGCAGGCAGCGCAGCACGCCCAGCCATTCGAGGTGGTCCTCGTTGAACTGGCGCTGCCCGCCGGTGCTGCGCGCGATCCGGTCGAGCAGTCCGATGCGCTCGTAGTACCGAAGGGTGTCGATGCTGAAGCCGGACCGTTTCACGGCCTCGGCAGGAGAGAGCAAGTCCGCCATGCCGACGACTCTCGCACCTGGAGTGCGCTCCAGGTCAAGGGAGGGGGAGCGGACGGCGGGGCTGTCCCGAAGTTCGGGACGGCTGTGGCGGACACGGCATCGACGTGTTCGTCGCGGCGGTTGATCGCAGCGCTGTGCCGCCGCCGCTCGGTTCGGCTCCGACCTCATTGTCGATGCCCGGTTGCGCGCCCGGTTCCCGCAAGCCCGGGGCGACAGCGACCTGTCGGAACGACCTGCCGAGGCAAAGCCCAGGCTCCCGCCCGGTCAACGCTTGCCGCAGCCGAAGCAACGCGCCCAGGGCGGACTCGACGCGCAGATGTGCCTCCGCGCGTACCGGGTGACTCAGCGCTGGGCTGTGGAACGCGGTGTGAGCGGCAAGGGCGGGGTGAGGACGGGTTCGAGCAGATCGGCGAGCTGTCGGCGCTGTTGCGCGTCGAGCCGGCCGGTCGCCGGCGCCAGGGCCTCCCGGACCTCCTGGTGCAGCTTCCCGATGAGCTCGCGGCCGGCGTCCGTGATCAGGACGTCGACGACGCGCTTGTCATCCGGATTGGCGCCGCGGGCCAGGAGTCCTCGCCGTTCCGCGCGGTCGATGAGGCCGGACAGGGTCGACTTGTCCAGCCCGAGGAACGCCGCCAGGTCGCTCATGCGGGGGCGTCGGTCGCGGAGGATTCCGAGCACCCGCAGCTGGGTGAGCGAGAGATCGTGCTCGGCGCCGATGCGGGTGAGCACGCCCATGATCTGGAACGCACTGCGGACGAGTCCGTCCAACAGGGCGTCTTCGGAGTCCTCGGAGGTCATGGATCCCACCCTACTTGACATTGTTTGCATCACCAACAACCCTGGAAACACTTGGTGATGCAAACCAAATGCAGACCAAATCTCTGGGAGTCCTCATGCATGCTGCCGTCCTCATGTCGAACGACGCCCCGCCGATCTACGGCGAGCACCCCGATCCGGTCGCCACCGGCGAGCACGACATGGTCGTACAGGTCCTCGCCGCGGGCCTGCACCACCTGACCCGGGCGAAGGCGAACGGCTCGCACTACTCCAGCACCGGCTCCTTCCCGCTCGTGCCCGGCGTGGACGGCGTCGTGCGCGACGCGACGGGCCGCCTTCGCTACGCCGCCCTGGACGACACGGCGTTCGGCACGTTCGCCGAGCGCACGGTGATCGACGTGCGCCGGAGCGTGCTCCTGCCGGACGGCATCGACCCGGTCCGGATCGCGGCCGCGATGAACCCGGGCATGTCCTCCTGGGTCGCGCTGCGCCGCCGCATCGCCTTCCAGGAAGGCCAGCGCGTCCTCATCCTGGGTGCCACCGGCAGTGCCGGAAGGATGGCGATCCAGATCGCCAAGCGGTTCGGCGCCACCCGGGTCATCGCCGCCGGCCGCGACGCCACCCGCCTCAAGAGCCTGCCCGACCTCGGTGCGGACCAGGCGATCACCTTCGACGGGATCCAGGCTGCCGCCGACGTCGACGTCGTCCTGGACTACGTGTGGGGAGCACCCGCAGCCGAGGCCATGCTCCCGATCCTGACCGCCCGCACCGATCGTTCCACCCCGCTGACCTGGATCCAGATCGGATCCATGGCCGGCGAGAGCGCTCCGATCCCCTCCGCCGCGCTGCGCGCGGCGCGGCTGCAGATTCTGGGCAGCGGCATCGGCTCGGTCCCACCCCGTGACTTCATCGCCGAACTTCCCGAGCTCGCCGCAGCGGTGACCGAGGGTGCCCTCGACGTCCGGGCCCGGGCCGTGCCGCTCGCCCAGATCACCCGAGCCTGGACCGACCGTTCCAGCGAGCGCCTCGTCCTCGTCCCGTAGCCGCCCGGCCGGGTCCTCCACCTCCGGGGATCGGGCCGGCCTGCCGCCCGTTCGAGCGGCAGGCCGGCCCACAGCTGAGGCAAGGGGTCGGCCACAGCTGCGAGTTGACTCCCTGCAACCCCGGACCGCCCCGCCGTCGGCGCCGGGTACCAAGGCGGTGGGGCGGTCAGCCGACCTTCAGCAGCAGCTCGGTGAGTTCGCCCGGCACGGTGACCATGCAGTCATGGCCGCTTCGCAACTCCCACACCTGCGACGGGGTGCCGTTGGGCTGTACCGGGGGAACGGCGCGGCGGGTGACGCCCTGCACCGTGGTGCCGACACAGTGGATGTGCGTCCGGGGAATCGCGTCCATGGCCGGGTTGTCCAGCCGGACAGGCTGCTGGAAGCAGCGGACCGACTCGTCCGAGAGCACCGTGCGCAGCCACTCCTTGTCCGCCGGGTCGGTCACCCCGAACAGACCCACGGGCGCCGGTCCCTCCGGCATGGGCGGGATGCGCCAGGGCGCGTCGGAGGCGGCGGCCGCCTCGATCAGGTGCCGGGTCAGGGGCATGACGTCGAGCACGGTCTCGCCGTCGGCCGGGACCATCGCGTCGAGGTAGACCAACCCTGCGATCCGGTCAGGGACTCGGCTGGCCACGTCGGATATGACCATCCCGGCGTAGCTGTGCCCGACGAGTATCACGTCGCTGAGGTCCTCCTCCGCGAGGACGGCGACGACGTCGGCGACATGGGTGTCGAGGCCGACGTCCGGACCGAGCAGGTGCTGCTTCTCGCCGTGACCGGTCAGTGAGGGGGCGAGCACCCGGTGCCCGGCCCGGGCCAGCAAGGGGACCACCCGGTCCCAGACACGCCTGTCGTGCCAGGCGCCGTGGACAAGAACGTAGGTTTTGGTGTGCGGTGTACTCATGGAAGAGACGCTAGTGAGCGGTCAGGTACCTCTTGGTAACCTTCGGCCCATGCATGACTCAGCGGAGAGCGTCTTCCTCGCCGACTGCCCCGCTCGGCTGGCCATCGAGATCATCACCAACAAGTGGGCGGTCGTCGTCCTGTTCGCGCTCAGTCGCAGGCCGTGCCGACACGGCGAACTCGTCGAGCTGGTCGGTGGCATCTCGCGCAAGGTGCTCACCCAGACCCTGCGCAGGCTCCAGGGCTACGGCCTGGTCGAGCGCCGCACCTACCCCGAAGCGCCCCCGCGGGTCGAGTACCGCCTGACCGACCTCGGCCAGACCCTTGTCGAGCCCATCGCCGTCCTGACGGACTGGGCGAGGTCGTACGGCGATGCCATCGTCAGCTTCCAGGAGGAGGCGGAAGAGGAGTCCGCACCGGGTGGCTGACCTGTGACCGACGCCGACTGCGTCGGCGCCCAGGCCGGCCGCACCGCCACCACCTGGTCGCGAATCAGGGCAACCGGGCCGTCGCAGCGCCACCGCCGTCACCGTCACCGTCACCCACCAGGGCGTCAGGTGGCCCGACCTGAATCGTCGGTCAGGGCAGCTGCGGTGAGGGTGAGGTGCTGGACCAGGAGCGCTGCCGCGGTGTCGGCGTCGCGGGCCAGCGCCGCCTCCTCCAATGCGCGGTGTTCCTCGACGCCGTCCCGGTCGGGGGTGCGGTGCGCCGCCCAACGGCGGGCCAGTTCGCTCGCGGTCCACAACCGGTCGAAGGTCTCCAACAGCGCGCGGTTGCCGCACCCCTCCAGCAACGTGCGGTGGAAGGCCCGGTGCGCCTCGGCCCAGGCAGCGGTGTAGTGCTCGCCCTCCGCCGGCACGTACGCCGGGGTACGGGCCAGGCGATGGTGGGCGGCCCGCACACGGGACTCCCAGTCGATGTCGCCGCGCTCGATGGACATGCGCAGGACGACCGGTTCGATGGTCCGGCGGGCCTCCGCGATCTCCTGCCAGCGGTGGTCGGAGAAGGCCGGGACCGCGAATCCGCGGTTGGGCAGTCGGTCGGCGAGCCCCTCGCCCACGAGCCGCACGAGCGCCTCGCGCGTGACGGCCAGGCTTACGCCCTGTTCCCTGGCGAGGTCCTGCGGCTTGAGGGCGTCACCAGGGGCGTAGTCCCCGCGCATGATCGCGTCCTGCAGGTGTGTGTGGACCTGCTCGGAGAGCATCTGCTTCCCGGTGGGGGCGGGGTTGTGAGGCGTGCCAGTCATGGTGCAAGCGTAGAGGATCCCTCAGATAATCGATTATTGATGCTACTGTCGATTAAGGGGCAGCGAGAGCGACGGCGCCGTTCCGTCGCCCGTGCGGCCCGATGACCGGCTGACGCCGCCCCTCCCGTCCTCGACCCCACCATGGCCGGTCACACCCTCAGAGACACGGCGTTGATCGCCATCGCCGAACCGCACAGCGCCACCCGACTCCTCAGAGGAGGAACCGCGATGCACCTCGACCACCTTCCCGACTCCGCCCGCCCCGGCGACGGTCCGGTGGACCTGCCCGCCGTCCGCGACGTCAGCCGTGCCATCAGTGCCGCCCACCTGTTCATCTACCTCGCCCCCGAGAGCGCGCAGGAGGCCGCCGAGCTCGGCGTGACCGACCGTGGCCCGGCATATCTGGCCTTCCGGTCGGCCGCGATGGGCGCGGTGCCGTGGCAGGTCACGCTCGCGGCGTTCTACAACTTCAGCCCGCGGGCGGTGCAGGCCATGGCGGGCGTGTGGGACACCGCACCGCCCGCGCGGTGGCAGGCTGCCCGGTTCCGGGCCGCCGGACGGGCGATGCGGCGCGTCAACGCGCATCTGACGGACGACCACCTCGCCGAGGCGCGCTCGCTGGTCGACCCGGTCATCGCCGGCGCCGACTACGCCGGCAAGGTGCTGGCCGCCGCGAACGCCTCGGTCCCGCTTCCACACGATCCTCTCGTCGCCCTGTGGCAGCAGATCACGGTGGTGCGCGAGTGGCGCGGCGACGCCCATCTCATCGTGCTCGCCGACAACGGCCTCGGGCCGTGCGACTGTCTCGTCCTGCACACCGCAACGGGCCACCTCCCGACCTCACTCGCACGAACCACCCGCCAGTGGGACGACGAGGAGTGGGCGGCGGCAACGGCCCGTCTGGTCGCGCGCGGCTGGCTCGACTCCAACGCCGTGGTCACCGACACCGGACGCGCGGCACGCGAACGCATCGAGGTGGAAACGGACCAGCACTGCGCCGCGCTCTGGGAGCCGATCGGCAACGCGGGGGCCCGTCGCTTCGCCTCGCTCATCGCGCCGATCGCCAACGCGTTCACCGCGGGAGGACATCGGCTGACCTGAACAGGCGGTTGGTCGATACCGGGCCGGTGGCTCGTCGCGTTCCACTCTGCTGGGCTGTCGATCGGCTCGGTGCCTGTACGGTGTCCACAGGCCGGGGGGAGCGTGATCCGCTGGTGGGCACGGTAAAGGGTGCGGATCAGGTGGTCATGGTGAAGTGATCGACCATCTGGTGCAGTCGTTGTTCATCAAGTCCTCCTCGGACGACCGGTTCATGCTGGAACGGCTGGTGAGAATCGACCGGATCCCTGGAGGGCCTACGTTCGACGCCCACGAGCCCGCCACCCGGGCTGCAACGGTCCTGAGGGATTTCCGGCCTTGAGGACCGCCGCCAACTACGGACTGTGAAGCAGGTCGGGTAGCCGGCCCGGCAGGCCGTGCCCAACGCGCTCGCCCGCCCTGGCCGCCCGCGGGCCGGCCGCCGTGACTGCGAGCCGTTCGGTTCGGTGGCGCGGACGCGAGTGCCGAGGGCGCCTGGTGAACCCACGAAGCCTGAGTAGCCGTCACCTCAAGTGGAGGGGTCGCCCCGTGGACGGGCGGCCTCGGTCGGCACCGACTGAGGGAGCACCTGTGAAGAAGTTCAAGACGGCGGTGGCCGCCGCCGTTCTCGCCGGCGTCGCGTTGACGGCGGCGCCCGCCGAAGCGTCGGCGGAGCCGATGCACTGCACCAGCCCCGCGTGGGGCGGCGAGTACCTCTGTGGCGCCGAGTACGGCCAGCCCGGTATGGCGGAGTACGCCTATCGGGACGGCCGCCGGCAGGTGTTCGTCATCGGCACCGACCACGCGGTGTGGACGCGGTCGAGCAGCGCGTCCGGCAAGAAGAGCGCCTGGACCTCCCTGGGCGGCTACCTGATCGGTGGCGTCGGCATCGTCGCCAGCGACATGGGCGCCGGCCAGTTCGAGATCGGCGCGAGGGGCACGGACAACAACCTGTGGTCCCGGCGCCATGCCGCGGACGGCCACTGGAGCGCGTGGGCCCGGATCTCGTAGCACCCCCGATCCGCCGGGCAGGGCGGAATCCGCCTACAGCCCTGCCCGGCACCGTCCGCCCTGCCCGCTCTTCGCCGCAGTCTCACCCGGGCGCCCTGCGGTGGCCCGGGCACCCCGTCGGCCTCCTCCCGTCAGCCTGCGATCGCCCGCAGGATCGGCTGGCCGAGTGCGCCGAGCCAGCCCGCGAGCGCGCCGAGCGGCCCGATCAGTCCGGTGCCGGCCGTGACCAGCGCACCCGCTGATGCCAGCAGCCGGGTGATCCGGCCGAGCCGGCCCGCCACCGCCTCCCGGTCCGGTTCCGGCTGGGCCACCTCCTCGTCCAGCGAGTCGAGCTCGGCCCGCACCTCGGGCTCGACCTCGGGCGGCAGCGCCGTCCGCTCGATCGACGCCCGTAGGTCGCGGACCAGGCCGCGCACCTCCTGCCCGCCGGCCGTGAAGACGGCCGACTGGCCACCGTGGACGGTCTGGTTCCCGGCGACGTTGTTGACCACGCCGCCCTGCTGGTTGCCGATGTTGAAGACCATGGGCTCCCATCTCCTCACCGTGGCCGCCACGACGCCTGTAGCTCGGCCTCCTCGAAGCGCCGGCGACGGGACGTCGTCACGATGTGCAACACGATCCCGACGACCATCAGGACCGTCCCGATCGCCGCCACCGCGAACCCGATCGCCCCGACCGGTACCCCGACCACCTTCGGCCCGAGCAGCTCCGGGGAGGAGTCGAAGTTCGAACTCCCGGACGAGAACTGGTCGTTCCCCCTGACAATGAATCGAATGATCACCCAGCCGTAGACCCCGCTCCCGACCAGGAAGAGCAGGAAGCCGACCACGATCAGGTGCCGTGCCCGGGTACGGGTCGCGGCGATGTCCTTGAGGAAGCTCTCGCGCTGCGCCTGCTGGATGTTGTACTGGTTCCCGGCGACGTTGTTCAGCCGGTCGGCCCGCTGGTCCCCGATGTCGAACCGCTGCTCGCCGTACGGCGGCGTACGGGCCGCCTCGGGCGGTACCCGGCCGCCCCGCGGGTCGGGGGGTGGTGGCCCCGGGGCGGGAGCGCCGTGCGGCGGGGGCCGGGAGTCAGGAGCGGGGGCACGGCCAGGGGTCGGCCCCAGGCCCGGCGTGGTGTCCCAGGTACCGCCGGGGGCGCCGACGGCTCCGAGTCCCGGGGCCTGAACGGTCCGGTCGGCGGGGCGCGGCTCTTCGTAGTGCACCTCGAAGGGCCCGAAATCCAGTACGTCGCCCGAGCGCAGCTCCTGCTGCCCGAGCACCGGGTGCCCGTTCACCGTGGTGCCGTTGGTGGAGGCGAGGTCCTCGACGGTGGTCCGGCCCGAGGCCCGCCACACCACCGCGTGCCGTCGGCTGACGCCCGGATCGCCGACCTGGATCTGGCAGTCGACGTCCCGCCCGACCAGCATCGGCTGGTCGTCGAGGACGAACACCCGGCCGCGCAGCCGGTCCGGGCGGTTGACCACGAGGTGCGGTAAGGCGCGCTCTCGCAGAGGCGGGTCCATGGCACGACCTCCTGCCGGCGAGGCATCCGGCGGCGGGGCGAAACGATTCGGCCGCCTGTTCCGGTGACCCCTCACCTTCCAGTAAAGGCCGATTGGCTCCGTCCGGCTAGAGCATCCCGGCCGTGATTTCGGCAGTGTGTTCGGCCGCCGCCCCCTGGGAACGCGACTCTCCGTATCCGCCTCAGATCCCGGCCTGGCCAATCGGGTTGGAGTTCTCCGGGTTCGGTGACGCTTGGTGTTCGACCTCCCCGCCGCACGGACCTACGGGCAGTCGCCTGCCGCGGCGGCGCGGGTGCCGGAGGCGTCGGGGTGCCCGTCGAAGTGACGGACCGTTGGGGGCTGTGCGGCGCCGACCGGCCGGCCAAGCTCGCCGCGTAGGACAAGTCCCCGGTTCACCCGGTGCGATGCCCGCCCTGTCCGTCGGATGTGGAGAGAGGGGGGTCCGCTCGCTCACAGTAGTCCCGGCTCGCACGCGTGCGGATCCGATCCGCGTCGATCGGGCGGGACACGGTCCGCCGGTGGAGGCCGCCGACTCGGTCGAGCACGATGATGCGCACGCGCACGGTGATGCGCACGCGCGTGGTCTCCGTCACCGCGGGAGCCGGCTCGGTGAACCGCGCCGGGAGGAGCCGGCGGCCGCCACTGACACCGGCAGCGCGCTGACCTCCTCGCCCTCGCTGTCGATTGCCGCGAGCGCGCCGGCCTACGGGAGGCGGCAGGTATTCTGGCCCCTCCCCGGACCGGCTCGCGGCTCACGGCTCGTGACGGCCCTGGCACCGGGCTCGGCACGGGAACCAGGGCCCGGTCCGTCGGCACGGGGCGGAGGGGGATTCGGATGGGCGACCAGGCGATCTGGACCCGTGCGTCGCTCGGGACCGGGCGTCCGCTCGACTTGCTGACCGCGCGCTTCGACCGGCACGTGTACGCGCCGCACAGCCACCAGGAGTACACCGTCGGTGTCTGCATCGGCGGCTCCGAGGTGATCGACTACCGCGGCGGACGGCTGCGGGTCGGCCCGGGGTCGATCGTCGTACTGGAGCCCGGCGAGATGCACACCGGCGGGCCGGACAGCGCCGGCGGCTACGCCTACCGCGCGCTGTACGCCGAGCAGCCGCTGCTCGGCGAGGGCACGACCGGCCCGCCGCACTTCCGGGAGCCCGTGGTCGACGACCCCGAGCTCGCCGCCGCGCTGCGCGCCGCCCACACCGAGCTGAGCGCCGGCCGCCCGGACCCGCTGGAGACCGAATCCCGGGTGCCCTGGCTGCTCACCGCCCTCGCCCGCCGCCACGGCTCCTCCCGTCCGGTCCGGGACACCGTCCCGGGCAGCCACCGGATCGCCCGGGACGTCCGGGACCGGCTGGCCGACGACCTGCTCGCCCCGCCCGCGCTCGCCGATCTGGCCGCCGGCTTCGGCCTGTCCCGCTACCAGCTGCTGCGCGCCTTCCGGGACGCCACCGGCGTGCCGCCGTACGCCTGGCTCGCCCAGTACCGGGTCGGCCGGGCCCGCGCCCTGCTGGAGGAGGGCCTGCGGCCCGCCGAGGTCGCGGGCCTGGTCGGCTTCGCGGACCAGGCGCACCTGACCCGCTGGTTCCGCCGGGTGCTCGGGGTCACCCCGGCGGCGTACCGCAACAGCGTTCAAGACATCCGCCGCTGAACGGACCAGGCTGCCGGGTATGACTGCACGTGGCTGGTTCCTGTTCGCCCTGATGAGCGTGGTCTGGGGCCTTCCGTATCTGATGATCAAGGTGGCGGTGACGGGCCTGCCGCCCGCCGCGGTGGTGTTCGTCCGCTGCGCGGTGGGGGCCGCGCTGCTGCTGCCGTTCGCCCTGCGCCAGGGCGGGCTCGGCCGGGTGCTGCGCGCCCACTGGCGGCCGATGCTCGCCTTCGCCGTGCTGGAGATCCTCATCCCGTGGTGGACCCTGACCGACGCCGAACGCCGCCTGTCGAGCTCCACGTCGGGCCTGCTGATCGCGGCCGTGCCGATCCTCGCACTGGTGGTCGCCCGGGTCCCCGGCGGGCGCTTCGGCGCGGCGGAGCGCCTCGGTGTCCGCCGCCTGGCCGGCCTCGGACTGGGACTGGCCGGCGTCGTGGTGCTCACCGCGCCGCAGCTGTCCGGCGGCGACTCCCGGTCGCTGCTGGAGGTCCTGATCACCTCGCTGGGCTACGCGATCGCGCCGCTGATCGTGGCCCGCCACCTCAAGCGGGTGCCCACGCTGCAGCTGATCGCCCCCTGCCTGACGCTCGCGACGCTCGTCTACGGCCCGTTCGCAGCCGCCGGTTGGCCGTCCACCGCACCCACCGGTCAGGTGTGGATCTCGCTGGCCGGCCTCGGCGTCGTCTGCACCGCGCTCGCCTTCGTGGCCTTCCTGGAACTCATCCGCGAGGCCGGCCCCGCCCGCGCGGTCGTGATCACCTACGTCAACCCGGCCGTGGCGGTCGGCGCGGGCGTCGCCTTCCTCGGTGAACCCTTGAGCGCGGGCGTGCTCACGGCCTTCGCCCTGATCCTCGCGGGCTCGATCCTGGCCACCGCTTCGGTGCCCGGCGACAACCCGCCGGCGCCCACCCCGGCCGAACCCCGGGCCCCCGCCGACCGCTTGCGGTCGTAGCGTCGGGTCGGCGACGCCGAGAGCGCCGGGTCGGGGAGGACCGGCACGGGTACGCTCCGGGTGCCTGCCGTCGTGGCTGCGCCCCTTCCCGCGTGCCGGCCTCGCCGGCCCGGCGCCGTTCCACTGGAGCGTGTTCCGTCCTTCCCGTCCCGGCCGGGCCGATCCTGCGGGCCGGCCGGGCCGGGTGGGAGTCAGCGGGCGATCCGCTCCAGGATCGCCAGGATCGCCCCCGGGTTCGATTCGGCGGCCGGGGCCATCTCGCGGCGGGCCGGTTCGTCGTCGAGGTCCGCCGCGTTCGCCCTGACGTAGTCATCCGTCGATTCGAGCCGCACGATGCTCTTCCCGTCCGGGCTGAGAACGGAGACGGTACCGTCGGGTTCCTCCTGCGGGTGGGCGACCCAGCCGGCGGCCACCAGCCGCCCGACCTCGGCCGGAACCAGTTCACCCGTCGCCGCCTTCACCACAACCACCCTCTCATCCACGGTCATTGACACGCACCTGCGTGTGCTGGAATCCGGCCTCCCACTCGAACAGCGGCTGGGCCGCGCCGTGCTGTCGGCGCGTCGGCTCCGCCGCGGATCGCTCAGGCGGGCAGCCAGGACGGCCACCACGGCGGGATGTTGCTGGGAGGGCAGAGTCCCGAATCACCGTGGTACGCGCTCGGTGTGCCCAGGAGCGCGAAGCACCCGATCGCCACCACCGCGAGGGCGAGCAACACCAGGGCCGCCGGGACGATCCCCCGCCAGGCGATGGGCAGTTCGGCCGTCAGCCGCCTCGCGCCCACCCACACGGCCACCGCCGCGACGAGGCACAGCAGTTCCATCCCCGGCCAGTCGATGATCGAGAACGCGAACCGGTGCTGCGGCTCCCAGGCGGCATCGCAGTAGCTCCGGGCCGCCGCCACCAGAATGGTCGTCCCGTACCCGGTGGCCAGCCCCCCGACCCCGACTCCGGCCCCGGCGAGCCCTCGCAGGAAGGCCGGCCCTCGAACCCCGGGCGCCCGCCCGGACCTTGCATCGACAGGGATACTCATGCCACTTCGGACGCACCCGCCACGGCGACGGTTCTCCGCCACGGAGGGGTTCTCGTCGATGTGCCGCGCCTCCCTCTGGAAGGGCGAGCGACGCGATGGCCGGGGGAGCAGGATCGTCCGCCCACGTGTGGAGTCGGGGTCATGCGCCTCGGCCATCGGCCGATCACGTGGTGAGGGGCCAGCCGATGACCAGGTCGAGCTCGATGGCGCGGAGGACGGCGTTGTCCAGCCTGATGCCGGTGGCGTCGGTCAGCCCGTGAGGTGGGATGCCGGTGCGGACCCGGCCGATTCGCGCGCCGGTCAGGTCCGCCTCTCGGTGGTCCACACCCGTCAGATCGCAGCCTGCCAGGGAGACGCCTCGCAGGGAGACGCCTCGCAGGGAGGCGCCGCGGAGGTCGGCCCCGCGAAACGACCACCGGGCGGGACGCTGCAGTACGACCGTCGCCGGGGACCGGTTCTCGGGGCGTACGGGCGGGCCGTGGCGGTGGCGGCGCGGGGACGGGCGGTGGCGGTGCGGCGCGGGGACGGGCGGGTGGCGGGCACCCCGGGCGATCCGCCGAACAGCTGACATCGCGTCGGCGGGACGTGGCGTTGCCCCGCACCGTCACGCGGTCCGGGCAGGGTCGGTGGGTGGAGCGGGCGCCGGCGCCGCGGCCGGGTCCCGGACCCGGTTCGGAGGCGGCGACCCGGTCCCGACCACCAGGCGCGGGCCGCACGGCGGCGGGCCCGCAGGACGGAAGGACGCAACGGATGGCAGGCCGGCAGCCCGACCCCACCGCGCAGGGGCCCGCGCAGGGCACCGCGCCCGTCGCGGCCAGCCAGTCGCTGACGCTGGCGGCGATGTTGTTCGCGGTGTCGATGACGTTCATCGACCAGACGATCGTGTCGATCGCCGCGCCCGACATCATCCGCGAGCTGGGCCTGTCGGCGGTCGGCATGCAGTGGGTGGTGAACGCCTACCTGTTGTCGCTGGCCGCTTTCTTCGCACTGGGCGGGCGGCTGGCGGACGTGCTCGGCCACAAGCGGATGATGCTGGCCGGGACGCTGATCTTCGTGATCGCCTCCGCGCTGTGCGGGGCGGTGCCCTCCGGCGGCGCCGCGGAGACCTGGCTGATCTGCTTCCGGGCGGTGCAGGGCCTGGGCGCGGCGCTGATGTTCCCGGCGGCGCTCGCCGTGGTGGTCGAGGTGTTCCCGGTGCAGCGGCGCGGCCGGGCGCTGGCGCTGTTCTTCGGCGTGGCGGGCGGTCTGACGGCGATCGGCCCGCTGCTGGGCGGCTGGCTGACCTCCTGGACCTGGCGGGCGATCTTCTGGGTCAACGTGCCGGTGGCGGTGGTCGCGCTCGTGCTGACGGCGCTGGCCGGGATCCGCAACACCCCGCGCCGGGAGCCGATCGACTGGACGGGCGCGATCCTGGTGGCCGCCGGCATGGGGCTGAGCGTGCTCGGCCTGCAGCAGGCGGCCTCCTGGGGCTGGGGCAGCCCGGCGACCTGGCTGTGCATCGTCGGGGGCCTGCTGGTGCTGACGGTGTTCGTACTGGTGGAACTGCGCACCGACCATCCGCTGATCAAGCTGCGGGTCTTCGCCGACCGGGCGTTCGCCGCGGACAACGCGGTGCTGTTCTTCGCCATGATCGCCTTCGTCCCGGTGTTCTTCTTCGCTTCGGTCTACGCCCAGGTGGCGTTGGGTCAGTCCCCCAACGAGGCGGGCCTGTACCTGCTGGTCTTCTTCGCCGGGTTCGCCCCCGGCTCGCAGATCGGCGGGCGGATGCTGGACCGGCGCGGCGCCCGCCCGCCGATGGTGCTGGGCACGGCGGTGTCCGCGGCCGGCTTCGCGCTCTGGGCCTCGAACATCACCGACCTGTCCCTCGGTGCGCAGTGGCCGTACATCGTCCTGGCCGGCGCGGGGATCGGGCTGCTGCTGACACCGGCCTCCACGGACGCGGTCAACCGGTCGATCGACGCCTCCTACGGCGAGGTCACCGGGATCACCCAGACCGTGCGCAACTACTCCGCCAGCCTGGGCCTGGCCGTGCTGGGCACCGTCCTGCTCAACGGCACCGTCCGCAACGTGCAGCACACCCTGGTCGAGAGCGGCGTCCCGGCCGACGCCGCGCACAACGTCGCCGACACCCTCACCGGGAGCATCACCGGCAACGGCTCCGGCGCGCAGACCCCCGCCACCGGCGCCGGGTCCACCCTGCTGGACGCGGTCCGGCACGACTTCGCCGAGGCGAACGGCCCGGTGCTGTACGGCATGGCCGCCGCGCTCGCGGTCGCCTTCCTGTGCGCCCTGCTGCACCCCGGCACCCGGGTCACCGCCGCCCCCGGCGAGCCCGCGGACGCCGCCGCCCGCGAGAGCGGGAAGGCGCTCTGACCGCGCGCCGCCGGCCGCCACACCGGATCGCTCCCGCGGGCTGGGCCGGTGCGAGTACCGTCCCGGATGGGTGCGAGCACCGTCCCGGATGGGATGAGCCGTGGTGTGGTCGCGAGCGACGGCGAGACGGTCGAACCGGTCGGCCCGGGCCCGGGGGTGGGCGAGGCCGTCGTGTGGTGAGTCCCGGGATGTGAGGCCGGGCCTGCGCTGACTGCTCCTGCCGGCACCGGCGGCCGAAGGGCCGCCGGTCGCGTTTGTAACAAAGCCCTCCGACCGGTTAACGCGAGTGCCTCCCCCGCCCTCTTGGCTGTGTAGACGTTGGACGAGTTGGGGAGTGAGATCGGTGGATCCCGTTGTGGGCTCGGTGGTGGCGGCGGTGCTGGGGTTGGCGGGGGCCGTGGCCACCCTCGTCGGGCAGTTACGAGCGAGCCGATGGAGCCGTCGTCCGACATCACAGCACTCCGTCGTGGTGGTTCTCTCAGTGCAGGCGTGCGACTCCCCGGAGGTCTTCCCGGTGCGCTCCGGGAAGCAGCAGAAGCGGGGTTGCGGCGCGCATGAGTGACACCGGGCCGGATCGGGACGCGGCCTCGGCGGCATCCCTCGGACACCTGCCGGCCTCCGAGAGCGAGATCGACGCGAGTTCGCGTGACGGCGAGTTCGCCTATTTCTACCGCACGTGCATCCGCAGGCTGGTGGCCTTCCTGATGTGGCAGGGGGCGTCTGCGGCCCTGGCCGCCGACTTGGCCCAGGACACGATGCTGCAGGCGTACGAGCGGTGGGACCGCATCCAGTTGCCGGAGGCGTGGAGCCGAAGAGTCGCGTCCAGGAAGCTGGTGCGGGCCTTCAGCCAGGTGGAGGAGAGCACCGACGAACTGGCTCTCGAACCGACCTCCCTGTTGCCGTCGCCGGGGGAGGCCGCCGAATGGGAGCAGCGGCAGGAGATCCTGCGTCTGCTGCAGGATCTCCCCTCGCGCCAGCGGCAGGTGATGGCTTGGACGTTGGACGGCTACTCGCCGGCTGAGATCGCGGCCGAGCTGGGGCTGAAGTCGGCGGCGGTGCGGGCGAGTCTGTTCAAGGCGCGGATGGCCGTTTCCAGCAGAATGACCGATCGAGAGGGGGAGTGATGGGCGAGCCCTTCGTTCCGGGACTCCGCGCCCGTGTCTTCTCGGACCGGCTGAGGCCTTCACAGGAGGTGTTCCTGGAAGGCCTGGACGGCCATCTTGACGTGGAGGCGGGTCTGCGCGAGGTGACGCTGTGCTCACGGCACAAGGAACTCGGCGAGGGTCTGGACGTGGTACTGGACGTCGAGGCGGGACTGGTGTCCATCCTGTCCAGGACCGTGGACCGCACCGAGTTTGAGAAGGCGGCCGCACCCCTGTACGAGGTGGGCCTGATGCACCAGCGGTTCGAGCTGATCGGCCACGAGCAGAGGCTGGTGCTGCGCGAGCACCCGCTCGTCTCGTCGGCGATCCTCGCCGACCTGCTGATCCGGACGGTGGTCCTGGCTCAGGACCTCACCTACGGTCTCGGCTTCGGCCGGTACCGCGGAATGTCGTTGAAGAGGGCCGTCTTCGCCGCGCAGGGGATCGCGCGGGGCATCGCTCACGAGTTGGACGGGCGGGCCGCCCTGGCGTGGGACCTGCGGGACATGGCGCACCAGATCGTCGCGCTGCTGGAGCCCCACTACCCGGCCATCAACCAGGCGGCCAGGGTCGGGCAGGTCCTCGTACGGGAGATGGCGGCGACGATCGACCAGCGCGTGCGAAGCGCGGATCACCCGGCGATCGCGGAGTTCCTGAGGGCCTGCCACGTGTTCATGCTCGCGGTACGCGGCGGCGACCTCACCCGGGCCGGCCTGGAGGTGGAGTACCTCACGCGAGCGCTGGCCGCGCAGGTCGGAGAACTGCTCGGGCTCGGAGAACCGGAAGCTCTCGACCTGGAGTTCCTCTCCGAGACGCTGGACGACTTCACCACCGCGGACCTGAGCGCGGCCGACCTAACGCACGTCGACCTCGCGGGAGTCCGCTGGTCCGAACTGCGTACGCGATGGCCGACCGAGATCAGCGTGGAGCAGCTTCGTGAGGACTCGCGGGAGACACTGCCCGGGTCCGGGATCTATGTGATCCGCCCGGGTACCGGCGCGCGGGATGTGACCCGGGTCTGACCAGGGCGCACGGCAGGACTGCGAGGTCGTACCGGGCGTGGTGACGGGAGCCGCCTACCCGTGTACGGCGGGAAGCGCGGCTCCCGTCGTGCTGTCGTGCTTTCCTGCTGTCCGGCGTGATCGTGGCCGGCCCGGCGACAGGCCCGTCCGCCGTGGAGGCCGGGCAGCGGTCGAGCCCTCCCGGTCCGGCCACCACCGGGGTTGGCCGGCGGGCGCTCCCGCGACCCTCCGCCGAGCCGTCGGCCCAGGTGGTGCGTCGCCACGGCCGGCCTGGTGCTGCGGGGGTGGGTGGAGGCGGTCCCGTACCCGGCGGTCACCGAGCGGTGGTGCGGTTCTGCCTCAGTTGCAACTCGACGGAACGGCACAGGCCCAGCGCGTCCTGCTGATCGTCGGCCCGGTGGCCGACGCGACCGATGAGCACCACCGAGTCGAGTGTGACGCCCGCGCGGGCCAGCACGAACAGCAGGGCGAGCAGGGCGGCGCGGGCGTTGCCGTCGTCGAACGGGTGGAAGAAGCAGACGTCCAGGTAGGTCCGGGCCGCCCTCGCGGCCAGCGACTGCCGGCTGTCGGCTGTCGGCGGCTTGTGCGAGACAGGCGTCGAGGCGGGTGCGGGTGTCGGGGCCGATCCCGTAGCGCTCCTCGCCGCCCTGATCGGTTTCACCGAGGTTCGATCGCCCGGGACTCGTCTCATCGGACGTCGACGCCGCAGGTCAGGTACGGTTCCGGAATGATCGAGGGTCTTCCTTCCGACGTGGACGTGCCCGACGGGATACTGCTCGCCGGCTACTTCGTCACAGCGCCCGAGCGGCTCGCAGGCTCGGGTATGCCCCGGACGGAGCGGCTGGTCACGGCGTCCGAGTGCCTGAGCGACCGGCTTTCGCAGGACGGCTGCTGGTTCGGCACCGCGCGGGAGGCGTTGACGGCCTGCCTCCTGTTCCAGGTGCCCGCGGAGGCGCGCTTGTACGCCCTGCTGGTGCCCTCCGAGCATGTCGGCGGCTTCGTTGCCGACATCCGCGCGGCCGGGACGGACGAGCCGGTGCTGCTCGCCCACCTCGACGGTCGGGGCGTCGGCGAGGCCGCCGCCCGGGAGATGGCCGAGGACGGACACGAACTCGGCTGGGAGGTACTCGGCTACGACTACGGGCTGCTCCACAGCTGGCTCTGCAACAACCTGTACGACGACGGTGTGCGCAGTCTCGGTGTGGGGGTCAACGAACACGGCCTGCTGCCCGACCGGGACACAGCCCAACGCGTCGCCGCCTGGGCCAACGCGCGCGTCGACACCAAACCGGTCACCTGGTTCCCCGGTGCCCTGATCGAATGGGACACCCCGATCCGGAGCCGTCTCCGTCCCGCCGGCACCGAGACGGCGCCCTCTGCTGCGCAGCCCTGGTGGCGCCGGATCCTCGACCGGTAGGTTCCTGCCTCTGAAGATCGACCGGTGGCGGGTCGGCCAGGGGTACGGCTTCGGCTCTCTCAGCCCCGACCGGCTGGAGGGGCGTTTCTACCGGGAGTCCTCGCGATGTCGGGTGTCCTCGCGATGTCGGGTGTCCGCCCGCACGGGTGGAAGTGCTCAGGCACGGGGCGTCGCACCGGACAGTGCGGGCGGGGCCGGTGTTCACGGACGACGCCGGTGGTGCCGACGCGTCGCGTGGTGCCGGCGCGCGCCTGGCGTTCCGGTGGCCAGCAGGTGGCATTCAACCGGAGTACACGCCGTTTCAAGGTTGTGTCACCAGAGTTCGGCCTCGTGCCTACCTCACACTCGCGTACCGGCGTCGCCTCCGTCTGCGCCGCGGCCTTGACGTTCTCAGGACTGCTCGTCACCGGGTTGCTCGCGGCGCAGCCCGCGGCCGCCGCGGACCCTGCCGGCTTCCAGAACATTCGGATCAACGAGGTCACCTCGTCCAACAACGACACGGTGGAGCTCTACAACACCGGTTCGACCGCAGTGAGCATCAGCGGCTGGAAGATGTCCGACGACGCCTTCTCGCCGCAGTCGTTCAGCCCGTCCTCCAGCACGATCCCGGCCGGCGGCTTCGTCACCTTCAACTCGCCCAAGGGACTCGGCGACTCGGACAAGCTGGTGATCTACACGTCCGACGGCACGGTGGTCGACCGCGTCGAGTGGGCCACCAACGCGGCGAAGCCGGCGATGGCGCGCTGCGGCGGGGACGGTACCGGGGCGTGGGTGACCACGACCGTGGCTGCCACGTTCGGTGCCGCGAACGCCGGGGGCTGCCCCTCCTCGACACCGGCGGCGAGCCGGGTACGGATCAACGAGGTCACCTCGAACGGCACGGACACCGTGGAGCTGTACAACGGCGGCACGAGTGCGGTCAGCATCGGGTCGTGGAAGTACGTCGACAGCGACACCACCCACTCCCCGGTCTCGATCTCGTCCTCCTCGCCGAGCGCGACCAGCATCCCCGCGGGCGGCTACGTCACGTTCAACTCCACCCTCGGTCTGGGGGACAACGACTCGGTCTTCCTGCTCAACAGCACCGGCTCCACCATCGACTCGGTGACCTGGGCGACCGATGGCGCCAAGCCGTCGGACGAGCGCTGCGCCAACGGCACCGGCTGGTTCCAGACGGCCGTAACGGCGACGCTCGGCGGCGCCAACTCCTGCTCGGGCAGCGGCGGTGGTGGCCAGACGGGCCAGCTGCTGGGCGGTGGCGGCGCGCTGACCAGCGGCTGCGCCCCGGAGGCGCCCACGGGTACGGGCGCCAAGCCGGCGGGCACGCTGGCGTGGCCGGGCGGACTGGACGTCACGATCGCCGACAACGTCTGCGCGTTCACCACCTCCACCGGCCCCGAGGGTCGTGACATCAGCGGCCTGGCGTTCGACCCGGCGAACCCGTCGGTGCTGTGGGCGGCCAAGAACAAGAGCTGGCTCTACAAGCTGGTGAAGAGCAACGGCAAGTGGGTCCCGGACGCGACGTGGAGCGCGACCGGCAAGCAGATCCGCTTCGCCGGCGGCTCGGGCGAGCCGGACGCCGAGGGCCTGACGGTCGGCAGCAACGGCCACCTCTACGTGACCTCCGAGCGCGACAACACCAACAACACGGTCCCCAAGGACACCATCATGGAGTTCGACCCGGCCGTGACCGGATCGACGCTCACCCCGGTCCACCAGTGGGACATGACCTCGCAGTTCCCGCAGCTCGACACCGGCAGCAAGGACGACGCCAACCTGGGCTTCGAGGGTGTCGGGTACGTGCCGGACAGCTGGCTGACCGCGAACGGCTGGATCGACCCGCTGACCGGCGCCGCCTACAACCCGGCGAACTACCCGCTGCACGGTTCGGGCCTGTACTTCGCCGGCCTGGAGTGGGACGGCACCCTGCACGTCTACGGCCTCAACTCCGACGGCTCGTTCACCACGTTCACCACGATCGCGACCGGCAAGGCCTCCGTGATGGACGTGACCTACGACGCCGGAACCCAGCGCCTCATCGCGACCTGCGACAACACCTGCGGCGAGACCCACACCCTCATGAAGGTCAACGCCGGCGGCGCGATCGTCCCCGACGTGACCTACACGAACCCGGCCGTCATGCCGACCGACAACCTGGAGGGCTTCGCCATCGCCCCGACCTCGACCTGCGTCAACGGCTTCCGCGAGGCGGTCTGGAGCGACGACGGCATCTACGGCTTCGGCTCGGGAAGCTCCTCCTACGGACACGCCCTGTACAGCGGCACCTTCCCCTGCTGATCCCTCCCACCGGAGCGGACGCGCCACCCGCGGGGCCGTCGTCGAGATGAGACGGCACGGATACCCGTGTCGTGCGTAGTGATGGAGCTCCCGGCTGCCAGGGGGTCACGGTCGTGACCACCACCGGCGGCCGGGAGCTTCGTCGTTGACGCCGGATGGGGGTGCAGGGGGTGTGCTGAATTTGATCTTCAGGGGTGAGGGCTTGGCCGGCCGCTGACGGGCCTCGCATTCCTCCGTAGCTCCTGCTGTGTCGGCCATGGTGGTCCGTCCGGGCTGTGGGAGTTCACGTACGGCCGGGCTGCGCTGATCCAGGGCTCTGAAGATCGCTTCCAGGTCACCGCGTGATCGCCTCCCGTGACCCGGCGCACGGTTGGAGGCAGGGACCGCGCGCCGGAACCAACGGTGTGGTGGTCGACGTCCCGTGACTTGAGCAGAGCAGGGGGTGGGAATCACCGTGGCTTCGAACCAGCCGGGTACGTCCACAGCAGGCTTGTCCATGCCTCAGGGCTGCGGCATCGGCTGCCTCGTGGTCATCGTGGGCGTGATCGCCGGATTCATGGCAGATGCATCGGCGACCGACACCATCGTCGACTCCAGGGCCTACTGCGCGAACCTGGCGTGGCCGGTGCTGTTCGACCTGGAGTCGTACACACCGCGGTTGGACGGCCTCGACGGCATGCCGTACATGCTGGCCTACTTCTCCTGCGTCCCGCTGGGCTTCACCCTGGCGTGGTGGGGCCTGCGACGGCGCGCGCTCTGGGCCCGCACCACAGTCGGATGCCTCGCCGGACTGCTCCTCCTCGGCACGGCGATCGCCGGCGACCTGTCGCTCAACATCGCGTCCGAACCCGGGTACTACACGTCGGCACGCTGCCCGGCCGGCCACCCGCCGTGGTGGCCGCACTGGCTGCCGATACGCGACTCGGGGATGACCCCAAAGCGCGAAGATCCCACCTGATCCCAGGCATCGGACGGGACCTCGTGACCGTTCACGAGCTGAACTCGTGAGCGGTGGGGCCGTGCTGCGGCATGCTGGATATGGGATTCGTGCATGCGGGGTTGATGGTTTGTCGCACGGTGACGAACGGGCGGTCCGCGGAATTCCCACATCCGCCAACGCCGTTCGAGATCCGTCACTTCCGGGCTCAGAGCGCCCTGATGCCCTCGGAGTACGCGCAGGCCGGTGCGGTGAGGCCACGCGCGGGCGCCCACGGTGCTGTGATCCGACGCCCCGTCACCCGGCGCAGCCCCGAACTCCGCCTCCGCCTGTTCCCCGCCGGCGTCACCGGTGTCGGGGTCGCCGGCCCGCAACCGGTCGAGTTGGTCGGGGATCTGGTCGACAAGCGGTTCGACCATGCCGGGGCGTGCGCGCACTCCTGAAGGTGACCGTGTCGGTGAGGCGGCCGTCGACGAGTCCCGCCGGCGGATCCCTCCGCGGGCTCTGGTGCCTGATCGTCCTCAGGCGCGGAGAGCGGCGTCGAGATCGCGAATGAACTCTCCCACGCGGCCGCCTCCGGGAGGCGCGGCGGGCAGACGGCCGAGCACCGCGGTGACCGCTGACGGTGCGTGATGACGCGCCCATTCCAGGGTGCCCGCACCGACACGCGGGTCTTCTCCGGTCACCAGTTCTTCTGCTCGCGCCGCATGCGCCGCCGCACCGAGAACGTGTTTGACCTGATGCGCGTCCGCCAGGGGATGTAGGTAGGCAGCGCCGGCCGCGTGGCTTGCCGCTCGTGCCGCGTCCGCCGCAGCGGGTGAAGTGGCTTCTCCTGCCGCTCTGAACGCCGCCCACGCGCTCTGCCGCAGGGCGGCCGTGCGCCGGCCGCCCCCGGCGAAGGCGTAGGCGGCCTCGATGGCGTCGCGAGGGCGCGTGTCGGCAGGAAGGCTCTGCTCGAAGATCGACAGCGCCCTGCCCGCACAATCAGCGGCGTAGCCCGCGATCTCACGAAGTTCGGATTCGCTCAGCTCGATCATGTCTGACTTGGTCGGCACGGCTCAATCCTGCCGCAGGTCGCCGATCGGCGCGGAGACTTCTCGCCCGCTCATCTCCGTCACCGTCTGCCGTGGTGTCCACCGGCCTGTCCCAGGTCACGCCGTGACGCTGCATGCGTTCACTCCTCCGCCGTGCCGCCGTCGAGGCCGAGGGTCCAGGTCTGGCCGACGAGGTCGTGGCCGAAGCTGTGGTGGGGCTCCTCGGCGATGAGGACGAAACCGAAGTGCTCGTAGATCCTGCGGGCGGAGACCAGGTTGTCGTTGGTCCACAGCGTCACGTGCCGGTAGCCGGCCGCGCGGGCGAACCCGAGGGCCTCCTCGACGAGGCGGGTGCCGAGCCCGAGGCCCCGGGCAGCCGGGGTGACGAGGAGGACGCGCAGTTTGGCAACCTCCGGTTGCTCACCGGCGACCAGCAGCACGCAGCCGGCCCGCTCGCCGTCGACCTCGGCGATCCAGGCGGCCTCGGTGGCCGGGTCCCGCCGGGTCGCGTAGTCGGCGACGATCTCGGCGACGAGGGCCTCGAAGTCGGTGTTCCAGCCGAACTGCCGGTCGTACAGCTCGCCGTGGGCCATCACCACCCAGCCCAGGTCACCGGGGCGGTCGGCACGACGGATCACGACCTGGCGCCGGCTGGCTCCGCTCGACATTGCACACTCTCCGAGGTGTTCGATCACCATGAGTTACTGACACGAGTGTGTTAGTTGCTTTAGGCTAGGTCCATGCCCCCGAAGACCGCAAACCCGTCCGCACGGCAGACCGAACTGCTCGAAGCCGCCTATCAGTACGCGCTCGCCCACGGCTTGACCGACCTGTCGCTGCGCCCGCTGGCCGAGGCCGTCGGCTCCAGCACCCGGGTGCTGATGTTCCTCTTCGGCAACAAGGACGGACTCCTGCGGGCACTGCTGGAGCGGGCTCGCACCGACGAGCTGGCACTCCTGGTGCGGTTCCGGCAGAGCGAGCGCCCGGCCGGCCTGGCTCCGGCAGCCGGCCAGGTGTGGACGTGGCTGGCCGCCGACGAACACCGCCCCCTGCTACGCCTGTGGGCCGAGGCCTACACCCGCTCCCTCGTCGAACCCGATGGCCCCTGGGCCGGGTTCGCCCGGGCCACCGTGGACGACTGGCTCGACGTCCTGGCCCACTGCCAGCCGCAGCCGGAACGGGACGGTGCGGACGGCGCCGCCCGGCGCACCCTGACGCTGGCGGTCCTGCGCGGGGCCTTGCTCGACCTGCTCGCCACCGACGACGAGCCGAGGGTCACCGCGGCCGTCCAGCGGCACCTCGGCTTCCTCGGCCAGTAGCAGACGACCGGTACTCCAACAGGACTTCGGTGTTCCGCCCGGCCAGAAGGCTGCGCGGTGAGTGCGGTGGTCCGGTTCCCGCCAGGGGCGGTCTTCGTCGGGCCGCTCCCGGATCGTGTGCAGCCGGCGTCGGTGGTGGCAGCGGCGGGGCGGCCTCCGGTCGTGATCAACGGGCCTTCGGCGGAGGGCTCGGGCCGCGAACTCCAAGACCTCTTCCTCCGTGTCGGCCACCGCTTCGGCCGCGTGGAGCCGCGCCGACGAACGCGCGACCACGTTCGCGGCCCACTCGGCCCACTCAGCCCGGCCGGCCGCAAGAACGGCCGGCAGTCGGCAGCGGCCAGCGGCCGGCCGAATGCGCAGGCCGTGCCACCCCCGCATGGGCTGCAGCGCCTACGTGCGGGTTCCCGCCGGGACGCGGACGAGGCCCGCGACGAGCTCCAACAGGCCGGGGGCCGATGCGAGGGTCACTCGGGTGCTCCGTTCGTCCTAGGTGAGGGCCTGCGCGGCCAGCATAGCTGCGCGATCGCAAACTACGCCTGGATCAGAGCAAGATCCTTGCATGCTGGGATGGCGGCTGATCTCAGCCCGGGGTGGGGTGATCCCTGCTCCATGGGCCTCCTGGGCGGCCCTGGCCGGGGCAGGCCATCAAGTCCGGATGGCCGGATGGGGACCGGGGGCCCGCGCGGCGGCCCCGAGGCCGATTCCACCGATTTGCGTTGGCCAGTTCAATTTTTGCGTAGACCTTTGTAGTCTTCGGCCATGACGAAGCGAGTGAACGAGGTAGCGAGGTTCGCCGGCGTGAGCACGGCGACGGTGAGCCGGGTGCTGCACAACCGGCCCGGGGTGGCCGACGCGACACGGCAGTCGGTGCTCACGGCCCTGGACGTGATGGGGCTGGAGCGGCCGTCGGCCCTGCGCACCGAGCGCGCGCCGCTGGTCGGCCTCGTGGTGCCCGACCTGCAGAATCCGGTGTTCCCCGCGTTCTGCGAGGTGCTGGCGGGGGCGCTGAGCAAGCGCGGCCTGATGCCGGTGCTGTGTACGCGCACGGCCGACGGCGTCTCGGAGGCGAACTACGTCGAGATGCTGCTGCGGCAGAACGTCGCCGGGATCGTCTTCGTCGGCGCCAGCTACGCCGACGCCGGCCCCGAGCAGGGCCGGGTGCTGCACGAGCGGGAGATGCCGATGGTGCTGATCAACGCGGCCGACGGGCACGAGGGGGCGGCGCGGATCGCGGTGGACGACGCGAGCGCCGTCGAGCAGGCCCTGGCCCACCTCACCGCGCTCGGCCACGAGCGGATCGGACTGCTCCTCGGCCCTGCGGCGCACGTTCCGTCCGTACGCAAACTGCAGGCGTTCTCGCGGTACCTGGATGCCCGCGGCCAGGGGTCGCGGGTGCACGAACTGGTGGCGCACACGATGTTCTCGCTGGACGGGGGAGCGGCCATGGTGCCGCGCCTGGTGGCGGCCGGCGCGACCGCGGTGGTGTGCGCGAGCGACGCCCTCGCGCTGGGCGCGATCCGCAGGCTGCGCAAGGACGGGCTGTCGGTGCCCGAGGACGTCTCGGTGGTCGGCTTCGACGACTCGCCCTACATGATCGCCACCGACCCGCCGCTCACCACGATCCGCCAGCCGGTCCACCTGATGGCCGCGGCGGCGGCAAAGGTGCTGGTCGAGCAGATAGAGGGCCACCGGGTCGCCCCCGAGGAGGTCCTTTTCGAGCCCGAGCTCATCGTCCGGTCCTCCACCCGCACGGCGCCCGCCGCCCCCCGGTCCTACGAGGTCACGAACCGATGAACCAGTGCAAGGATGTTGCGTAACACTGTTGACCAATTGCGTTAACACTGTCTATGTTCACTGCCACCGGCGAACGCCTCCCCGTGGCGCCGGTCAGACAATCCGCATCGAGCGGCCGTCCTGCGTTGCAGTGGTGGCCGCAAATTCTTGCAGGATCCACGGAAGGTCCGATCAGCATGGACAGCAACAGAACCCGCCGGCTCTCCGCCGCGACACTGGCCGCGGCCGTCGCGCTCACCGTGGCCGCGTGCGGCAGCGGCTCTTCGGGCGACTCCGGCAAGGCCGGAGGTGTGGTCACCATCTCCGTCAACGGCCTCCCGCCGGCGACGCAGACCGTGGACCGCAAGAACTTCGAGGACGACGTCAAGGCGTTCGAGGCGAGCCACCCGAACATCAGGATCGATGCCCGCGAGGGCCTGATGGACCCGAAGACGTTCGCCGCGAAGCTCGCCGGCGGTCAGCTGGAGGACGTCTTCTACGTCTACTTCACCGACCCCGCCGGGCTGATCCAGCGCCGCCAGGTCGCCGACGTCAGCCAGTACCTCAAGGACGTCCCCGCGCTCGCCGACGTCAAGCCCGAACTGCTGGACGTCTTCAAGGACAAGGCGGGCAAGGTCTACGGCCTGCCCACCGGGAACTACTCCATGGGCCTGGTCTACAACCGCGCGCTGTTCGCGAAGGCGGGCCTGGACCCGGAGAAGCCGCCGACCACCTGGGAGGAGGTCCGCGCCGCCGCCCAGAAGATCACCGCGCTCGGCGACGGCGTCACCGGCTACGCCGACTTCAGCAAGAACAACCAGGGCGGCTGGCACCTCAGTTCCTGGATCTACTCGCTCGGCGGCGACGTCGCCAAGCAGGACGGCGACGCCTGGAAGCCCGCCTTCAACTCCGAGGCCGGCCACAAGGCCCTGCAGTACCTGCACGACATGCGCTGGACCGACGACAGCATGGGCAGCCGCCAGCTCCTGGAGATCCCCGACGTCCAGAAGATGATGGGTTCCGGCAAGCTCGGCATGTACCTCGCCGGCCCCGACAACATCCCCACCATCGTCAAGCAGTTCGAGCGCAAGTACGACGAGTTCGGTCTCGCCGCCATGCCCGGCATCGGCACCCTCGGCGGCGGCGACGGCTTCATGTTCAACCTCAGGAACACTCCCGAGAAGACCAAGGCGGGCCTCGCCTGGGTGCAGTGGAAGTACCTGAACCCCGAGCGCGAGGACGAGATCACCAAGAAGTCCGCCGGCTCCGACATACCGATCGGCCTGCCGCAGCCCGACCTGTTCAACGGCAAGGGCGGCGAGACGATCAAGACCGTGCACGCCAAGTACGCCAACGTGCCCCAGAAGAACTACCAGCCGTTCGTCGACCGCAGCAGCGACGTCAAGGTCAAGGTCGAGCCGCCGAACGCCCAGCAGCTCTACGCCATCCTCGACGGCGTGATGCAGGCCGTGCTGACCGACAAGGACGCCAACCGCGACCAGCTCCTCGCCGACGCCGAGAAGAAGGCCGCCGCCGTCCTGGCCGCCGTCAAGTGAGCCCGGGGCGCGGCCGGCCCCCGATCCCGCCGGCCGGCCGCGCCCGATCCCTGACCGGTCCCCGCCCGAGTCGAAAGCCATCCGACATGAAGGTCGAAACCGCCGCCCGCGCCCCCCGCCAACGGCCCGGCGCTGAAGCACCCGGCGTCTCCCCGCGCCGCACCGGCGCGCCCCTGCAGCAGCACGACCGCCTCCGGCGCCGCATCGCCGACAACCTGGTCGCCCACGCGTTCCTGGGCCTGGGCGTCCTCGCCTTCGCGCTCTTCTCCTGGTACCCGATCGTGCGGGGCTTCCTGCTGAGCTTCCAGCAGGTCAACTTCGCCGCCCCCGCCGAATGGGTCGGCCTGGACAACTTCCAGCGCCTCTTCGACGACCCGCTGTTCCTGACGGCCTGGCGCAACACCCTGTGGTTCACCGCCCTGGCGCTGGTCTTCGGCTTCGCCGCCCCGTTCGTCACCGCCGTCGTCCTCAACGAACTGCGTCACGGCCGCGCCTACCTGCGGATGACCGTCTACCTGCCGGTCATGCTCCCGCCCATCGTCACCGTCCTGCTGTGGCGCTGGTTCTACGACCCGGGACCAGGCCTGTTCAACAACGTCCTCAAGATCCTCCACCTGCCGCCCCAGCAGTGGCTGGAGTCCGCCAACCTCTCCATGCTCTCCCTGGTCATCGTCTCCACCTGGGCCAACATGGGCACCACCACGCTCATCTACCTCGCCGCCCTGGGCGGCATCCCCGGCGAACTCTACGAGGCCGCCCAGCTCGACGGCGCGTCCATCCGCCAGCGGCTGTGGCACGTGACGATCCCGCAGATGCGCTTCATCCTGCTGATCACCCTGCTCCTGCAGATCATCGGCACCATGCAGGTCTTCGTCGAACCGTTCGTCCTCACCGGCGGCGGCCCCAGCGACGCCACCATCACCGTCCTGCTGCTGCTCTACCGCTACGCCTTCGTCTACAACGACTTCGGCCTGGCCAGCGCGATGAGCACCGTCCTGTTCGTGGTCCTCGGGGCCTTCGCCGGCCTGTACCTGCGACTGACCCGAACCAAGGGCTGAGAGGAACTCGCCATGGCCACCGCCGAATCCCCGGTCCGCACCCTCGTCGCCCCCGCCGAACTGCAACGCCCCCTCGGACGCATCCTGTACCGCACGGTGCTGACCTTCGTGCTCGTCAGCTTCACCGCCGCGTTCGTCTTCCCGCTCTTCTGGATGGCCTCCGGCGCGCTCAAGTCGTCCGCCGAACTCGCCGAGCCCGTGCCGAACCTGCTGCCGCACTCGTTCCACCCCGAGAGCTACACCGAGGCGTGGAGCAGCACCGGCCTGGGCCGGTACTTCCTCAACACGCTGCTGCTGGCCGCCGGCGCACTGCTCTTCCAACTCGTCGTGGACGTCGCCGCCGCCTACGCACTCTCCAAACTCCGGCCGGTCCTCGGCAACATCGTGCTCGCCATGATGCTCGCCACCCTCATGCTGCCGGTGTCCGCGCTGCTCGTGCCCACCTACCTCACGGTGGTGGACGTGCCGCTGATCCACGTCAACCTGATCAACACGCCGTTCGCGATCTGGCTGCCCGCCTGCGCCAACGCCTTCAACATCTTCGTCCTCAAGCGCTTCTTCGACCAGATCCCCGAAGAGATGATCGACGCCGCCCGGATCGACGGCGCCGGCCCGCTGCGCATCCTGGCGTCCGTCGTCCTGCCGCTGTCGCGGCCGGTGCTCGGCGTGGTCTCCATCTTCGCCGTCGTCGGCGTGTGGAAGGACTTCCTCTGGCCGATGCTGACGCTGCCCGACCCCAAGGGCCAGCCGCTCACCGTCGCCCTCGCCACGCTCTCGCTCGACATGCCGGCCAACCAGCTCCTCGCCGGCATGGTGATGGCGAGCGTCCCCCTCCTGGTGATCTTCCTGATCTTCCAGAAGAACATCATGGCGGGCCTGACCGCGGGCAGCCTCAAGGGCTGAGGCCCCGCGAGCCGGCCCCGCCCGGACCGTACGGTCCGCCGCCCTCCTCCTCCGCCGCCCTCCTCCGGCGCGCGCCGAACAGGACGCACCCTCTCGTTCGGCGCGCGCCGGTTCGTGCCCGGACTGCTGTCCGAGCCACCACCGGATCGGTGATCCGGTCAGCGATCCGGCCCACGGCCCGGTCCGCGACCGGTACCGCCGCCCCCACAGACCCGGCGCCGGCCGCAGAGCCGCTCAGCGCGGCCGGCGCCGTACCCCCACCCATCCACACCGGTGCCCACGCCCCGGTGGACCTTCGGGAGCCCACGTGTCCCCTGCACCCGGCAAGTCCCGCACCATCAGAACCACGGCCGTCGCCGTCGCCGCCTCGATCGTCGCCGGTCTCGCCCTGTGGTCGCTCGCCCCCGGCGCCCAGGCCGCCTCCGTCGTCCTGGAGGCCGAGTCCGCGTCGCTCGCCGGCGGTGCCTCGGTCGCCTCCGACCACACCGGCTACACCGGTACCGGCTTCGTCGGCGGCTTCACCGACGGCAACAAGGGCAACGCGAAGACCTCCTTCACCGTGCAGGCCACCGCGGCCGGCGCCGCCACCGTCGCCATCCGGTACGCCAACGGCACCGGCTCCGACAAGACGCTGAGCCTGGTCGTCAACGGCACCACCGTCCGGCAGGTCACCCTGCCCGCCACCGCGAACTGGGACACCTGGGCGACCAGCGAGCAGACCGTCACCCTCACCGCGGGCGCCAACACCGTGGCCCTGGCCTTCACCACCGCCGACAGCGGCAACGTCAACCTCGACAACCTGACCGCCACCACCGGCACCACCACCCCGGGCGGCACCCTGCAGGCCGAGTCCGCGTCGCTCGCCGGCGGTGCCTCGGTCGCCTCCGACCACACCGGCTACACCGGTACCGGCTTCGTCGGGGGCTTCACGGACGGCAACAAGGGCAACGCCTCCACCTCCTTCGCCGTCACCGCCGGCCAGGCGGGAACCGGCAGCGTCGCCGTTCGCTACGCCAACGGCACCGGCTCCACCAAGACCCTCACCCTGGTCGTCAACGGCACCGCGGCCGGCCAGGTCCAGCTGCCGGCCACGGCGAACTGGGACACCTGGGCCACCGTCAACCAGGCCGTCACCTTCACCGCGGGCGCCAACACGGTCGCGCTGAAGTTCACCACCGCCGACAGCGGCAACGTCAACCTCGACAGCCTCACCCCCACCACCCCCACCGGCACCCCGACCCCCACCGGCACCGCGAGCCCCAGCCCGTCGCCGACCGCCACCGGCAACCCCAACCCGACCGGCGTCGGGGCCACCCTCCCCTTCACCACCTACGAGGCCGAGGCCGGCAGCACCAACGGCACCGTCCTCAGCCCCGACCGCACCTACCTCACCCTCGCCTCGGAAGCCTCCGGCCGCCAGGCCGTCGTGCTCTCCCAGACCGGCCAGTACGTCGAGATCAAGCTCACCCAGCCGGCCAACGCCGTCAACCTGCGCTACTCGCTGCCCGACAGCAGCGACGGCAAGGGCATCGACGCCACCCTCAGCGCCTACGCGAACGGCCAGGCCCTGCCCGACCTGCAGCTGACCTCCCGCTACGCCTGGGTCTACGGCGGCTACCCCTACACGAACAACCCCGGCGAGGGCCAGGCCCACCGCTTCTTCGACGAGACCCGCGCCACCTTCGGCCAGACCCTGCCGGCCGGCACCGTGCTGCGCCTGCAGAAGGACGCCGGGGACGCCGCCGCCTCCTACACCATCGACCTGATCGAGGCGGAGGAGACCGGCACCGCGGCCACCCTGCCCGCCGGCTACGTGTCCGCCACGGACCTCGGCGTCACGGCGAACGACAACCAGGACGACACCGCCGCCCTGAACAACGCCCTCACCACGGCCAGGAACCAGGGCAAGGGACTGTTCCTCCCGGCCGGCACCTACACCATCTCCGACCGCATCAACCTCTCCGGCGTGAAGCTGCGCGGCGCGGGCATCTGGTACACCGTGCTGCGCGGCACCGCGCTCAAGGGCGGGCTGTACGGTCAGGGCGGCACCAGCACCGTCGAGAACCTGACGATCGACGGCCAGAACACCGTCCGCGACGACGCCAACGGCCAGGCCGGCGTCGAGGGTGACTTCGGCACCGGCTCGGTGATCAGGAACGTCTGGATCCAGCACACCAAGGTCGGCCTGTGGATCAACGCCCCGACCAAGGCACTGCAGGCCAGCAACCTGCGCATCCGCAACACCTACGCCGACGGCGTCAACCTGCACGGCGCGGTGGACAGCACCGTCATCTCCAACAGCAGCATCCGCGGCACCGGTGACGACGCCCTGGCCATGTGGTCGGACGGCGCGGCGGTGACCAACAGCGCCTTCCGCAACAACACCGTGCAGCTGCCCGTCCTCGCCAACGGCGCCGCCGTCTACGGCGGCAGCGGCAACAGCGTCGAGAACAACCTCGTCTCCGACACCGTCGTCGCGGCAGCCGGCATCACCGTCTCCACCCGCTTCGGCCAGCCGTTCAGCGGCACCACCACCGTCTCGGGCAACGTCCTGCGCCGCACCGGCAGCATGGAGGTGAACTGGAACGCCAAGCTCGGCGCCCTGTGGGTCTACGCCGACCAGAGCGACATCACCCAGCCCGTCGTCCTGACGAACAACACCGTCGAGGACTCCACCTACAGCGGCCTCCTCGTCACCTGGCAGAAGCAGGTCGCCGACCTGCGGGTGAACGGCCTGACCATCAACCGGACCGGCAACAACGGCATCGAGGGCAACGCCTCCGGTCAGGGCACCTTCTCCAACACCACGGTGTCCCAGACCGCCGGCGACCCGCTGAACATGACCGGCGGCTTCGTCATCCAGCGCGGCACCGGCAACAGCGGCTGGTAACCAGCCGCCCCGGAAGCCGTACCGAACGGTCCTCACCAGGACCACCGGCCAGGGCCCGCCGACACCCCGTCGGCGGGCTCCGGCCCCGTCCACGAACAGGGAGAAACCCCGTGACACAGCCCACCGATCGCCCCACGCCGGCCTGGTGGCGCACCGCCTCCATCTACCAGGTCTACGTGCGCAGCTTCGCCGACGGCAACGGCGACGGCGTCGGCGACCTCGCGGGCGTGCGCAGCCGCCTGCCCTACCTGCGCGACCTCGGGGTGGACGCCCTGTGGTTCAACCCCTGGTACCTGTCGCCGATGGCCGACGGCGGCTACGACGTCGCCGACTACCGCGACATCGACCCGCTCTTCGGCACCCTCGCCGACGCCCAGGACCTCATCGCGGACGCCCACCAGCACGACCTGCGCGTCATCGTCGACCTCGTGCCCAACCACTGCTCCGACCAGCACGTCTGGTTCCGGGCCGCGCTGGCGGCCGGCCCCGGCTCCCCGGAGCGCGAACGGTTCTGGTTCGCTCCCGGCCGCGGAGAGAGCGGCGAACTGCCGCCCAACGACTGGCAGTCCTACTTCGGCGGCAACGCCTGGACCCGCATCACCGAGGCCGACGGCACCCCCGGCCCCTGGTACCTGCACCTCTTCGCCCCGGAGCAGCCCGACCTCAACTGGGAACACCCCGAGGTCCGCACCGAGTTCGAATCGATCCTGCGCTTCTGGCTCGACCGCGGCGTCGACGGCTTCCGCATCGACGTCGCCCACGGCCTCGCCAAGAAGCCCGGCCTGCCCGACGTCGGCGCCGACCCCGACATCACCGACCTCCCCTACCAGGACGTCGACGCCGTGCACGACATCTACCGCTCCTGGCGCAAGATCACCGACTCCTACCCCGGCGAACGGGTCTTCGTCGGCGAGGTCTGGCTGCCCACCCCCGGCCAGTTCGCCCGCTACCTGCGCGCGGACGAACTCCACTCCGCCTTCAACTTCGAGTTCCTCTGCAGCGCCTGGGAGCACGACGCCGTCCGCGGCGTCATCGACGGCACCCTCGCCTCCCACCGCCAGGTCGGCGCACCCCCCACCTGGGTCCTCTCCAACCACGACACCATCCGGCACGTCACCCGGTACGGCCGCGAGGACACCTCCTTCGACATGGGGGACAAGCGCCTCGGCGCCCCCACCGACCGCGCCCTCGGCGTGCGCCGCGCCCGTGCCGCCGCCCTGCTGACGACCGCGCTGCCCGGCGGCGTCTACATCTACCAGGGCGACGAACTCGGCCTCAGCGAGGTCGAGGATCTCCCCGACCACCTCCTCCAGGACCCCACCTTCGTCCGCTCCGGCGGCACCGACCGCGGCCGCGACGGCTGCCGGGTCCCGCTGCCCTGGTCCGGTGCCGCCGCCCCGCTCGGCTTCTCCCCGGACGGCTCCGCCGCACCCTGGCTCCCGCAGCCCGCCGACTGGGCCGGCCGGAGCGTCAGCGCGCAGGGCGACGACCCCGGCTCCCACCTGTCCCTCTACCGTGCCGCACTGCGGGTACGACGCAGCATACTGACGACCCTGCCCGAAGAGATCAGCTGGCTCCAGAGCCTGCCGGGAGTCCTGGCCTTCAGCCGTGGCGACTCCTTCGTCTGCGCCGTCAACTTCTCCACGCAGCCCGTACCCCTGCCGGAGGGAGCAGTCGTTCTCCTGTCCAGCGCCGACTGCAACGACGGCCTGCTGCCGTCCGACGCCTGCGTCTGGCTGCGACCGCACACCTCCTGACCCCCGCACAGGCCAGCCCCTCGAGCCGAGCGGGCGGGGCCAAGTCCGCCGGCCGTACCTGACAGCGGCGGCAGCGGTAGGTGAAGCTACCGGCCGAGGCACGTCCTGACGCCAGCGTCCCGGGGCCGCTCACCCGCCGTGCCCCGCCGACGCTGCAGGCGGGACCGGCCCCGGCGGCCGGACGTCCCGGCAGCGCGGCCACGGCGACTCGACGCGGCAGGTCACAACGCCGGTGGCGACGGCGACCCCCAGACCTCGAAGCCCGTCCCGGTGATGCGGGGACGGGCGTCGAGGTCTGGGCGGTGGTGCCGGCTGGAGCCTGTCCGGCGGATCTTGCCGGACAGGCCCTAGGCCCAATGCCGGTGACTTTGTCCTGTCTGTCTCGTTGGTTGTGGTGTGGCGAGGGTGGGGCAGGTCAAGTTGTCTGCGGGTGAGCGGTTGTCGGATCGGATCGCGATCGGGGTGCTGACGCGGGCGTTTCCGCCGGGGTTGGTGGACGAGGTGATCGCGGAGACCGGGCGGGTCGAGCAGCGTAGTCGGCTGCTGCCGGCGCGGGTGGTCGTGTACTTCGTGCTGGCGATGTGCCTGTTCTTCGGGCAGGGCTACGAGGAGGTCGCCCGGCTGCTGGGTGAGGGGATCGGGGACGGGCGGCGGTCGTGGCGGGTGCCGACGACCGCCGCGATCGGCCGGGCACGGCGCAGGCTGGGCGTCGAGCCGTTGCGGTTGCTGTTCGCGCGGGTGTGCCGTCCGTTGGCGGTGCCCGAGACGGCGGGTGCGTGGTACCGGGGCCGGCGGCTGGTGGCGGTGGACGGCACCACGCTGGACCTGGCGGACACCGAGGCCAACGACGCCTTCTTCGGGCGCCCGGGCACAGGTCGCGGGACGGGCGCTTTCCCGCAGGCCCGGGTGGTGGGGCTGGCCGAGTGCGGCACCCACGCGATGTTCGGCGCCGAGGTGGGCCCGCTGTCGATGGGCGAGCAGACGCTCTCGCGGCGACTGTTCGTCCAGTTGGAAGCGGGCATGCTGCTGCTGGCGGACCGGGGCTTCTACGGCTTCGAGCTGTGGCAGCACGCCCGGGCCACCGGAGCGGACCTGCTGTGGCGGGTGCGCAAGAGCGCGAACCTGCCCGTCGTGCGGATCCTCAGCGACGGCTCCTATCTCAGCGCCGTCCACGCCGAGCGGGATCGCCGGACCCGCCGCAACCCGGTGACGGTTCGGGTCGTCGAGTACACCCTGGCCCGCACCGGCGACAGCACCGTCTACCGTCTGATCACCACCCTCCTCGACCCCACGGAGGCACCCGCCGCCGAGCTGGCCGCGCTGTACGCCCAACGCTGGGAGATCGAGACCACGCTGGACGAGATCAAGACCCACCAACGCGGCCCCAAGCTCGTCCTGCGCTCGAAGTACCCGTGGGGTGTCGAGCAGGAGATCTACGGGTTCCTGCTCGTCCACCACGCCATCCGACAGTTGATGCACGAGGCCGCTCTCCACGAAGATCTGGACCCCGACCGGCTGTCGTTCACCCGCAGCCTGCGGGTCGTGCGCCGCCAGGTCCCGGCCCAGGCGGCGCTTTCCCCCCCGGCAGACTCGCCAGGGCACTGACCCGCACCCTGGCTGAGATCACCGAACGCCTGCTATCCGACCGACGCCACCGGACCTGCCCGCGCGTCATCAAACGCAAGATGTCCAACTGGCCCCTCAAACGGACCCAACACCGCGACTCACCACCACCACACCCACCAACACCCACCAACACCCCGCACCACACGACCCAAAGTCACCGGCATTGGCCCTAACCCATCGGCACCGGCTCCGGGTGCGCCGGTTGGGATCGTTGGGTGTCGGAAGCGCCGGAGGTCGCCGTGGCTGCGAGGCCGAGGAGGACGGCGGCCACCACGCCGGCGATGAACCAGCCGGACGGGCCGTTCTTGCCGAGGTGGGTGGCCAGGAGTGGGGTGGTGCCGCCCAGGACGGCGCTGGTCAGTGCATAGGGGAGGCCGATGCCCAGGGCGCGTACGCGGGGCGGGAAGATCTCGGCGAGCAGGGCGGGCAGGACCGTGGTCACGCAGACCAGGTAGACCACGCCGCTGCCGTAGGCGAGTAGCAGACTGGTGAACCGGCCGGTCATGGCGAGGTAGGCCCAGGAGCCCCCGGTGGCGAAGAGCAGGCTCGCCACGACCAGCAGCCGCCGCGGCCCGACCCGGTCGGCGAGCAGGCCGATCGGCACCTGGAGCAGGATCATCACGGCGGTGGCGCAGACCACGACCCAGAACATCGTCCCGTCCGGAGCCAGCCGCTGCCCCATCGCCGGTATCACCGAGGTCCAGGTGCTGCCGACGGTCGCCATCCCGGCCACCAGTAGGACGGAGCGCAGGACCTGCCGCCGGTGGGTGCGCAGGACCTCGCGCAGCGGGCTGCGGTCCTGACGGGAGCTCACCTCGCGCCGGAAGACCTCGCTCTCGGTGATCCGGCTCCGCAGCGCCAGCAGGACCAGCCCGAGCACGCCGCCGATCAGGAACGGCACCCGCCAGCCCCAGGTCTCCATCGCCCCGGGACCCACCAGGCCGGTCAGCATGCCGCCGAGCATCGCGGCGGTGAACGCGCCCGCGGCGGTGGTGAGCGAGAACAGGCTGCCGTAGAGGCCCCTGCGGCGAGGCGGGGCCAGTTCCATCAGGTACGCCGCCGCGGCGGGCCACTCACCGCCGGAGGAGATGCCCTGGGCGACCCGGGCGCAGAGCAGCAGCACCGGGGCGAGGATCCCGGCCTGCTGGTACGTCGGGGCGCTCCCGATCAGGACCGAACCGGCCGTCATCAGGAGAATCGCCAGCAGCAGCGCCGGCTTGCGGCCCCGGCGGTCCGCCAGCCGGCCCAGCAGCACGCCGCCGAGCGGCCTGGCCAGCACGCCCACCCCGAGCACCGCGAAGGCACCCAGCAGCGAGGTGGTCGGATCGGCGGAGGGGAAGAACCGCTCCGCGAAGAGCGGGGCGAACAGACCGTACGCCAGCCAGTCGAAGGATTCCACGAAGTTCCCGACCACGGTCGCGGTGACGGCGCGGCGACGTAACCGCACGGCCTCGGGCGAAGGGGCGGGCAGCGGGTGGAGCGGGCTGGTCTCGGTGTGCGGCATGGGTGGGCTACTCCCGACGCGGACGATGTGAGGGCTCATGGTTCCGGGCCTCGCGTCCGCTGCCTACTTCTCGATTGCCCTCTTTCCCCGCCGCCGCGCACCCCGGGCCCCGGTCCGCCGACCGGGGCCCGGGGGCGTCGTCAGCGCGGGCTGCCGTACCCGTGCGCCACGATCCGCTGGGCGCCCTCGGTGTAGTGGCTCCGGTCGGCCGGCAGCTCGGTGTCGAGGCAGCTGACGTAGCGGTTGTACATGCGGAACGCGGTGGCGATCAGCACCGTGTCGTGGATCTCGTCGTCCCCCGCACCCTCCGCCCGGGCGGCGGCCACGGCCTTCTCCGAGACCGGGCGGGCGAACGCCTGGACCTCGGCGGCAACCCGCAGCAGGGCCCGCAGCTGCTCGGAGACCGGCGCGGTCTCCAGGTCGTTCAGGACGGCCGTCGCCAACTCCTCGCCGCCGTCGAGCTGCGCGGCGGCGAACGCACCGTGCGAGTCGAGCAGAACCGGGTCCGGTTGAGTTCGGAGACGTGGGCGGCGATCAGCTCGCGCTCTCCCCGGGACAGCGGGCAGGGGCCGCGCAGCAGGACGTCGACGAGCCGGTTCAGCGGCGCGGCGCTGTCGGGGCGGTCGGCCGGCAGACCGCTGATGCCCGGGAGGCCGTTGCCGATGCTGAGTTGCGGCACTGTGGTTCTCCTCAACGGCGTTCCGGATGTGACGGTCCGTCGACGGGGATCCCGCCCGGCACCGTCCGGTGTCTGTACCCGGGTACTCCGCGCCGACGGACTGGGTTCTGTCCGGCGGATCGGGTCTGATCCATAGGCGGATCGAGGCGAGGGTGACGGTGCCCTGGAGGACGTAGGCCCGTTTGTCGTAGCGGGTGGCGACGGCGCGGAAGGTCTTGAGCCGGTTGATGGTGTGCTCGACTTCGTTGCGGCGCCGGCAGGTGCCCGTGGCGAAGACGGGAGGCCGTCCTCCCCTGCTGCCCCGGCCTCGTCGGGGCGGTGCTGCCGGGGCGTTGATCCTTTTTGGGAATCCGCGGCTCCCGCCGGGGCGCCCCGGCGGCGTGCTGGTGGGCACGGCAGGAGCCGGTCCCTCGGCATGAAAGCCTCACCATCATGGCCACTGAAACCGAGGTAGGCGAGCTGTTGCACCGGCGCGGCTGGCGGACGGCGTTCACGGTCGCCGACAGGGTGAACGCGTGGGCCGCCCTGGTGAGTGTCATCGAGCGCGGCTATGACGACGACGTCTACGAGTACACCAACGACCTCTACTGCCGGAACTGGCTCCACGAGGCGTGGCTCCTGCTGGACGAACACATCGTCCAGCTCTGGACGCCGCAGATCCGAGCCATCGACGATCGGTTCAAGGCCGCGACCGTCGACGACGACGGCCAGGCACTCGACCGGTTCCACAGGCTGCCCGGCATCGACCTTTGGTGGTGGCGGCGACACCCCCGCATCCTCACCGGAGACCTCGGGCGATCACTCCGTTCGGCCGGCGCCATCGGTACCGACCCGGACACGGCATGACCACGAGGCCGGTGGGGTAACGCGACAACCCTTGGCCAGGGGGCGGCCGGACCTGGAACGAACCGCGACGGCGGCCCCGGCCAGCCGGCCCCGGCGCCTTGCCTCGGGCGGCGCACACGCCGCTGCGCCGACCTCCCGCCCGCTCACCTGGCCGCTCACCCGGCCGGAGCCCAGGACGTCCCCCCGCGCAGCGATTCCAGCAGCTCTGTCAGGAACTCCTTCGGGCGCTCGATGTGCACACTGTGCCCCGCGCCCTCGATCACCGCCTCCCGGACCGGACCGCCGGCCGCCGCGTAGCGGGCCAGGACGGCCCGGGTCTGGGCGAGCATGGGCTGGGCCGGGCAGTCGTCCTCGCCGGGCCAGCCGGGGACGGCGCCCAGGGCGCCGAGGTGGGCCATGTCGAAGAGCGAGGTGTCGGAGACGATCACGTCGGCCGAGCCCCGCAGCCAGAGCACCGGGGGCCTGGCGCCGGCGAGTTCCAGGTCGTCGATCCGGAAGTGCGTCGGTGCCAGGCAGTTGAGGACGCCGCGGTCCCCCGGAGCGACGCCCGGCCAGGCCTCGCTGGTGCGGGAGTCGCCCGGGTAGTGGTCGTCACCGATGCGGGTGGAGAGCATCGAGGCGATGTAGCTGTCGGTCGGCTCCACGGGCGAGTTGACGTAGCAGGTGGCGAAGACGGAGCGCGGTGAGAGCGGCGACTCCCCGTTGGTCTCGCCGGCCGCCAGCAGCCGGACGAACTCCGGGTTCGCGGTGCCGCCGCCGGAGCCCGCCCCGTCCGGGCTGTTCAGTCGGCCGTCGGTCCCGTGCGTGCCGCCGAAGCCGTACGGGGAGACCGGGTTGACCAGCGTCACCGAGCGCAGCCGCTCCGCGTGGTCCCGCAGTTGGTGCAGGACCACGCCGCCGCCCAGGCTCCAGCCGACCAGGTGCACCCGGTCCAGGTCGAGCGCCTCGATCAGTGCGCTGAGGTCGTCGCTGTAGTCGCGCAGGCCGCGGGTGGCGTCCACCGGCAGCGGGTCGGTGTCGCCGAAGCCGCGCAGGTCGAGGGCGATCGGCCGGTACTGTGCGGGCAGGTCGAGCATCGCCTGCTGCCAGAAGAGCGAGGACGAAACGTTGCCGTGCACGAAGAGCACCGGCTCGCCCGAGCGTGCTTCGATCTGGAGGTAGTTGACGGTCAGTCGGGAGGTGGCGATCCGACTGGCGACGATGGTGGGCAGAAGCATGCTGATCCTTCAGTTGAGCCAGCTGGCGATCTGGGCCTCGGATGTGGCGTCCCAACCGAGTTGGAGGTGGTTGGCGCCGGTGACCAGGGCGGTCCCGCCGACCGTGCCGACCCCGGTGGTGTCCAGGGCGCTGGAGACGAAGACCACGCCGTCGCTGGGTCCGCGGTTCTCGTTGAAGATGCCGAGGATGTTCGGCGTGCCGCCGGCCAGCAGGAAGGCGCGGACCTGGGCGGGGACGCCGGCCTGCTGCAGCGGTGCGATCAGCGAGCCCGCGTCGATGGCGGTCTGGATCCCGGTGCCGTCGGTGTAGAAGCCCTGGCCGCCGTAGTAGGTGGTGTACCAGTCCTGTTGACTCTGGTCGACCCCGTACCGGCCGTCCCAGCGGGCCAGCATCTGCCGCTGCCCCGGGTAGTCGTCGTAGCCGCCGGTCGGGGTGAACGCGAACTGCGGGTGTGCCACGTAGCTGCCGTAGCAGGTCATCCGCAGGTGCGGGGACGGCGCGTTGACCTTGCCGCCGCACTCCGGCCAGATGCTGAAATCGTGCGCCCAGCCGTGCGCGTAGGGGTAGTCGTAGCCGCCGTTGGGGCCGCCCAGGGTGATCAGCCGCCGGACGTCGCCGGCGTACGGCCGCCCCCACTGGGGCCTGACCGAGGAAACGTACGCTCGGGTCGACATCTCGCCCTTGCTCCAGCCGACCAGGTCCACCTGTGCGACGCCCAGCTTGGCGCGGATCAACGCGATCGCGTCGCCGACCTCCTGTGCCTGCATCAGGTTGTCACCCTGCTTGTGCGCGAAGCCGATGGCGAACACCCGGTACCCCCGTGTGGAGAGGTACTGCATCAGCCCGGTGTTCGGGCAGGAGGCCGTCCCGCAGCCGTAGCCGCCCGACTCGCCCGGGTTGGCCCAGGCCCGGTCCGGGTTGTCGTTGGCGCCGTGCACCAGCAGAACGGGCACCTGGTGCGCGCCGCTGTTCCAGCCGGGCGCGGAGTACAGCAGGAACCGCCCGGAGTGCGGCTGCTTGACGCCGCCGAAGAAGGTCAGCCGCTGACCGTCCTGGTCACCGCGGCCGTCCGGCGGGTACTGCTCCTGATGGAAGCCGGCGGTGGTGTCGAGATAGCGCTCCACGTGGTCCCAGCCGTTGGCCACCGTGCCGTAGCTCGCCTCCATCGTGAGGTAGCCCGGCGCGGCGGCCCCGGCGGGCGGTGCCCCGGCCAGCCCGGTCACCAGCGCCAGCAGTACCGCGAGGATCCAGCCGCCCGACTTCCGCATCATCGTCCGCTCCTCCGTCCGGCAGGCTGGAGTGGCCCGCCCCGACACGCTAGGGGCGCCGGCGGGCCCGGCCCATGGGGGCGGCCCACATGGTGAGCGGCCAGTGGTGTGGATCACACCCCTGGTCCGGTCCGCCATGGATCGACCCGTCCCGAACAGGTTGCTGCTCGGCGTTGCTGTGCCTCCCGGGACGGGCTGAGGCGCCGTCACTGCACAGAGCCGAACGGGGGTAGCCGGGCCCGGTCAGTCCGCGGTGACGCGGAGGTTGGCGAGGACGGTGCTGTCGTCGGCGGCGAGGGCGAGGATGCGGCCGCTGCGGTGCCAGTAGGTGGCGGTGGTGGCGTGGCGGCGGACGCCGACGGGGGTGGGGCGACCGTCGGGGCCGGGTGGTGCCGCGGGGACGTGCAGGGTCAGCAGCGGGCTGTCGGTGGGGCGGCGGGCGGCGTGGACGGTGAGGCCGCCGGTGCCGGGGCCGGGGGCCGGGACGGTGAGCGCCCAGTCGTTGCCGTCGGTGTGCGGGGGTGCGACGGGGAGGCCGTCGACGGTGAGCGGGCCCGGGGTGGGGACGCCGAACCAGCGCAGGGTGCTCCGGCCCGCCTCGCGGTCGGCGGTGGTGAGCAGCCGGCCGCCGCCGGCGAGCGCGGCGAGGCCCACGAAGGCGCCGGCCGACCGGAGTTCGTCGTCGGTGAGGGCGACCCGGGCGGTCAGCCGCCAGCCGGGCAGCTCCCAGGTCCAGCACTCGGTGAGGCCGGTGCCGAAGCGGGGCCGGGTCAGGACGAGGGCGGAGCAGCGGTCCGCGGTGCGGGACGGTGGGCCGGCCGGGCGCTGGTCGCCCTGGGCATTGCCGCCGCCGAGTTCGCGCCAGACGACGGTGGGTCGCTCCGCCGCGGTGTCGAGCACGACGATGCCCTGTGCGTCGACGCCGATCAGCTGTCGGCCGTCGTAGGTGCCGAGCAGGGCGGCGGAGCGCAGGGTGGTCCACGGCCGCAGCGTCCGGGTCGCGAGGTCGAGCCGGGAGACCTCGGTGACCGGGCCGTGGTCGGCGACCACCAGGGCGTTGCCACCGTGGTCGGCGAGGACCAGGCGGTCGGCGGGGGTGTCCCAGCGCGCCTTGGTCCGCCCGTCGGGCGTGAGCAGCCGCACGCCCGCCTGGCCGCAGGCGACCAGCAGGGCACCGGAGTCCAGGTAGGCCGCGTCGAGCACCGGGAGGGTGCCGGGACGGTCGGCGGCGGTGACCTCCAGCGGCCGTCCGCCGGCCCGGCCGGGCTGGACGGGGCGGGGCAGGTCGGCGGCGGCGAGCGGGTCGGCGCGGGCGAGCAGGCGGTCGAAGCGGGCGCGGTCGGTGCCCTGGCCGGCGGGTGCGCCGAAGCCGCCGTCGCGCACGGCGGCGCGGGCGGCGGCGGTGGTCAGTTCGCGGTCCACCACCGGGTCGGCGGCCGGGAGTTCGGACAGGGCGGTGAGCAGGGCGGCCCGTCCGCCGGCACCGGCCCGCTCTTCGCCGTCGATCACGGCGCGGGCGAGCCGCACGGTCGCGCCGGGCGCGCCGAGGGCGAGCAGGTGGGCGAGTGCCCGGCCCTGGGCGGGCCCGCCGAGGGCCACCGCGTCGCGCAGGTCGGCGACCACGGAGGTGCGCAGCTCCTCCGCGGGCCAGACCGCCTCGACGGCCCCGATCCGGTCGCCGGCGCTGCGGCAGTGCTCCGCCCAGGCGAGCCGCAGTTCGCGGGCCGCCACCGGGTCGGTGGCGGTGAGCCGTTCGACGGCGAGCGCGAAGGCGCCGCGCCGGTGGGCGGTCCGGACGGCGCGGTCGCGCTCACCGGCCCGCCACCAGAGGCGGACCACCAGGTCGGGGTCGAGTTCGCGGCCCTCGGCCAGTTCGGCGGCCTGGGCGGTGCGGCCGTACCGGTCGAGCAGGGCGACCGCCTCGCCGGGACGGTGCAGCAGGTCGGCGAGGACGAATGCGGCCTCGTCGATGCGGCCTTCGCGTTCCAGGGCTTCGGCGGCCGCGCGGTAGAGGCCGGTGAGGTACCCCTGAACGTCCGGGCCGGAGAGCGCGGACGTGCCGCCCGCGACCGCGACGCCCGGGGTGGCGCGCAGTGCGCCGGTGTAGCGCGACGGCAGGCCGAGGCCCAGCCAGTCCTGCCGGTCGCCGCCGCCGGGGGCGCCGAGCTGGATGGCGTCGCGCAGCGCGTCCTCCCAGCGCTTCTCCCGGAAAGCCCGGTCGAGGCGCTGCAGGTAGCGGGCGTGGCGGCCGCGGACCAGGCCGGCGGCGGGGCTGCGCAGGGTGAGCCGGGCGAGCAGGCCGCGCAGCAGGGGGCGGCGGGGCCGGCCGCCCGCAGCGCCGCCGCCGCCCGCCCCGGGGGTGCCGGTGCCTGCGGCGCTGCCGGCCGCGACCCCGGCCTGCCGCCGCCGGGCGCGGATCACCAGGGCGAGGAGCACCAGGAGAACGAGACCGAACAGCGTGGACGGGGATCCGGCGTCGCCCGAGGCGAGCCCCTTCACCATCCGGGCCAGGACCAGCACGAGGCCGATCGACACCACGGCGGCGCCGGCGAGGTTCATGAGGAACCGCAGGGCGGTCCAGGCACCGCGCAGCGCGGACCGCAGGAGGCGGCCGAGGCCGCGCGGCGACAGCAGCCCGGCCAGGGCGGCGCCGCGGCGCCGGGTCCTCGGCGACGGCCCGCGGCGGGCGAAGCGCGGCCCGTCGGCCGTCCGGCGCAGGCGCAGCCGGGGCAGGGTGATCACCGGCAGGCGGTCGAGCAGCCGGGGCCGTCCGGACTCGCCGAGCAGCCGTCCGGCGGGCGCCGAGCGGGCGCCGAGTCCGGCGGCGGCTCGCAGGTCGGGGGCGGCCGGGGGCGGCACGGCGTCGACGACCGGCGCGGGGTCGGGCGGGGTGCCGACGGGGCCGAGGCGGTGGACGGTGAGGCCGCCGGGGTCGAGCCAGTCCGCCGGGTCGACGGCGGGCAGTTCGGCGATCAGATGCGCGCCGACGCGGCCGCCGGTGGTGAGCAGCAGGTGTCCGGTGGGGGCGTCGGTGCCGTTGGTGCCGTCGGTGCCGACGGCGACCAGCGCGCCGGCGGTGCGGCGCACGGGCAGGCCGGGGGCCAGGTCGGCGCGGACGGTGACGGGTGCGGCCAGGGTGAGCAGCCAGCGCCCGTCGGGCAGCCGGTGCAGTTCGGCACCGTCCTGCCAGTGCGCGAGGACCCGGGCGGCGGCCTCGGCCGGCCCGGTGACGGGGGTGTCGAGGACGAAGCCGGCGGCGTCGACGGCGCTGCGGAAGTCCCCGGACGCGGGCGGGCGGACGCTGCCGGGCGCGGACGGGCGGACGGCGGGGGTGCGCGGGTCGGGACGGTCCGGAAGGTCCGCCGCTGCGGGGGTGCGCGCAGCGGCCCGGTCGGGAGTCGGACGGCCCGGGCGGGGCGCCTCGGTGGTGCTCACTGGTCGCTCCCGATGACGTGGTGGATCCGCCCGGTGTCCGCATCGCCGACCAGGATCCGGTCGGGCCCGTTGGGCACGGCGATCAGCGGCAGGGTGGGGTGGAGGGCGGGGCGGCCGCTGCCGCCGGACAGCCGGGCGAGGGTGCGCCGACCGTCCGCACGGGCGTGGCGCAGCACGGCGTCCTTGCGGCTGGCGGTGATCAGGGCGGCGCCGGCGGAGCCGTGTACCAGCCCGATCACGTCCGCCTGCTCCCGGAAGGTGACGAGCTGGTGGACGCCGTCGCGGTCGACGACGTCCCAGGTGCGGCGGTCCGTGCTCCAGGCGACGGCGCCCGCGCCGTGCAGCAGGTGGCGTGCCTGCTCGGCGCCGGCCGGCAGGTCGCCCTCGAACAGGCGGCTGTCACGGGCCCGGTCGTAGGGCAGGTCCGCCGTCTGGTTGCCGACCGGCCCGTCGTCCTGGGCCTCGCCGTCCGCGCCGATCCGCCACCAGCGGCCGGCGACGGGCAGCCGCAGGAACCGGCCGTCGACCAGCAGCGGCAGCACCGGCTCGGCCAGCAGCGCGTCCAGGCCGGCGCGGTCGATCCCGAGGGCGGCGCTGTCGCGGACCACGTACTCGCCGCGCTCGCAGAACCGGCGCCCGCTCACGTACGGGACGAGCTGGCGGCCCCGGGCGTAGAGCACGATCAGCTGCCGTGCGGTGCGGCCGGCGGCCACGGCGGGGCCGGGCAGGTCGTGGCGGCGGGCGCGGACCGGGGTGGCGTGCCGGTCCGAACCGGGCAGGTGCACGGCGAGCAGGACGTCCGTGTCGTGGCCACGGGCCAGCAGGGTGCGGGACTGGGTGGTGAAGACCGGCAGCGCGCCGCCCCTGACGCCGGTCGGCAGCACCGCCTGCACCGGGGCGGCGCGGCGGAACCCGGCGCCGCGCAGCGCCCGGACGGCGATGTCGGGGGCGGGCAGCGCAAGCAGCGCGGTGGTGGGGGCGGCCGCGCCGGTGGTGATGCGGACCTCGACGCCGGTGGCGCCGTTCGCGTCCCACCGCATCGGCCGGGCGGTCAGGGCCCGGGTGCCGCCCGGGAGGAGGGCGGCGAGGCGTTCGGAGGTGAGTACCCAGGCGCGGTCGCCGTCCTCCAGGAGCTCGCAGGCGTGCCGGACGTCCTCAGGGTTCGGGTCGCTCCGGCGGCGGGCCTCCAGCCAGGCCGGGAGCAGGTCCTCCAGGTCGCCGCCGAGCCACGTTCCGGAGAGGTCGCCGAGGATGCCGACCCGCAGCTCGGTGCCGCGGGCGGCGGCCCTGCGGTGCAGGACGAGCAGGGCGGCGAGCTGGACGAGACGGGCGGCGCCGGCCTGCGTCGGGCCGGTGTCGGCCAGCACCACGGTCCGGCCGGTCGGCAGGGGGAGGGTGAACTCGGGCGCGAGGTGGAGGAGTTCGCCGTCGACGAGGCGGCGGAGGAACTCGTCGGGGAACTCGTCGGCGAGCAGCCACTCGGAGGGGAGCAGCTGGTCCGGGCGGCCGGTGCGGGCGAGGCCGCCATGGCCGTTCGGGGTGCCCCGGTGCCGGACGGCCGGCTCGTGCTCGGCGACCAGGGTGTCCAGGCGGCGCAGCAACGGGCCCAGGGCGGTGGCGAGTTCGGGAGTGAGGGCGGCGAGGGAGGCCGACCAGGGGGCGAGGGCGGAGGGCAGGGCGCTGGTCATGCGGGACGGCTCCCGGTGGACTGCTCGGCGGATCCCGGAGCGGGAGCGGCGTCGGGTGCGGGGGCAGGGCCTGGGGCCGGTCGGGGGTCGGTGGCGGGCCCCGGCTCGGCGTCGGGTTCGGCCGGGAGGAAGCGGTCCAAGGCCGCGGGGTCGGTGGTCGGCGGCGGCGGGTCGGCGACCAGCGCGTGCCCGGGCAGCAGGACGCACAGCTGGCCGCGCCGGGCGCCGAGGGCGGTCGGCCACAGGGCGGGCGCGGGCAGCGGGCGCGCCGTGGTGGGGACGAGCAGGTCGCCGTCACGCCCGAGGTAGCGGGCACCGTCGGCCCAGGGCAGGTCGCCGGCGGCGCCGAGGACGAGCAGGGCGCCCGCGTCCGCGAGCGCGCCGAGCCGCACGCCGGCGAGCAGCCGGGCGCGGGTCGCCGCGGCCAGGGCGGGTACGGCCTCGCCGAGCGCGAGCACCGCGGCGGGCGGCAGGGGCGGTTCGCGCCGCTCCCAGCGCAGCGCGAAAACCGGCTCGGCGGCCGAGCCACGAGCGGTGACGGGCCCGGGAGCCGCGGCCGAGCCGGACGTGACCGACGGCCCGGGTGTGACCGCGCTGCCGGGGCCGGACGGCTGGGCGGTGGTCACGTCGGGGAGACCGCCACGACCAGGTCCGCGCGGACGCCGGCGAGCACGGCGGGCAGGTCGTCCGGATCGAAGCCCGCGTCGATCTCGCGCAGTGCGCCCTCCAGCCGCAGCCGCGAGTCCGGGCCGCCCGGGAGCGCGCCGTGCTCGGCGAGCAGCGCGGCGGCGGAGCGCGCGAGCCGCTCGGCCCGGGCGTGGGCGCTGCGCGACATCTCCTCGGCGGCGTGCACCAGGCTGTGGTTGGCGGACTTCTCGATCAGGTCGGCGAGGGTGTCACGGGCGAGCGCCTGGGCGTCGGCGGTGGGCGCGATGAGCGGCAGCACCCACAGGTCCCGGGTGGTGGCGCGGTCCCGCCCGTCGAGGACGGCGGCGGCGGCCACCAGCCGCTGGGAGCGCACGGCCCGGCGGTCGCTGACGGGGACTCCGGCGGCGCGCAGCCGTCGCAGGGCGGTGGCGACCGCCGGGGTGACCTCGGCGAGGTCGCAGGCCCGGGCCGCGGCGGCGAGCCGGTCGAGGGCACCGAGCAGGTCGGCGGGCCGGCCGGGTGCGCCGTGCGGCGCCGCACCGCCGACCGGCGCCGGCGAGAGCGGGGTCGGGGCCGGCGGGAGCGGGGTCGGAGCCGGGCGGCGTCCGGCCTCCAGGAGCTCCTCCAGCCGGGCGTCGGCGACGGGTTCGACGAACAGCCGGGCGAGGAAGCGGTCGGCGAAGGCGGCGAGCTCGGGGTCCTCGGGCAGGTGGTTGGCAGCGCCGACGCAGACCCTCAGCGGGCTCGCCAGCACCGTGCCGCCGCGGCGGAAGACCCGCTCGTTGAGCAGTCCGAGGAGGGTGTTGAGGACGGCGGTGGAGCCGAGGAACACCTCGTCCAGGAAGGCGATGTCGGCCTCGGGCAGCATCCCGGCGGTCTCGAACTCGACGCGGCCCTCGCGCAGCCGTCGCAGGTCGACCGGCCCGAACAACTCGTTGGGCTCGGTGAACCGGCCGAGCAGGTACTCGAAGTAGCGCCCGCCGAGCTGCCCGGCGACCCGCCGCACGGCCTCGGACTTCGCGGTGCCCGGCGCACCCACGACCAGCAGGTGCTCACCGGCGACCGCACACAGCGCCACGACCTCGGCGACGACCTCGCGGTCGACCATGCCCCGGCCCGCGGCGACGACGGCGGCCGCCAGGAGGTCCGCGTCGGCCGTACCCGCACCGCCGTCCGCGGGCGCACCGCCCTGGGCGGGCACCGGGGACGGCGTGGCCGCCGTGGCCACCGGTATCGACGGAATCGACGGGGGCACGGAGGGCTGCGGGGGCGCGGGGCTCGGCGAGGCCGCCGCGGCGGGTATGTCGGTCACGATCACGGGAGTCTACGGTCCGCCGCCACTGCCCCACCAACGGTTTCCGCCCAGCTCCGACGGGCGGCGCCCCACCATCGACACACCCGCGGCCCGCAGGACCACTTGAGATGACGTCCGAGGACCCCGGCATCGCGCCCGGACCCCGCCGCCGCGGTCGCGCATCCCCCGTGCGAGCTACCGGAGCTGTCCCGGTGCGGGTGATTCGCGGACGCCGACGGATTCCTAACGTGGTCGTCAGGTCGGCGCAGGCCCGACCACGACAGGGGAGGCACCATGGGTACGACGTCCGCCACACCGCACGACACACCGCACGACACCCCGCACGACACCCCGCACGGCACACCGCACGAGACCGGCTCCGGCCTGGACGAGGACCGCGACGGACGCGGCGGCCGGTTCGGCCGGATCGTGCACGCTCCGCTCGGCTGGATGCTGGTGGGGGCGGTGGGTGTCGCTCTGGTCTCGGGCCTGACGGCGACCGGGCCCGGCCCGGTGCCGGTGCTGGGTGCGGCTGCCGCGGTGGCCGTGTACCGGTCGGTCATGCACCGCGCGGCACGACGCTCCACGCCGGAGACCGCCCGGCGCGGGGCCGGCCGGGCGGCGCTGCTCGGCGGCGGGATCGGCCTGGGCTTCATCCTCGTCTCGGCCCTCCTGATCACGCTGTTCGGAGGCTACTCGTTCTCCTGGGCGGGCAGCGACGTCCTGTCGGTCGTGTGGACCGCGGTCATGGTGCAGATCGGTGCCGCGGTCACCGAGGAACTGCTGTTCCGTGCCCTTGCCCTGCAGGCCCTGGAGCAACTGTGGGGCAGTCGGGCCGCCCTCGTGATCACCTCGCTGTTCTTCGGTGTCGCCCACCTGGGCGCCCCGGGGGCGAACGCGTGGAGCGGACTGGCGATCGCCCTGGAGGCGGGGGGCCTGCTCGGGGCCGCCTTCCTGTGGCGGCGTAGCATCTGGTTCGTCGCGGGGCTGCATTTCACCTGGAACACCGCGGAGCAACTGCTCGGCATCCCGGTCTCCGGACACACCCCCGAGGGCCTTTTCACCGTCGACGTCCACGGGTCCGCCCTCCTGACCGGCGGAAGCTTCGGCCTGGAGGCGTCGATGATCCCCGTCCTCAGCGCCTTGGCCCTCGCCGTCCCGATGCTCGTCCTCGCTCACCGCAACGGTGGGATGAAGACCCGCCGACGCGCAGGCCACTGAGACGGACTCACTGGAGGAAACGGACATGACGTCCCGTCAGGCATCCTGGAGCCTTCCGCTGCTCCGGGCGCCGCTCGACCGGTGGCAGGAGCGGGATGTCCTCCTCAAGGACGGCGTCCTCGCCCTGGCACTCACCCTGGCGGCCTTCGTGCCGACCCTGTCCGGCATCGGTGCGCAGATCGGCGACCTTCCCGAGCGGCCGGCGAACGCGCTGGGCGTCGGGCTGGTTCTGGCCCACACCCTGCCGCTGGCGGTTCGCCGCAGGTGGCCCGCGGCCTGTCTGGCCGTCGTCGCGTGCGCGTTCGCCGTGCATCAGGCACTGGGTTTCGCGACGACGTTCGCGAGCGTGGGACTGTATCTGGCCCTGTACTCCGCCGGGGCCCATCAGGTCCGCTTCCGCCGCGGCCTGGCCGCCGTGGTGGGTGCGGGCTACGCCGTGCTGGCCGTCGTCCTGGACCACCTCGGTTCACCGCAGTCCGTACCCGACTATCTCGTGTTCTCCCTCATCCTGGCCGCGGTCCGGCTGCTGGGAAGCACGGTGCGCAGGCGGCGGACGGAAGAGGCGCGGCGACGGCGGCTGGCTGCCGAGACGGCCACCACCGCCGAGCGGGCGCGGATCGCCCGCGAACTGCACGACGTGGTCACCCATCACGTGACGGCCATGGTGATCCAGGCCGACGCGGCGCAGTTCCTGCTCACGTCCGCGCCCGAACGCGCCGCAGCGGGACTGGTGGCCGTCAGCGACACCGGCCGTCGGGCGCTGACCGAACTGCGCCACCTGCTCGACGTCCTGGAGGCGACCGGCGAGTCGGCGCCCGCGGACCCGGCGCCCGCGGACCGGGCACCCACCCTCGGGCGGGTGGGGGACCTGGTCGAGCGGGCCCGCAGGTCGGGTCAGCCGGTCGAGTTCAGTGAGCAGGGCGAGCGGCGGCCGCAGAGCGTGGACGTGGAACTGGCCGCGTACCGGGTGGTGCAGGAGACGCTCACCAACGCCCTCAAGCACGCGGCCGGCGAGCCGACCCGCGTCCTGCTCCGGTACGGCGACGAGCACCTCGGGATCGAGGTGGCCACGGACGGACCCGTCGCCGCACCGGCCGCGCGGAAACCCGGCCCTGCGGGCGGACGGGGGCTGGCCGGGCTGCGTGCACGGGTGCGGATGCTCGATGGTCAACTGGAGGCCGGCCCCCGGCCCGAGGGCGGGTTCGAGGTCCGCGCCACGATTCCGGCCAAGACCCTTCAGGAGTGATCCCGTGAGTGATGAACCGTCACCGATCCGCGTGCTCGTCTGCGACGACCAGGCACTGGTGCGGACCGGCTACGTCACCATCTTCTCCGCGCAGCCCGACATGGAGGTCGTGGGGGAGGCCGAGAACGGCCACGAGGCGGTTCAGGCCGCGCGGCGGCTGCGCCCGGACGTGGTCGTGATGGACATTCGGATGCCCCTGCTCGACGGCATTCAGGCGACACGGCACCTGGCGGGTCCCGAGGCCGAAGGCACGGTGAAGGTCCTGGTCGTCACCACGTTCAACGTCGACGCCTACGTCTACGACGCGTTGCGCGCCGGAGCGAGCGGCTTCCTCCTCAAGGACGCGCCCGCGGCGGAGCTGGTCAACGGCATCCGGACGGTCGCCCGCGGCGAGGCCCTGCTGGCACCCGCCGTCACCCGCCACCTCATCGGCCACTTCGCCCAGCACCTGCGACCGGCCGGCACCTCCCGGACGGCCAGGGCGGACGTCGTGCGGGTGTTGACCCCCCGCGAGCTGGAAGTGCTGCAACTGATCGCCGAGGGGCTGTCGAACGCGGAGATCGCTGCGGCGATGTTCATCACCCCCGAGACCGTCAAGACCTATGTGTCGCGAATCCTGGCGAAACTCGGCCTGCGCGACCGCGTCCAGGCGGTCGTCCTCGCCTACCGGATCGGACTCGTGCCCGGCATGTCGTGAACCGGCACGGCCGGGTGACCGTCTCCCCGGCCGAGGCGTTGCCCTCCGCGGGTGCGCCCGGCCGCGCAACCCGTCCTGCGGACCACATCGGCCGGCTGTGACGGTCCGGCCCGGGCGGGGCACCCGTGGTCACTCGCCCTGGCCGGCGCTTCCGATCGGGCCGACCTTCACCGGGGATCCGCTGCCTTCCGTGACGGGCAGTGAACCGGTGCCCGGCCAGGGCAGGGTGACCGACTGGGTCTCGTCCGGCGGGGTCACCACCAGGCCGGTGATCCGGACGCCGGAGCCGCCCGAGGTGTTGACCGGGCAGAGGATGCCGAAGTACGTCGACTTGCCGTTCTTCACGACGCCGGTGACGACCGGCTCGCCGGTGCGCTTCGCGGACAGTGTGCCCGCGGAGGTCTTCAGGTCGACGCCCGCGTACCCGGAGAGCGTGCAGTCCTTGCCGCTGTGGTTCTTCAGCTCGACCACGACGGTGTTGTCGGGGTCGCCGCTGATGGTGCGGTCCGCGGCGGTGATGGTCAGGTCCGCGGTCCGGCACTTGGTGCTCTGCCCGGCGGCGGTGGAGCCGGCCGGTGCGGCGGCGGGCGGCGTGCTGCCCTTCCCCGGAGCGCTGGACGCCGGAGCGCCGGTCGCCGGAGCGTTGGTCGCGGGACCGCCGCTGGGGGAGGCGCCGGTGGGCGCGGTCGGAGCGGCGGTCGGGGCGCCCTGTGCGGTGCCCGTCTCGTCGTCCTGGCAGGCGGTGAGCGAGAGGGCGGCTGCGACGGCCAGGGCGGTGAGGGTGATCTTGTGGACGCGCACGGTGTGTTCCTCCAGATTGGGCGGGCGGGGCCCGGTGCTCGGTGCGAGCGGGTTTCCGAAGACCAGGACCGCCCGCCCGGACGAACCGTTGCGCCCGGGCCGCCCCCAGGACAGGGCTGTTACACGGACCGTCGGCATCCACCCGCGCCGTCGCCCGCCGTGCCGGGCGCACACCGCCGCCGACCTGCTCGGACGCCGGGCCGCATCATCACCGCGCACCGCCGACGCCGTCGCCGACCGCCGGGACAGACCCGTGACCCGGACGACCTTGACCACAGAGCGCGCCGGCACGACGGTCACGCCGGTACGACGCGCTCGGTCACAGTCCCAGCGCCGGCCGAGCAGCCAAGCTGAGTAGCTGTCACATCTTTTGCGGGCGTGCCGGGTTGAAGGTGTGTCGAGCCGACTCCGCCCGAAGGCGGCGCAGCCCGTCGGCAGAGGACTGACCAAACGTCAGACACCAGCGACGTGCCGTCTCACGGGAGGCGACCACCTCGTGCTGGAGAGTCGGTTCCCCGGTGTCCGCGGAACGACGGCGGGAAGCGGAGGCACAACCTCACGCAGGGCGAGGTGAGTTCCGCCGGGCACCGGTGACCCTTGTACAGCGGCGATCCGCACTCCACGACAGGCCCGTCCCAGCCACATCCAATGCGGAGATCATCTCGCTCCTCGAGCAACGTGACGGCACCCTTGGGACACGATCGGGATATTTCCCGCACGAGCCGGTGATCAAGCAGCTCTTACGATGGGGGCCTTCGACATAAGGAAGTTGGAAGATACATGCGCTCGCACATCGTTCCCCTCGCACTCGCAGTCACCGCACTCGCGGTCACGGCCACCGCCTGCGGCCCGGAGAACAGTGGCCCGGCCTCCGCCGAGGGGGCCGCTCCGACGAGCGCTGCCGCCGCGTCGACCGCTCCCTCGACGGCCACGGCCACGGCCACGCCGACGGCCGCGGCGGCCAAGTCGGCGGATCCCAAGCCCTCCACCTCTGGTTCGGGCGACAAGAGCGGATCCGGCCAGGCCTGCCGCGCCAACGACCTCACGTTCAGCGCGAAGCTGGAGACCCAGGCCGGCGGCTACATCCTGGTCTCCGCCAAGGCCAAGCCCGGCATCACCTGCGTCCTGTCCGGCGAGCACCCGGTCATCGCCTTCGGATCGGGCGGCATCGAGGCCGCCAACGCCGAGCAGGCCGTGGGTCGGCCGATCACGCTCAGCGGCTCCGCGATCGCCTATGCGGGGATCAACCCGAAGAGCACCAAGGACAACCAGGCCGTGGAGTTCAAGGACGTCATCATCGGCATCGGCAATGCGGACCCGAACCCTGTGAGCATTCCTGTCGGCGCCGTCAGGGTCGACAAGCCGATCGTCACCAACTGGCACACCAATGCGAAGGATTCCGTCCCCGGCGTCTGATCTCGAATCCGCCGGGTCGGTACGGTCAGCGGCCCTGTCGAAGCGCCGCTGCGTGCGGAGGCGGAAACCATGGTCGAGGATCTACGGGAGAACGCAGGCGCCTTCGCATCGCCGTTTGACGTCGTGCCTCGAACAGGCGATGTCTGTGCCCCGCCGTAGGGTGCGGGCATGACTGAGACCTTCGACCTTCACGCCCGGCTGTCTGGAGCTTTGCACAGCCGTGCGGAAGCCTGGCGATTCGTCGCCGACTTCGCGGCCTCCTGGCAGCAGCCGCTCCAGGCGGGAGACGGATGGAGCGTGGCGGAGGTCGAGGCAGCCGAGCGGCGCCTGGGCTTGGTTCTGCCCGTGGCGCTTCGTGAGGCCCAGCTGCTTCTCGGGCGCCGGACCGACCTCACCAGTAATCACGACACCTTGCTCAAGCCCGATGAGTTGCATGTGGTCGACGGTGCCCTCGTGTACCGGGTGGAGAATCAGGGCGCTGCCTCCTGGGGCATCCTGCTGGCCGACCTGGACGGTGATGATCCCGGCACCGTGATGCGTCCCGATCTCGCCGACGAGTCGCAGGAGCGGTGGGAGGCCTGGGAGTCGAGCCTGACGGTGGCCTGCATCGAGATGGTCATGTCCGAGACGGTGCTTTTCGGGGGCGGGTTCACCGACTTCCTGGACGCGGGCGCCGAGGAGGCCGGTGTGGTGGGGCGGTTCCGGGAACTTCCGGTTGTGGGACGCGACGTGCGATGGTTCGCCGACGCCGATGTCCTGATCCGCGAGGTGGACGGCAGCTGCCTGAACGTCCGGGCCCGGACGGAGAAGGCCCTGGACCAGTTGCGTGACTCGGTGCCCGGGGACTGGCTGGAAGGCTGATCGCTCGAACGGCATCGGTGGGGCTTTGCCGGCGTCACCCCCATGGGGGTCCGGCGGACGCCGAGGCGCGTGTCATCGAGCACGTGGGCGGTAGGGAGCCCGGCTGTCCCCGAGGGGATCCGGGCCAGGCCGCCGGACGACCGACCTGTCATGGGGCAGCGCCAGTGCGCCGCGATGTGCGGGTGCCGCGCCACGAAGGTCACCACCTCCCACGACCAGGTCGCGCCCGCCGCGGGGAGCGAGACCCTAGGCGTTGGACGGTCTTCCGCCGACAGCGGGTCGACCTGGACGACCGGGCCCCGTGGCGCTCACCGACCCGAGGCCTCCGAGCCGCTGCCCGGGACGAGAGCCTCGGAAGGCGGCCCCCAGCCCGGTCGGAAGGGCTCCCCGGGCTTGAGGGAGCTCCAGGCGGCCGGGCAGTCGGGCAGTCGGCCGGTCGGGGCGCCGGACCGGCTGCTCACTCGCGAAGCTACGCCGTTCGCGTGCATTTCGAGCCCGGTTCTCCCGACCCTGCCGTGGCACCCGTCCGAGGCGTGGTTGGGTCGTCGGCATGAGCAAGAGTGAGGCAGAGGCCCTGTTCGGCAACCGGTTCCTGACGGTACCTGCTCCCTCGGAGACCTTTCCCGAGAATGGCATGACCGCGACGGACGCCATGAGGCTGGTGGACGTGGACCTCGCGATGGAGGGCGATCCGCAGCGCAACCTCGCGACGTTCGTCACCACCTGGATGGAGCCGGAGGCGCAGCGGATCATCGCGGAGAACCTCCACCGCAACTTCATCGATCACGCGGAGTACCCCATCTCCGCCGAGATCGAGCAGCGTTGCGTGCGGATGCTCGCCGACCTCTTCCACGCGCCGGGGAAGACCGCCGGGTGCCGGACCCAGGGCTCGTCCGAAGCGATCATGCTCGGTGCGCTGTCGCTGAAGTGGAAGTGGCGGGAGCGCCGCCAGGCGGCCGGCCTGTCGGTCGAGCGGCCCAACCTGGTCTTCGGCGGTGATGTCCATGTCGTGTGGGAGAAGTTCTGCCGCTACTTCGACGTCGAGCCGCGGATCGTGCCGCTCGCCGAGAACAAGTACACGATCGGCCCGGAGGACGTGGAGCCCCACCTCGACGAGAACACGATCGGTGTCGTCGCCGTCGTCGGTACCACGTTCACCGGGCACATGGACGACGTCGTCGGGATCGACGGGCTTCTGCGGGAGATCCGTACGAAGCGGGACCTCGACATCCCGATCCATGTCGACGGTGCCAGCGGCGGCTTCGTGTGGCCGTTCCTCTACCCCGATTCGAAGTGGGACTTCCGGCTCGAACAGGTTCGTTCGATCAACGTCTCGGGGCACAAGTACGGCCTGGTCTACCCCGGCATCGGCTGGCTGGTCTTCCGTGAGGAGTCCGACCTGGCCAAGGATCTCGTGTTCTACGAGAACTACCTGGGCAAGACCGACGCGACGTTCACCCTGAACTTCTCGACGGGCGCTTCGATGGTGCTCGCGCAGTACTACAACTTCGTGCGACTGGGCCGCCAGGGCTACACCTACGTCATGGAGACGATGCAGGCCAACGCCCGCGCGCTGGCGGACAACCTGCGTGACAGCGGCCGTTTCGAGGTGATCGGCAGCGGTCTCGAACAGCTGCCGCTGGTCGCCTTCCGCCTCGCGGGCAAGCACTCGTACGACGAGTCGGACATCGCCTGGCAGCTCGCGGCCGAGCGCGGCTGGATGGTGCCGGCGTACACCCTCCCGCCCAACGCGCAGCGGGTGAAGATCCTTCGCGCCCTGGCCAAGGAGACCCTGAGCCGTGAGCAGATCGAGCGCCTGACCAGCGACATCGCCGACGCGTGTGCCACCTTGGACCACAAGGGCGCGACCCATGACGTCGAGCGGGCCCAGATCAAGCGCGGCACCGGCTACTGACGCCGCAACCCGGTCTGCGGTGCCGCCGAAGTCGCTCCTGCCGGCGAGGAGCGACGGTTGCCGCATGAACGCCCGCAGCAGATCCGCACCCTGCGAGCCCTGGCCGGGGTGCAGGAACGCTTGCGCTCGCGCCCCCTGCGAGCACGCCCACAGGTGGGCCCGTCTCCCAGAATGGATGCGTATGCCAGCCGGACCGGCGGCCGAGAGCCGCGCAGCCCCGCAGGACCCGCTCGCCATCGTCCGCAGCCGCAGCTACCTCCTGCTGCTGGTGATGGCGGCGGTGCTGGGCGTCCCGATCTCGGCCGTGGCGTACGGCTTCCTCGCCCTCGTCTCCGAACTCCAGTCCCTGGTCTACAACGACCTGCCCAAGGGCCTCGGCTTCAGCGGGACACCGAACTGGTGGGCCGTGCCCGTGCTCGCCGTTTCCGGTGTGCTCGTCGCCCTGACCATCCGCCACCTGCCGGGCAGGGGAGGACACGAGCCGGCCGAAGGGCTCAAGACCGGCGGCACCCCGTCGGCGGCGGCGGTACCCGGAGTCGCCCTCGCCGCGATCGCCTCGCTCAGCCTCGGCGTCGTCCTCGGCCCGGAAGCCCCGCTCATCGCCCTCGGCGGCGGACTGGCTGTCGGCGCGATCCGGTTGGTGAAACGGAACGCCCCTCCCACCGCCGTCGCCGTCGTCGGCGCGGCGGGCAGCTTCGCGGCGATCAGCGAACTCCTCGGCTCACCCGTACTCGGGGCGTTCCTGCTCATGGAGGCCTCCGGCCTGGCCGGGCCGATGCTCGGCGTGGTGCTGGTGCCCGGGCTGCTCGCCGCGGGCGTCGGCTCGCTCATCTTCACCGGCCTGGACTCCTGGACCGGCCTGGGCACCTACTCCCTGTCACTTTCCCAGGTACCGCCCGCCGACCGGCCGACCCTCGCCGCGTTCGGCTGGGCCGTCCTCGCCGGCCTCGCCGCCGCGATCCTCGGCGAGGCGATCCGCCGCAGCGCCCTGCGCGTGCAGCCACACGTCGAGCGGCGCAGGTTGCCGCTCACGGTCCTGATGGGCGTTCTCGTCGGAGTGCTCGCCCTGCTCTACACCACCGTCACCGGAAAGCCCCTCTCCGGAGTGCTGTACTCGGGCGAGAGCACCATGGGCCCCCTGCTCGCCGACCACGCCGCCTACTCCGTGGGCACGCTGGTCCTCCTCGTGGTGCTCAAATCACTCGCCTACAGCGCCTCGCTCAGTGCCTTCCGCGGTGGTCCGGTCTTCCCGTCCCTGTTCGTGGGCGGCGCGGGCGGACTGGCCCTGTCCCACTTCCCCGGTCTCGACACGACCACGGGCTTCGCGATCGGGGTGGGCGCGCTGGGTGTGGCCATGCTGAAGCTGCCGATGACCTGTGTCCTGCTGGCCACCGTGCTGCTCGGCTCCCAGGGGCTGACCGTGATGCCGCTGGTGATCGTCGCCGTGGTCGTCTCGTACGTGCTGACTCTTCGACTCGCGCGGCCGGCCACCCCGCCCGCCACCGACCAGCAGCCCACCGGGCGGACCGCCCCCTGACGTCCGCGCGCCGGCGGCCGCCCACCGTCAGGACGGACCGCCCGAGGTCCTTTCCAGGACCTCCTCGCTGTCCGGGCCGGAGCCACGGAGCGTCACCGAAACCGCGATCACGAATCCTCGTCGCTGACGTGCTCCGCCAAGGCGTCCCGAGCCGGCTGCTCCAGTCCTTCGAGCCGAGCGAGCACCTCCAGGGACTGCCGGAGGTCGGCCTCGAAGAGGACGGGATTGCTCTGGGCGAGGGCGCGGCGGATCACGACTGCTTCCTCGATGGCGGTGAGGCTCTCCTCCCGCCGGCCGGCGTCGCCCAGCTGGTTGGACAGGGTGTCGAGAGCCATGGCGAGGTTGGGCAGGTGGGCGTCGGGGTTGGCTTCGGCGAGGGCGCGGAAGTGGTCGGTGGCTTCCAGGGCGGCGGCGAGGCTCTCCTCCCTTCGGCCCGCGTCGCCCAGCTGGTTGGACAGGGTGTCGAGAGCCTGGGCCAGGTTGGGCAGGTGGGCGTCGGGGTTGGCTTCGGCGAGGGCGCGGAGGTCGGTGGCCTCCTGGACGGCGGCGAGGCCCTCCTCCCGCCGGCCCACCTCACCGAGTTGGACGGAGAGGTTGTTGAGGGCAAGGGCGAGGTTGGGCAGGTGGGCGTCGGGGTCGGCTTCGGCCAAGGCACGGAGGCGGCCGGCGGCTTCCTGAGCGGCCGCCACGCCTTCCTTCCGTCGGCCCACCTCATTGAGCCCGAGGGAGAGGTTGTTCAGGGCGCTGGCGAGGCGGGGCAGGTGGGCGCCGGGGTCGGCTTGGGCGAGGACGCGGAAGTGGTCGGTGGCTTCCTGGACGGCGGCCAGGCCCTCCTCCCACCGGCCCGTTTCACCGAGCCGGAGCGACAGGACGTTGAGGGCCGTGGCGAGGCCGGTCAGGTGGGCGTCCGGGTCGGCTTCGGCCAGGGTACGGCGGATCGCGAGGGCTTCCTGGACGGCGGCCAGACCCTCGTCCCACCGGCCCGTCTCACCGAGCCGGAGCGACAGGTTGTTCAGAGCCGTGGCCAGGTTGGCCAGGTGCGCGTCGGGGTCGGTTTCGGCGAGCGTGCGGTGGTGCTGGACGAGCCGCTGGGCGAGGCGGGTGGCTGTGGGGGCGAGGCGGTGACTGGTACTCGGGAGGAGGTTGTAAAGATCGTCGAGCCGGACGGCGGGCTCGGCGGCGATGGCGTCGAGCGCGTCGATGAGGGGCTGGGGGTGGTTGGTGCGGGTTGCCGTGCTGATGATGAGAGGGGTGAGTAGCCGGTGGTGGCGGACGCAGAGTTCGGTGAGCCGGTTGTCGAGGCGGTTCTGGAAGACGGTGTGGGCGGCGGCGCGGCTGTAGACGGTGAGGAGCCGTCCGGTCCGGGTGTCGTCGGCACCGTCCACGAGGTGGTCGGCGAGGCGGGGATCGGCTTCGAGGGTGCGGCCGATGTGGCGTTCAGCGAGGCGGTCGGGTTGGAGTGCCCCCCAGGGCTGCCCGTCGGGATCGATGACCGTCGTGGGGTAGAGGGCGGCGAGCCACGCGGTGACCTGATCGCGGCGGTCGCGCGGCTGGTCGGTGAGCGCCGGCACGTGCTGCCACAGCACGTCGGCGTGTTCGCGATCGTCGGCGCCGGTCAGGTGGGCTGCGGCGAGCGCGGTCTTCAGGGTGTCCATGCTCAGACCCGGGCTGATGCCGCGCACGGTGGCGCTGCTCAGCCAGTAGCGGCTCTCGTGGCCGAGGAGCCGGTCCTCGACATCCTGCGCGGCCTTGGTGCGGTGCGCCGGTTCGGACCGGGTGGTGTCGAGGAGGTCGGCGAGGGCGGTCATGTGGAGGGTGAGCGCGTTGCCGTAGGCGTCCTGGGCCAACCCCTGCGGCGAGGGAAGGGCCGCGGCGGCTGCGGCCCACTCGTGGCCGGTGAGGCCGTCGACGAGCGGGAGCTCGGCGGCGAGGGCCCGGGCGGCGTCGCGGTAGTGGCCGGCCCGCCGGTCGGGGTCGTCCTCCAACGGGGCGAGGCGGTGGGTTCGGGCAGTGGTGAGGTGGTCCTCGGCCAGACGGGTGGCGATTCGGGCCTGCTCCCACCAGTCGCCGGCGGTTCGGGCGAGGAGGAGGAGCTTGAACGCGCTGGTGCCGGGGTGTTCGGCGGCGGCTTCGACGAGGGCGGTGAGTTGGTGGGTGCGCGTCTCGGCGTAGTCGAGGACGACCAGCAGCGACCGGGCCGCGCTCCGCAACGGCCGGAGCTGTTCCGGGGTGGCCGCGGCGCGCGGCCACAGCACCGTCCAACCGTCGGCGGTGAGCCGGCGGCCCAGGTGGTGGGCGAGGCGCGTCTTGCCCTGCCCGCCCGGGCCGTGCAGGAGCCACGCCCCGAACCCGCCCAGCGCGCACCAGGCCCGCAGTTCGGCGAGGAGGTCCTCGCGGCCGTGGAACGGCACCACCTGGCGGCCCGCCTCCAGCAGCGCGGCCGGTGTGGCCGGGGGGCGGAGCGCGGCCGGACCGTGGGCCGGGTCGGTGAGGTGCTGGAACTCCACCGCCTCCAGGCCTTCGACAGGGCCGTCGCAGTACCGGGCGAGCGCGGTGCGGAAGGCGGGGTCGTGGAGCAGGACGTAGGCGGGGACGACGTTGAGGCGGCCGTGGGCGGAGCGCGCCCGGTCGGCCGCGACGACGCCGGTCACGACGGTGCCGCAGTACACGGCCGCGCCGGACAGCCCGCCCCACGGCGAGGTACCCTCGGCCGGCCAGTGCGGGGGGTGCTGGTCGAGATCCATGACGTACTGGCTGTTGACGAAGCCGGTGCCGGGGTTGATCCGGCCCGCCAGCTGCTCGGCCTCCACCGCCAGCCGGGGGCGCTGGGCCTCGTCCGGCACCCCCCACGTCTCGCAGACGGCGCCGGGGCGGGTGGTGACCAGGCGGCCCCACCGGACCGGCGCCGCGGGCGGCCGCCAGTGCGGGGAGTCGTCGACGAGCACGAGCGCCGCGTCGTCCCGCTCCCTCGGTGTGCCGGCCCAGACCACCGTCCCGCCCGCGGTGCCGCCGCCGGCCGGATGGAAGACCGTCACCCTGCTCCCGGCGGGGCCGGTGACGTGGGCGGAGGTGAGGACGAGTCGGCCGCCGACCGCGTACCCCGATCCCGGTCCGCCCGTCCCGGTCACCGCTGCAAGACGTTGCTGTTCCACCCCTGGCCCCCGACCACCCTGTTCGTTTCCCGAGCCCGGCCGCTTCGGTCGCCGCCTCCGGCCCCGGACGCCGGAGCTGTCCGTGGCCGAAGGCGGGCCGGGCGCTACTCGATGCGCCCGGCGGTGTTTCCGGGTCCGTCGGGCCGCTGTTGCGTGGAGTTGACGAGGAGATCGCCGCCGTCGGGGCGCTTGGGGGTGAGGGTGAACGAGACACGATGGGTACGGGCGCGGGAGAGGCCGGCCTCGGTCTCCGCCCCCACCGCGAACAGCTTGAACCCGGCCTTGGCCTTGGCGTCGGCGCGCAGCTCGAACTCGAACTCCATCTCCACCGGCCCCACCGCGAACACGACCCCGGGGTCGTCCCCCACCCGGCCTGCTGCTTCGATCAGTTCGTCGCGCACCGCGGCCACCGCGTCCGCAAGAGGAACATCCACCCGAACCCGCCCCCTACCCGGTACCTGACCGGTAATCAGATCGATGCGGACACCGTAAACGCCGGGCGCCGCCCGTCGCAGCCGATCCGGCCGATCCCCACGGGCCGCCGGCCCGCAGCGGGGCGGGCCCCGAGCACTCGCCCTTCACAGCGACCGGCCCGCCTGGAGGAGGCCGCACGGCCACGGAAGGTCTGCGGTCGTGGCGTCCAGGGCGTCGGTCGGTGCCCGCGCCACGACCACCGGAGCCTGGGAATCGGCATCGATGTCAGTGCCTCCCGATAGCCTCGCGTAAGGGATGCAACGGTCGGCGTCGCCGGGGCGGCTTTCGCCCGGCACGTCGCACCACCGTCGTGGGCGACCAAGGAGGCGTACGTGGCTCAGCTGCTGAGGGTTCAGAACTTCAACGTTTCGAGTGACGGGATCGGTGCCGGTGAGGAGCAGACTCTTGAGCAGCCGTTCGGCCATGTCGATCCGGCGAGGCTCTTCTCCTGGGCGGGTGCCACGGCGAGCTGGCCCATGCGTACCGACCCCGGGGGGAGCCGGGGTCTGGACGACTACCTCACGCGGGACTACGCCCACAACATCGGCGCCGAGATCATGGGCCGCAACAAGTTCGGGCCCCAGCGCGGGCCCTGGCCGGACCACGAGTGGCAGGGCTGGTGGGGCGAGGAGCCCCCGTTCCGTACCCCGGTGTTCGTCCTGACCCACCACGAGCGTCCGTCGATCACGCTGTCCGACACCACGTTCCACTTCGTCGACGGCGATCCTGCCGCGGTCCTGGAACGGGCCCGGGAGGCGGCACAGGGCAAGGACGTCCGGCTCGGCGGCGGGGTCAGCACGATTCGGCAGTTCCTCGACGCCGATCTCGTCGACACCATGCACGTGGCGGTCTCGCCGGTGAAGCTGGGGACGGGACTGCGACTCTGGGAGTCCCCCGACGAGCTGATCGACCGGTTCCACCTGGAGGTCGTGCCCAGCCCGAGCGGGGTGACACACCACCTGTTCTGGCGGAAGTGACCGGTCCTCGGTGCCGGCCTGCCGCCGCCGTGCATCGCGCGGCCCAGTCATGGCCGCCGGTGCTCCCCGACCCGCCTGCGTCCGGCTGACGCCCGCTGGTAGGGGGCCGGCTTGGGGTTGTGCCCCCGGCCGCCAGGTGGGAGGTGGGCGGGGGCAGGCGGCCGCCGAGTGCGGGGGTGACGTGTCGGAGGTGCTTGCTAGGCTCCGGCTCCGAGGATCGAGGGGAGGGGCGGCGGGAATGTCGCAGTTCATCGAGGTGGCGGCGGCCGTGGTGATGGCGAGGCCCCGACTGGAGGCCTTTCTGCGGGCACCCGTCGCGCTTGCCTCGGCCTGGCCGGTGGACGACTGGCTCGGCATCTGCGAGCCGTGGAACGACGGCGCGCTGCGGCGCCGGTACCGCGAGGAGTTGGCCGGTGCCGTCACCGAGTGCGACGGCTGGATCGACGGCGACCACGTCGGCCTGCTGCGCGGCCTCGACGGTCTCAGGATCGGGTCCGACGAGGACTCCGACTCGCTCACGATCGACTTCGACTCCCGGGTCGACTTCCAACTCCCTTCACTCATATGGGTGTTCACGGCACTTCGCGGCATGGCCGGGTTCATGGCCGAGGACGACACGGGGCTGGTGACCGCCATCGTCGACTGGGACGACGCCTCGGCGGTGATGCATCTGGGCCCGAACCGGTCGTCGTTCCTCGATCGGACCCGGGATGCCGCGCTCTGGGCGAGGGCCCGAGACGCGGAGTTCGACGTACGGTGCGCGGTCTCTGACGCGGGCGTGGCTCCGAACGGTCTGGCTGCCGAGATCGTCGGGCGTCGGCTCGGGCGCTGACGCCGCCCTCGCGGGCGCCTCCGGTTGCCACTGCGGGTTCGTCGGCGAGGATACGGACCCGGTCGGTGCGGATGTCGCCCGGCCGACGGCGTTGCCCTGGACGGTCCGGGCCGCTCCGTCGACGGGCAGGCGCTTGGCTGGTCGGGTCGGAGGCCAGGAAACCTGCCTCCCGCCGGGTGCGCGGCGGCCGGGCACACCACGCCGGGTGCGGGAGGGAGCCTGGTCCTGGGTGCACCGGTGTGGTCGTGGGCGGCGTGAACGATCACGGACGGTCGGTGTGCCGGGTGCGGGCACGGCCGGGGTTCGCGGGTAGCTCGCCGCCGGCCGAGCGCGGCGTCGCCCGCGCGCTGCTCGGCGTAGGCGTCCGACGAGCAGCCGAAACCCCCGGACCTGGGGAACCCGGCGCCCACCCGATGCGACAGTCAGGCCCTCAACACGCTCGCCACCGCCCCGACAACCCGAAACGGCCCGCCAGGCGAACCGGCGGACCGTCACGAAGGACCGAGGCTAGCAGTGCGCCAAGCCATTGCTCGCACGGGCGCGCCAGGTGTTGTTGCTGTCGACGTAGGCACCGTAGACGTAGTCGTAGTAGAACTGGTTGCCGCTGGCGTTGTAGTACTCGTGGATGACGTGGTACCAGACATTGCCCTGGTTGTTGATGTTGTCGCCGGTCGTCCAGCAGTTGACGTAGACGGTGTCTCCAGGGTGGAGGTCCGCGACGTACGGCTCCTTGTTGTTCACGTAGGGCGTGATGTACATCCCCACGCTGTGGGGGCCGGTGAGGGTCACTGCTATGCCGTCCCAGGCCTGGGCTGTTCCGGTCGACCACGTCAAGGCACCGAGCATCAGTGCGCCTGCCATGACAGCCTGCCGTGCGCGTCGCTTCAGATGCTGCTTCATGCTTCCCCCCAAGAGACGGCCCATTGGAATTCCATTCGAACATACAATCGCTTGTGCTGCGAGGGTCTTCGGTGAACTCGGGGCCCTTGCGCATCCGGCCTTCTACTCGACGCCGGAGAGCTCGCCGTAGCGTCCGCGCGCGACCGCTCGCCCGCCGACTGAAGCGCTCAGTCACAGGAAAGTACTCCACACCATGACCGCCACCGGAGTACCTCCTTGCCCTGCGGAACGTGGACGGCGAGCAGCAGCCGACCGTCGCCGACCGGCTCGACGTCGAAGCCATCGCCCGCACCACCACGACCGGGACGGGCCGCCCGTGAACCGGAAGCCCAGCGCCCCGGACAGGCCCTAAACAGCCCGCATCACCGGCGCCCCGGCAGCCGACCGCGCAGCGGCCGGCACGCCCGGCCACTGCGACACCTGAGTGTTCGTCGGCCACCGGGGCGCCGAACCCGCGCTCGGCTGCGCCGCTGTCGGCTGCGCCCAGGCCCGCGCCATCACCGGGGCCGGCCTGCCGCAGTGCGCGAGCTACCGCCTGCCGATCACCGGCGCCCTGACTGTCCGACCTGCCGCTGCCCGGCGACGGAGCGACGACCAGCTGCGCTACTGGCACACCGGCCCGAGCGCCTGCGCCCGGGCCGGGAGGCGGTGGTCGGGCCGGGAGGCGGCGGTCGGGCGGTTTGCCGATGCCCAATGGACATGCGCCGATCAATTCGGCGTGAATCACATGATTCTACCGACAGGGCGTCCGCTCGGCCGGAACTTCCCGGTACCCGTAACGGGGAGCGACGGCCGCCCTACGCTGGCGGCACATCGCCGTCCGGACCACCCGGTCGGCCGTCGCCTTGGGGGGCGTCCGATGGAGTTCGACAGCTCCGCGTTTCCGTCCGGCAGCCTGGGTGCCAAACTCGCACCGGCCGCGCTGGCCGAACTGCTCGGTGCCGGGCGCCTGCGCCAGTTCGCGGACGGGGCCGCACTGCTGCGGGAGGGCGACATCAGCACCGAGGTGGTCTTCCTTCTCGACGGTCACGTGAAGGTCACCGGGACCAACCACGAGGGCGGTTCGGCACTGATCGCCATCCGCTCCCGCGGCGACCTCGTCGGCGAGGTCTCGGTCATCGACGGCGGACCGCGCACCGCCACCGTGATCGCGGCCGGCGCGGTGTTCGGCCGGGTGGTACCGGGCTCGGAGTTCCGGTCCTTCCTGGCCCGCCATCCGGCCGCGGCGGGCCAGGTGCACAGCTCGCTGTCGGAGAAGTTCCGACAGGCCATCCGATGGCGGCTGAGCTTCGTCGACGGTCCGGTGCTCAGCCGGCTCGCGCTCGTCCTGCTCGACCTCGTCGAGCGCTGGCCGCTCCGGGTGCCGGAGGGCACTGCGGTCGGCATCCCGCTCAACCAGGGTGAACTCGCCGCCCTGGTCGGCGTGGAGGAGCGCTCGGTGAACAACGCGCTGGCCGAACTGCGCAAGTCGGGGACGGTGCTGACGGGGTACCGGCGCATCGTGGTGGTCGACGCGGAGGGACTGCGTCGGGCCGCCCGCGGCCCCGGGAAGAGCCTCTGAGCACAACTTCCCCGAATCCCGAAGGACTTCGGTGTCGTCCCGGCGCCCCACCGGCAGAGTGATGAGCACATCGTCCGACTGCTGGAGGCGCCATGGGACCCCCTGCGGAACCGTCCGACCCGGAGCCAGCCGAGCCGGGTATCCGGCGGCTCTTCCTCGCCGTCGAGTCGGCCGGCCCGGTGCCGCAGCCGCTGCTGGACGCGGTCTGCGTCGCCGCCGGCGCCGACCGGGTCTGGTGGCAGCGCGGCCCGCGCGGCCAGCGCCTGGGTCTCCTGCCGCCCGGGGTCGACGAACCCCGGGTGATCCACGGCTTCATCCGTGAACTCGGCCGCGCCGTCGGCCGGTCGAACCTGACAGGGGAGATCCCCGGGCGCGGGCCGCGGGCGGTGCTGGCGATCGGCGAGGGGATTACCTACCTCGACGAACAGGGTTTCGACGGGCCGGCGGTCGAAGCCGCCGAGCAACTGCTGACCGTGCTCCGCGAGGCAGGGCCCGGGGCGGCCGGGCCGGGCGGCACACGACCGTCGTGGGCCGACCTCGCCGTCGTGCTGACCGAGCACCTGGCGACCGAGCTCCTCGACGGCCCGCACCCCCGCGCCGCGCCGCTCGCCCGGCTCACACTGGCCGGTCCGCTGCTGCCGGGCGGCACCCCGGTCCCGATCCGCGCCGAGTTCCACGGCCGGACGGCACCCGACACCCAGGAAGGAGGACCGACGGTGCGCGTCGCGTTCCTCGGCAAGACCGGAGCGGGCAAGTCCTCGCTGCTGAACGCCCTGTTCGGCCTGGACCTCCCCACCGGCAACACCAGCGCCGTCACCATGGAACTGCACCGCGTCCGCGTCCGGCTGCCCGACCCGGACGGCGGACCGGACCTGCCCCTGGAGGTGGTCGACACCCCCGGCTTCGCGGAGAGCCGGGAGACCGAGGAGCGCTACCGCCGCATGTTCGGCGAACTGCTGCCGGAGGTCGACCACGTGGTCTGGGTGGTCCAGTCGCACCCGCGGGTGTTCCGGCCGGACCAGGAGGCCCTGATCGCCCTCGGGGACCTGTCCGCGCGCCTCCCGCTGACCGTCGCGCTCACCCGCGCCGACACCATCGGCCCGGGCGACTGGGACACCGCCGCGAACCAGCCCTCGCCGGGGCAGCGGACGACCCTCGCCGAGCAGTCCGAGAACGTCCTGGGCAAGCTCGCGCCCTACGCCCCCACACTCCGCCGTGAGGCCGTGGTGCCCTGCGCACCCACCCGCGGCTACGGCCTGGACGCGCTGGCCCGCTGCCTGCACGCCGCCGCCCGGGCGCCCGGGCCCGCCCTTCCGTCCTCCTGACCCGGCCCCGGACGGACTTCTCGCACCCGACTTCTCGCACCCGACGTCTGGCACCGGACGTCCGGCGCCGGACGTCTCGCACCCGACCTCCCGCACCTGAGATGGAGCATCAGATGAGCAAGCACGGAACCGACGGCCCGGATGCGCGGGGCCGCGGCATCCTCCGCGGCCTGATGAAACTGGCGAGCACCGGAAAGGCGGACGCCGAACTGAGCGGCGTCATCGGCGCCGACAGCGCCCGGCAGTTGGAGCAGCTGATCCGCACCGAGCGGGCCGCCAACCCCCCGCGGATCGCGGTCATCGGCAAGGCCGGTGTCGGCAAGACCACCACCATCAACAGCGTCTTCTCGGTGCGGATGCACACCAGCCACGCGCTGCAGGGCACCTCCGCCGCCCAGTTGAAGCGGTTCGAGCTGACCGGCGGCGGCACGCTGGAGGTGATCGACCTGCCGGGTCTCGGCGAGAGCATCGAGGACGACCGGGTGTTCGCCGGGATCTACCGCGAGGAACTGCCCAAGGCGGACGTCGTGCTGTACGTCCTGTCGGCCGAGGAACGGCTACTGGCCGAGGACCAGCGGATCTTCGACGAGGTGGTGCTGCCGGCGTTCCGGGCGGGATCGGCCACGGCCGGCGGCCGGGTCAGGCGCCTGGTGATCGGCCTCAACAAGATCGACATCATCGGCCCCGGGAAGTGGGACGACGAGATCAACTACCCGGACGAGCAGAAGGAGGAGAGCATCCGGCGCCGCGCCGCCGACATCGCCGCGAAGCTGTCGGACCTGGTGCCGGACCTCGTTCCGGAGAACATCGTGCACTACTCGGCCGAGCGCCGGTTCCGCCTGCACGACCTGCTGCTGGCGTTGGTCACCGCAGCCGGCGCGGCGGCCTGGAAGCTCCCGCTCGCCCCGGCCGACCCGTTCGAGCTGGCCACATCCGAAGAGGCCAGGCAGCTTGCGGCGGACTGGCGCCGCACTCACGAGAGGTACTGAACAATGGCACTGACGGACTATCAGAAGCAGCGCATCGTCTCCCTGCTGGAGCGGGAGTCGCAGACCCGCATCTCCGCGATCCTGCGCTCCGCCGGCACCCTGCTCAACTGGGTCGCCGGGGTCGTGGACCTCGGGTACGAGCTGGTGCAGCAGGTCCGGGCGACGGCCCCGGACATCTTGCAGCGTCTTCGTTCGATCTTCCTGTGATCCCGCCACCGGCTCGGAAGGATGTGCCACCATGGCGCTGAGCGAAGCCCAGCAGAGAGGATCTGGAAGTTGATCCATGAGCTGGGCAGTGCGGAGGCGGAGCGGGTGGGGAAGTCGATGGAAGGCTTCGGCAACTTCCTGCGGCGCAACGCCTACGACATCCGGGTGTCCGTCTCCGGCCTCCTCCGCAATGTCCGGCAGGCCGTGTGCGGCTGGTTCGACTGACCGGTCCGGTGTTCCTCCGGTGATCGGGTGGGGGAGGATCCGGTCAGCCGGTACGAGGGGGGAGGGGCCCGTGTCCGAGAGCGTTCCCGAGGGTGCCCGGCGGCTGTGCGCCGCCGTCGACATCGTCTCCTGGAGCTCCCGGCCACGGGCCCCACAGCGTGACGAGGCGGCCCGGCTGCTGCACTCGCTGCTGGCGACGGCCTCGGACCGGGCCGGCGTGGACTTCGGCCGCTGGCTGCTGCCGACGGCGGGCGACGGCGGCCTGGTGGTTCTGCCGGGCGAGATCGACGAGTCCCGGGTGATCACCCAACTGATCGGGACGCTCGCGATCGAACTGCGCCGGGTGAACGCCGAGGCGTCGGCCGACGCCAGGGTGCGGGTCCGGTTGAGCTTCGCCCAGGGGACGCTGCGCTCCGGGCCCTTCGGCTTCTCCACGGACGTGGCGATCGAGGTGTCCCGGCTGAACGACAGCGCGGTGCTGCGGCAGTCGCTCGTGGCCTACCCGGCGGCCGACCTGGCGGTGATCGTCGCGGACGACGTGTTCTGCGACGTGGTCGCGCACGAGCACCACGGACTGCCGGCTGCCGCCTTCTGGCCGGTCGTCGCAGAGCACAAGGAGTACCGGTCGTCCGCCTGGCTGTGGGCCTCGGACCGGTCGGGCGGACCGCCCGAGCCGCCCGGCCTCGACCGCATCCGGGCGGGCCGTCCGCCACGCGAGTCCCGGCGGGCACCCGGCGGCCCGTCGGGTGCGGACGGCGCACAGGCCACCATCCTCTCAGCCGCCTGGGACCAGGTGCACTTCGCCCAGGTCGCCCTGGGCGCCGGACGACCGGAGCAGGCGGCCGCCGTGTTCGACGCGGTCTGGCGGATGCTCCGTGCCCACGTGGACCTGTCCGAGGCGGGGGACATCCTGCTGTACGCGGTGACGGGGCTCTGGCGCGCCCACCGGGCGGCCGGCCGGCCGGATGAGGCGCGCGGCCGGCTGGACGAGGTGGCCTGGTCGCTGCCCGGCATTCCCTGGATCACCGTCGTCCGGGCGATCGACGCCCGGCTGTCCGGGGACGGGGCGGCGGCACAGCGGTACGCCTCCCAGACTGTCAGGGAGGTGTTGGAGACACCGGGCGGGGCGTTTCTCCTGAAGGTCCTGCGGACGCACGGGCTGATCGAGGAGAGCGTTTACGCGATGGCCGTGGAGCTGCACGAGCGCCGCTTTCCACCGGCAGGGTGAACCCGCGGGGTCGTGACCTCCTCGCCCGGGCCGGCCGGGCGGTCGGGCCACGGCCTGGCGGACAGCCGCCGGTCGTGCAGACGGTCGGTGAGCTCTCTCGGCGCGGCCACCGGTCGGGTGACGGCCGGCGCCCGTGGACCGGTGGGCGGCGGGGATCGGGAGCGGGGCGCCCCGTCCGCCCCGTCCGCGCGCCGGGGCTCGACGACTCCGGGCACCCGCTTCGGCCGGGCCACCTCCTGGCGCTGCGCCGCGCGCGTGACGGAGGCAGAACGCGCCCCTTTATGGGCCGCTGTGCCTCGCCCTCTCAGCGCAGGCAGAGGCGGTGGGGACGGCACAAGCCGCGGGGACGATAGGCCGGCTGCGTCTGGGAACCGGCTGGATGCCCCACTGCGGCTGCCGGAAATCACCTCTGACGGCTCGGTGGACCGGGGTGTCGGCAAGCCGGAAGAGTGATCACCCGTCCGGCCGCTCGGCCCCGGCCTGTTCGTCTACCTGACCGCCCGCCGCCCGGGGGACTCGCCGCGGCGAGGTGCTCCTTCACCAGGGCGGCACAGCGCGGCGGCAGCGGTAGATCGTGACCTGGTGGGTGTCGGCACTCGTCGTTCGCGGGTGCCAGATGTACAGCGGGACGTCGGCCGCACGTGGACTTACCGCTGGCTTGAATGGGCGGCGATCAAGCGCCAGCCTGATCCGGGGGTGTAGATCCAGGTTCGGGTGAAGTTCAGGTCGGCGGTGAACTCCCGGCCGGCGAAGGTGCCCTCCAGCCTGCCCCGGAACCACGTCACACCGGTATGCCCGTCAACGAGGACGATCAGGTCTTCCTCCTCGACCGTCGAGAGCACCTGGGTGCGTGACCGTTGGATCTCCAGGTCGTCCTGTTTGGTGTACCGGGTGCCGTCCGGTCCACCCGTGTAGATCAGGCGGTCGTCGAGCAGGCCGTCGAGCACGTCGGCGTCACCGGCGAGTTGAGCAGCCTGGAGCCGCCGCTCGGCTTCCTGCAGGGCGGCGGTGAGGTCATCGGCCATCCGTCCTTGCCTCCATGGTCGATTCGAAGTCGGGGCGACCGGGGGAGTCGGAGTCCGCAGGGTGTCGGTGACCGCCGTGATCACGGCGGGATGTGACCTGCGGTCAGCACAACGCGGTCTCGGCCACGATAGCGCCCCGGCGGTTCCGGGACCGGCTTCAGCGCCTTCTGCCCGGGGCGGGCTGGGGTGACGGGCCGGCCCGGCGACGAGTCAGCGCCATCCTGTGCGGTGACGCGCTTCCGCCGCGCGGGCACGCCACCACGTCCACCGAGGGTTCCCCGCCCGTGCCCCTGCCCCGCTCCGCGACGCTTGTCCAGGACCGGCTGACTGTGTTCCGGCCCGCCGTGATGCGGACACCGGGGCGGATCCCGTCCGGTCGCGTGCCGAGAGCGCGCGTACGGTGCGCGCACCGGTCCCCGTACGGGGCCGGACACCGCGGTTCACGTACCGGAGCCGGCCGCCCCTCGGAGGGGTGGCCGGCCGTGGTCCGACCGGAGGTCAGAGGTCCAGCACCTGGTCCGGGAAGATCAGGTCCGGGTTCCCGCCTATGGTCCGGATGTTCTCCGCGTACAGGCTCCGCACGTCCTTGCCGAACTTGACCGCGATCTCGCTCAGGGTGTCGCCGCTCTTGACGGTGTAGGTGCCGGTCGGGACGCCGTTCCTCGGGGAGTCGACCGGGGCCGACGGGGCCGGCGTCCGCCCCGATCGCGTGGTCTCGGTGGAGCTCCGGTCGGGGACCGGGACAGGGGCGGGCGCGGACGGCTGCGACTGTGGCTGCGTTTTCGGGGCCTGGGCCTGGGCCTGGGCCTTGGGTGCGGCCGGCTTGGCCTTGGTGGCGGATTCGACCTGGGCCGGCGCGCCGCCCCTGGCCAGACCGGCCTTCCTGGAGCAGACCGGCCAGGCGCCGGGGCCCTGCGAGGCGAGCACCTTCTCGGCGACGGCGATCTGCTGTGCCCTGCTGGCCTGGTTCGCCTGCGGCGCGTATGCGGTGCCGCCGTACGCCCGCCAGGTGCCGGCGGTGAACTGCAGACCGCCGTAGAAGCCGTTGCCGGTGTTGATCGACCAGTTGCCGCCGCTCTCGCACCGGGCGACGGCGTCCCAGGTCGAGGCGGAGGCGGCCGAGGCCGAGGGGGCCGCGACGAGTCCGGCCACCGGGAGCGCCGCGACGGCGGCGCCGGCCACGACGGCTGCGCGGATTCGGTTGCGCTTGGTGGTGGCCTTGGTGGAGGTGGTGGCAGCGGTGGTCTCGTGACCGACGGTCATGAACATCCTCTCGACAAGCCCCAGGCAGGCATGCGGAACCAGGCCCCGGTGGGGCCCAGGTTTCGCTCACCTCACTCGATGGGCGGCCGGGCACGTGTCCGACGTGCCGTGCCGCCCCGGTTCCCCGCACACCGCCGGCCCGTTCTTCGAGCTTGGCCGGTCGACGGGGCACGGCCCTCGCACCGGGGATCGGCCGGCGGGCCGTGCATCGGGGGTGAATCCGGGTGGTGCTCGTTGCACCGCCCAAGAAGCTACGTGCGGTTGCGGTCGGTAATCAAGTAAATGCCTGACAGCGCAGGTCAGTTGGCTCTTACCGGCGGTAAGGATCAAGAAATCGTGCCGGAAATGCCAGCTTTGAGAGGATTTTCACGATCGAATGGACCGCCAGTGCGCCCCCGATCACACCAATGCACCGGCGAAGTGGCCCGCGAGCTCCGCCCGGAGCGATCGCCATGTGACGATCCGTCACCACGTTCTGCGGAGTTCCCGCTTCCGCTGCCCGTCTTGGTGGCACCAGTCACAGTCGTCACCCATCACGCCCTGGCCAGTCGCACAACGTAGTACCCCACCGGCCCGTAGCCGGCGCAGCAGATCAGTCGCCGCGCCTACGGCGAGCGGCGCGCGCCCATCAAACACCCCTCGAACACCCCTGCCAACGCCGGGAACTGCTGCCACATCAGTGAGGCCATGCACACCCTGGCCGCGAACGCCACCCCGCCGCCGCACCACCCGGGCCGCCCCCTCCCGTCACCGGCGCGGCGAAGCGCGGTGCCGGTGAGGGGTCGACCATCGTCAGGCCCGTGAACCGCAGGAACGTCCCCGTGGCGCCTCGTCCCGAGCCCCCACGGGACCCGCCCCGGTCCTCCGTCAGTCGCATTGTCGGCCCTGCCGGGTACGGCCGCCGACACCTCCGTGGGAGCCGGCCGCCCGCGGCCCCGACAGTCCGCGCACCGCGAGCACCGCAGGCAGGAGCGCCGCGACCGCCCGCGTCCACGACCCTCACCCCGCGGGCGCCTCCGACAGCCGCGCCCCCGGCACCGTCCCCCTGCGCCGCGTACAGGATGTCGACGAAGGCGACCGCGCACGCCGCGCGGACCGCCGCGCGCCACCCCCCGACGCCCCTCCTCCACCACCGGCACCCCGACCGCGCCGCACCCGGCGGCGCGGCCACTCGCCGGCCCGCGTCGCCACCCGCCGCAGCCGCCCCACCAGGGCCCCACCTCGAACGTCATGCCGGCCACCGTGCCCCGCGGGCCCGGACCACCTGCCGCGGTGACCGCTGCCCGTCCCGCCTCGCCCGCATGCCGGCCGGACCCGCTGCGCCGCCCACCGGCCCGCCGTACCGCGCAGCGCAGAGCACGCACCGGATCCCCCTGACGGCAGCGGTTCAGCGCTTGACCCGGCTGCGTACCGCGAGGGCGGCGAGGCCGAGGAGGACGGGTTCGCCGATCCGGGAGGCCATTTCGATGACGGTGCCGGGCGGGGTGAGGTTCTGGCCGCTGGAGCGGAAGACGACGGAGTTGACCACGACCAGGCCGGCCCTCTCCGCCCGCCCGGTGGTGACCCGCTTGCCCCAGGGCAGGGTGAGGGCGGGGCCGGGGGTCCTCGTCGTGACCGTCACCGTCCCGGCGTCGTAGGTGCCGGTGGTCTGCGGGTCGGGGGTGTCGTCCGGCAGGCCGAAGAGCGTCATCAGCAGCAGGGTGACGCCCATCGCCGCGACCAGCCACGACAACGCCCTGGACGCCCGTAGCCCGTACCCGGAGGCCAGCCAGTACGCCCACAGCAGCCGGCGCTCCGCCCGCGGCCGTTGCTGGTCGCGGCGGCGCATCTCCATCTCGCCGTAGTAGAAGTCCGCCGCGTCCGGCTCGTTGCCCGCCTCCTCGAACGCCTTCCGCAGCTGCTGGTACACCCCCACCAGATCCTCCGGACCCGCCCCCAGCTCCGGCACCCCGTGATGCGGACCCGCCGGCCACCCGTGCCCCGCCCGCCCGCCTTCCCGGGCGCGCCAGTGCTGTTCCTCGGCGAGGACCTTGCGCGGCGACCAGCGCGCGGGCAGCACGCCGCGGCGGCGCCAGCCGGCGGGGGGCTGCGCGAATCGGCAGCCGAAGCCGATCTGGATCTGGTCGAGGTGGAAGGCGCCGGTGAACTGGCACCCGGACAGGTCGACGTCGGTGAGGACCAGCTGGGCGGCGTCCACGCGTTCCAGGGAAGCCAGCCGGACGCCGGGCGGGTGGTGCCCGTCGGTGAGCAGGCTCTCGTCCAGCGCGCTCCCGCCCGGCCCGGTGAACGGGAGGGGCTCTGCTTGCAGCGCCATCGGGGCGGCCAGGGTCGCACGGTTCAGGTTCACCGTCGCGTACCGCAGGAGCAGCACCACCGAGCCCTCGAAGGCCGTCCGCTCGCACGTCAGGGACGAGGTGGCGGCCTCGACGGTGACCTGCGTCCCGGTGAACCGGGCCCCGTCGAAGCTGACCCTGCCCGCGCAGACCACCGGGCCCAGATGCTGCAGCCCCTCGAAGGTCGCCGCCTCGAACCGGACGCCGCGGGTGAAGGTGGCCCAGGAGAACCGGGTGTTGCCGCTGAAGGTGGTCGAGCGGAACAGGGCGTCGCGGGTGAAGGTGGCCGAGGTGAACCTCGCCTCGCGGTTGAAGGTGGCTGAGGCGAACCTGGCCTCGCGGTTGAAGGTGGCTGAGGCGAACCGGGCGTCGCCGGTGAAGGTGGCCGAGCTGAACCGGGCGTCGCCGGTGAAGGTGGCCGAGGCGAACCAGGCGTCACCGGTGAAGGTGGCCGAGCTGAAGTGGGCGTTGCCGATGAAGGTGGCATCGGTGAAGTCGGCCTGACCGAAGCGGGGTTTCCCGGTCCCGGGGTCGGTGCAGGCGGTACGGATGCTGTCCAGCAGGGGTTCGTCGACGGTGGTGCCGCGCAGGTCGAGGTCGCTGCCGGGGGAGAGGGTGGTGAGGTGGGCGGTGCGGTCCGCATCCGGCAGGTGGGCGAGGCACCGCTCGCCGGACCCGATCCGTATGCCGCGGCAGCCCACCGGATCGGCGGGGGAGGCCCCGTGTCCGCAGTGGGACCAGAAGGGAGCGGTGGTGCTGGGTGTGGCGGTCATGACCGTGTTCTAACGGCCGGTCAGCTCTCGCGCGGGGGAGATCGGCAAGCTGTGACAGACCTGCGAAACGCCGCCCGGGACGGCCGGCTCCCGCCGACAGCCCAGCCGTACGCAGGGAGGCCGCCGGGGGCGGCGGCCTTCGGGCACCCGGGCGGAGGGCCCCGGGGTGGTGCGGGCAGCCCGGGGCGGGGGAACGCCCGCCCGGCAGCGGTTCGAGGCCGGGATCGGCTGGATCTCCGGGCCCGGCCGGCTCACTGCCCCGTCGATTTCCCGCCTCCGAGCGGCTCGCCGCCGCTGCCCCGGGACGGGGGCGCCTGGGGGCGAAACCCCTGGCGTTCCGGGGCTCGGTTTTGCCGGGCTCGTTCCCGTCAGGGGCATCGCGTTTGTTCGCGGACGGGTCACGTGATGTCCGGTCCCGTCGCGGACAAGCGGGTAATCCACCTTTGTGGAGGATTTCCCTGTGCTGGACATCAGTCGTGGCCTTCCGGGGGAGAGCTCGCCTGTCACCGTCCGGTGGCCGGTTTGGTCAGTGGGTGGGGCCGGTGTTCTCGGGGAGGGCGGCTACGGTCACCAGGACGGCCTCTTCGGGGGTGGTGGTGCGGGCGATGATCTCTCCCCTGTCCCGGACGAGGTAGAGCCCGGTGTGGTGCGGGTCGATGGAGTACCCGACCCGTGTGTAGGGGTAGGTGGCGCGGGTGGAGAACCAGAGGATGAAGTGGCTGGTGACCGGCATCAGCCGGCGCAGGGCGGGCTGGGCGTGAGCTGCTTCCAGGAGCGCGAGAACGTGGGGGTGGCGGGTTCCCGGAGGTATGTGGAAGTTGTCGATGATGTGTCGCCAAGCGAGTTCGATCCGGTCGAGCGGCTCGCGCTCGTGCTCGAGGGCCCAGGGCCTGAACCGGATGAACGGGGCCGCTGCCTGGGTGCTTTCGAGGCTGCAGCCGCCCGTCCAGGCTGCCACGGCCCTGGCGACGGCGGCGAGGTCCGCGGTCGTGCCGTGGGCCAGCCAGGCGTCCTGCGCGCGGCAGCGCACCCGGAAGCCGGGCTCCTCGTGAAGGGCGAACACGGTCGTCTGGCGGCCGCCGTCGTCGTTGAACTCGACCCGGCGCTCCCACTTCTCCTCCAGGGCGGGCAGGTCGAGCCCCAGTTCTGCCGCCGTGCGTCGTAGGCCGGCCGCGAGGGTGCTGCCGGCAACGGAACCAGGAAGGGGAGCAGGGGTCGGCAACCGGCCTGGCGAGAAGGAGGTCATGGCTACAGTCTGCCCCTCTGCTCCCGGCCGGCGGTCCTGGTACCTGATGTCCTGGGTCGTCCGGCCCCCGGGTGCCCGTGCGCCCGGGGGGAGGTCTGGCCGCTCCTGGCCGCCGGGGTGGTGGACCGCCTGGACCGCCCTCGCTGCGCCGGCTGCTGGAGCCCTGATGTGTGGGGTGGTGGCCGGGCAGGCTGGTTTGCTCGGGTGAGTCTCCCGTGAGGGCCGACAGCACCGGCCCCCTCGTCACCCGCGCCTCGCTCCAGGCAGACCTGGCCAACGCTCAAGAACGCGCCGGCCGTCTCGCTGCAAGGATCCGGACTCTGGAGGGCAAGCTCTCCGAACTCCTCGGCGAGCAGGCGCGGAGAGACTCCGGACTCGGTGGACCCGATGACATCGACCAGCTCAAGCGCCGCATCACCGCCGTTGAACAGCAAGCGGTCGATCTCACCGGTCAACTGGAAGAGCGCAGCGAAGAACTCCAGGCCGCCCGAGCCGCCAACCGCCGGCTGATCAGTCGGCTCAACACGAGCCACTGACCTCGGCGCGGGGGCGGTGGGACAGTGATCACTTCCCACCGCCCCCGCGACGACGAGCTGGAACGCCTGCGTGCCATCCATGGAGGTGCCATCGGGATGCAGCCCGAATGCGGCCGCGAGAACGGTGGGGAGATCGGTCTCGGGGACGGCGACGCGCAGCTCCGCGAGGACGTCGGGAAGGTCGGCGTCGTCGATGGCGCCCAGATAATCCTGGCGCAAGCGGTGGATGACCCTCACCAGTTCGGGCCGCAGCCGCATCCAGGCGCGCGACGTCCGGATCTCATCCGCGACCTGGTCCATGAACCAGCGCATGACCTCGTACGGGATGTCCAGGTGCCGTCCTTGGGGATCGAAGCACACCGTCGGCTCGCGTGCCGGATCCTCGTCGGGGATGACCGCGGTCACCACGGCTCGTTGTTCCCGGACGAGGTCCAGTTCCAGGTACCAGGCGTCGTCAGCCACGGAGTACATCGCGGTGATCGCGTAATCGCGGCTGGGGTTCGTAACCATCGTTCTCAGGCCTTCGGGTCGATCGGCGGTGTGTGGACCTCGGCGTCCGGGGCCGGCAGCAGACCAGCCATGGCGAGGAAATCGGCGATTTCGATCCAGCCGCCGTCGGTGCCGTCGTCCCGGCTGGTCCAGAGCGTCGACTCCTCGCCGTCCCAGGTGTCGACGTCCTCGCTCGGGTGCTGCTCGACAGTCCCCTCGCCGCGCCGGTACCACAGGTACAGGCACTGGCCCGTGGTCGTCCGGGCATCCCACTGTGACGGGCAGCCCCAGGAGGTCTGCATGACTTGCGCGATGGTCACGTCCTCGTGTAGGTGAGCCTCGACAGCGCCCAGATGCTGGTCGTGGGCGATGAGGAGGTCGTCCACGAGACCGAGGAGGCGGATACTGCCGCTGGGGAACCGGAGCGTGAGGCCGGCCGTGAAACCGCAATGACCGTCGTTGTAGTCGATCTGGCGAACCGAGCGGATCGTCTGTCCGACAAACCGGGTCATCGGAACATCCGGCGAATCGTCGGTCACGGAGACGCTTCCGTGCCCCTCCATCGAGTACGGACCGTGCGGCTGATCGGCTCGCAGAAATACGCCGGTCGAGGGCGTGTGGACCAGCACCGGGCCCAGCCCCTCCAGGTGCAGCCACAGGTGCACCAGCGACAAGTCGTCGTCAGCATGGTGGTGCCAAGCCGTGGTCACCTTCAGCAGTCGCCGCCCGATCAGGTCGGCGGCAAACAGCTCCTCATCGTCGATCACCCGCCGATGCTCGCACGGCCTCACCCAGAGGACATGCGAATTCCTGACCGGCTGCCGTCGCCGGGAGCCGTCCCGCTGACGTTGCTGGCGACCACGGACGGGCGAAGCCAGCCGCTGTTCCTTGCGCCACACCTGTTGTACTGCCTACCTTGCTCAGTCATTGCCACTGAGCTGCGAGAACCCGACTGGGAGTCCGCCTCAGGATCGCCGATCACCCGAGAACCGCCGCTCTGCATCGAGCGGAACCGGGCGAGGCCGGCCGAACGGCGGGTGCCCGAGGACGTGCTGCGCCACCAGCACCGCATGTCCCGCACCGCCCGCGAGCGGCTCACGACCGAGGGCTTCGATGCCTGGGACCTGGCCTGGTCCACCGGTCCGACCAAGTCCCCACCTGCGGCCAGGACCACTGGGGCCGCGCCCCGGCTGGCCCGAACACTGACGGCCTGTACGACGGCTTCCCGCACCCGTGGATCCGCGTCGTCGGCGTCCTTCAGGTCGCCGACCTCCCCCGCGGCCACCTGGTCCGCGACCCGCACACCCCCCCCGGCGCCTACCGCATCCGGCACGGCCGCTGGAACACCCTTCCGCAGGGCGGCTCCAAGGGCCGCTCCGCGTCCGTGGACCTGTCCGTACTCGGGCGGATCGCGGCCGGCGCCCCGATCGTCGCCGGGCAGGAGGTCGAGGACGTCTCCACCCTGCCCCGGCGCCTGGTCGGTGAGGGGGAGCTGTTCATCCTTCAGGTGCGCGGGGACTCGATGATCGGGGCGTCCATCCTGCCCGGCGACTGGGTGACGATCCGCCGCCGGGACACCGCCCCGCACGGGGACATCGTCGCCGCCCTCCTCGACGGTGAGGTCACCCTCAAGGACCTGCGGATCGCCGACGGCTACACCTGGCTGATGCCCCGAAACCCCGTCTACGCCCCGATCCGTACTGGCCAGGCGACCATCCTCGGCAAGGTCGTCTCCCTCCTGCGCCGCCTGTGGAGCGGGCCGCGGCGGGTTCGCCCCCTCCGGACGAAGGCAGTTGGGTCAGGCGCTCGGCTGCGTTGCAGCGGTGCGAGTGGCGATGGTGAGATCCGCCGCCTCGTGCAGGTCGGCCGCTCCCTGCCCCGTTTCGATCTTCGTGCTGAAGGCCAGTACGACGCCGATCGTCCAGCTGTCCGCCCAGGCGCACACCGGGATGTCATGCGAGGAGGCCGATCCGCGCAACGTCGCCACCGTGCAGTGCAGCACCACCGCTGTGTCCTGCGTTGGATAGCCCTGGGCGGGGGTGGGGGCGAGGGTGAGCGTCGTGTTGGACGTGTTGGCCAACGGTGCCGCCTTCAGGGCCAGATCTGCCTGTCCCGCCAGGTCCTGCGGGTAGGGCCGCGGAAGGTTGACCCCGGCGAAGTAGAACGGCTTGTTGATGTCGAACCCGGCCGCGACGGCGGTCGGCGAGCGCTCGACGAAGAGCGACGCCAACTGCACACCCATCTGCTGCGCGAGGCCCTCTCGGATGATTCTCCGAGCATCACCGACGGCCTGCGGGGCGGTCAGTTCGGGCTTGGCGGTCAGTTCGGGCGTCAGTGCGGCACTTCCGTCGCCCGCCGAGGTGACGGTCCCGCCGGCCGGTTCGGCGGCAGGACCGGCTGTAGTGCATCCGACCCCCAGTACGGCCAGGACGGCAAGCAGGGCTATCGACCGGTACCTATGCATTCGTCGAACTCCCTTGGCCGGTCTGACCGGTCCCTTGAGGCGGGGCAGCGCTTCCCGCAGGCCCATGATCAGCAAGGTACCGGTCCTGAGGGGGAGCGGGTCTGAATTATGTGCCCGATGGCGGTCCGCGAACTCGCTGCCGCGCGCCGAACCAGCCCCGAATCGCCGACTGCACTCCCGGCCGATGCCCCGCAAGCCCGCCCACGTCCCCTACCCAGCCGGCCGGACGACCGTCCTCGGCAAGATCCTCCCGCCCCTGCCCGACTGCTGCGGTGAAGGCCGCGGGGCCAGGCGTACGCCAGGGGCGAGCCCGGGGGTCGGCTCGATCCGGGTCCGCCGACGTGAGCGGGCGGGACGGTCATCGGGGCGCCGTCGCGGGCGGCGGCTCGTGCTCCAGCAAGCGTTCCACGTCGGCGATCCGCGCTAGCTCCGGGTACTCGCGGCGGGCCCGGGCGAGTGCCTTGCGGGCCTCTTCGGCTCGTTGGGCCGCGATGAGGGCGGCGGCGAGGGAGCACTCGGCCAGGGCGATCCAGAGGGAGACGCGGTAGCCGGACCGCAGACGGCGGGCGGCGCGGACGGCGGCCTCGTGGTCGCCGGTGAAACGGGCGAGGTCGGCGGCAGGGAGCACACTTCGGACAATGGCGCGGTCGTTGTGGCCGAACGCCGCGAGGGCCGGGCCCAGCCGCGCCACGCCCCGTTCGGGGGAGAGCTCCCCGCTGTCGACTTGGCCGACGATGGCCAGTCCGAGGAAGCTGTGCGCGTTGATGTTGTTCCAGTCATGTTCCAGGGCTGCCCTGGCGAGCTCTTCCGCGCCCTGGTACCGGCCCTGGGCCAGGACTATCACGGCAGCGACGCCCGCCTCGTGCGGTGCGATGGGGGCCTCCTCCACCCTGCCGCGCGCCTCGCCGATGCGCCCCTGGAGCAGGAGCCGTTCGGCTTCGAAACCGTGCGGCGTCCACACCTCGTCGCCCAGGGCCTCGGGCCCCGCAAAGGGCAGTACGAGAACGGGCCACAGGGAGCTGACCAGCGACTTTCCCCTGGTCAGCGCGAGGAGTCCGAACGTGAACAGCAAGCCGAATCCGATGCCCCGGGTCGGACCGGTGAAGGAGGTCGCCAGCCAGAGCCCCAGCCCGGCGTGGAGGACGGCCTGCCCGGTCGAGGCAAGCCACAGGCGCAGGCGCGGTGTGCGGGAGGGCAGCAGGCACCACGGGAGGTAGAGGCCGCTCGTCGGCCGCAGGCCCACTTCGACAGGCACTCCGGCGATCGTGCCGCGCCACAGCCTCCGCCCCCGGCCGTACGAGATCAGGGCCAACCGAACTCCGCCGAGCCGGTGGGTGAGCAGGAACCAGAGGTCGGGCAGTGGTTCCCGGCCGATCAGGAAGCCGACCGCACAGCCGACGGCGGTCGACACCGGGAGCCCGTCGAGGAGTGCGACGAGCAGTGCGAGGGCACCGGCGGCAAGGAGCAGCCGGCCCATCTGGAGCAGGAGTCTTTCGATCACCTGCCGAAGCCTGATGGAACCGCAGCGCCGGGTGAAGACCCCGTGACCCACTTGTGATCTTGGTCCCGCCTGACCCGCCTGACCCGCCCATCTCGACGATCACCGGCCAGGTCATCGTGGGCGCGTCCGAAACCGTGGCGTTGGCCGGGCTGTCGGCCGAGTAGCTGTGGGAGCTGGTGGCAGGGGCCGCCACCGTAGTCCGAATCGAGTACGTGATCCGCCGGGAGTAGTGCCGACGCGCCGCGCTCCCCCCGGCCGGGGCCTGCTCACACCCGCACCTGGTCGAAACGCCGTCGGGCCTTCCAGCCCCGGCGGTCCGACGGCTTCCTGACGTCCGGGTCAGGCCGGGAGGTTGAGGATCAGGACGTGGTGGGGTGCTGCCTGGTCCCAGGTACCGAGCCGGTCACCAACGCCTTCAAGCGTGCCACCACCCCCGGCGCACCGACCCGCATGGGGATTCTCCTCACGCTGAACGGCGACGACGTCCTGGCCGTCGTCAGCGACCCCAGCACGCAGGGACCACAGCTCGACACCACCGTCCCTGGCCTGGAGGTGGGCGGTCTTGGGCTGGGCCTCGTACGCACCGTCACCCGCGACCGCTGGGGCTGGCACCCCCTACCCGTCGGCAAAGCCATCTGGGCCCAGTGCCCGCTCGCCACCCAACCCGCTGCCATCCACAAGCCCACCTGCTGCCGGCAGGCCACCTCCTCGACATCCCCGATCCCGAGCTCGAACCCGAGGAGGGAGCCGGCCTCGTTCGCTGGGTTCATTGGCCCCTGTGAACGGCACGCTCACCTCGGCTCAGTGGCTCCGCTCGGCGCTCCTCGCCCCTCAAGGCCCGGATCAGCACACTCCTTCGGCCGCCGGCACCGGCAGTCCTACGACCCCCAGGGCGCGCTGACGGGCATGCGGGTAGCCTGATCGCCTCGTAGGAATGCAGGTGGCAGGGATCGGATGGTCACGTTGAAGTGGATCGACGAGACGGATTTCGGCTACTACGCCTTGTGCCCGGAGGCCGGTGTCGCTGCCTGGGACGGGACCGAGGCCCTGGACGCGTGCAGCGCATACGTCGGTCGAGTCGGCCTGGCCGGCCATGGAGACGTCCTGGTCCTGGGCGGGGAGCCGCTTCCGGCGACCTACCTCGATCGCCAGATGACCTTCGTCCGCTGGTATGCAGCCGTGGATGACAGTGGGCTGGAGCACGCGGTGGATCAGGCGATGGGCTCGGACGGCTGGGAAGACGCCATCGAGATCTCACTCGGCGGGAGCTACCGGCTCATGGACTGCCTGAACGATGGCGAAGGTGTCACCGAGACCGACACGATCCGGATTCACATCCCCCAGGGCCGCTATCTGGTCCAGTCGTTGTTCATCGAGCCCTCCTCGGATGAACAGTTCATGCTGGAGCGACTGGTCGGACTCTGAGCATCACGGGTTGCACGAACGCCTTCCGGGCGCGGCCGACGGATCCCACCGTGCTCACCACCCCCACCTGACGGTAGTCCTGCTCTACGGCTGCCCGCCGAGCCCGAGCTTCTTCACCCCGAACGGGGAGAAAATCATGTGGGCAGCCCAGCCGTGGTGGATGAGCGCAATCTGGGAAGGCACTGGCGTCACCGGATAGATGGCCTTGCCCCGCGACCAGTTCGCGAGCAGGCCCTCGGTGGTGTCGACCGCGGCGACGACCATCGTCACCTGCAGGTTCCCGTCGCCCCACGTGTTCCAAAGGGCCCACCCCTCGGGTCGGGCCTCGACCCCGAGGCGGGCGCACGCCTCCTCATAGGTCTCCTCCATGCCGTCCGGCATCGCCCCGGGACGCAGAATCACCACGCCCGCGAGTTTCAGATCGGGGCGATCCGCCTCATCGTCGAGGCAGCCGTCCCCGGGGAAGTGGTAGTGACGAAGCCTTCGGGCCAGGGCGTTCACCGCCCGTTGCAGGGGCGTCGCGTCGTCTGCTTCGGGCTGATACAAGAGCCAGCCCTCGGTCGAGGCGGCACCCGCGACCACTCTGGCGAGTCGTTCTATCTCTCGCAGGTGGTCCAGTTCGGACAGTTCAGGTCGCGTCACGGCGGCCAGTCTCGCAGCGGCGCACGGTCGGGGCATCCCAGTTTCCACACCGGGCCCTCGCCGGCCAGCCCTGACAGGGACCGACCCGAGAGGAACCGGGGCCGGTACCGAGGAACCACCACTCGACAGCAGCCGCCAGGCCGACGTGGACGAAAGCCACCCGATCGGGGTGGCTCTGAAACTCGCCACCGATCACGACTACATAGAGAGCCGCACCCGGCGCGCGATCACAAAGTGGCTCCCGAACTCGCCGTCCTACCGGCTTCACCCTGTCGAGAACAGCGGTCCCGCCTGACTGACCATCCGCCAGCGACCACGACCCGCATCAAGCGGCCTGCCGATACCGGGAGGACAGCCGAGTCCCTGCCAGCCAACTGCCCGCTACATCGCCAGCATGTCACTCCAACCGGCCCGGGCGGGCACCGCATCCACCTGACGGCCCCGCCTCGCTGCCGTGCGGGGCCGTCAGGTGGATGCGCCGTCACTCACAGCCGCCTTCGGTTCGACTGGGCCGCACCCGGCAAACCGCCAGCCGGCAGCGGCTGGCACCGCTGCCGTTCCCCGGGCCCGGCCGGTGCAGACGGTCGGGAACACGCACGCCGCCGGACCTTCGAAAAAAAATGCCCGGACTATCCGGACAGCGTCCGCGAAGCCTTTGCCGGGTGAGCCCGACGCCACCGCCGTACCGGTCGAACCCTACGCTGTCAACCACCCACCCCCGGCCCGCACAAACAGCGCTCCTGCAGCCACAAGGTGTGGTCCTCCTGCTCGCTCTCCCCGGCACTGGTGGTGAACGGGCCGAGAAGGTCGTACAGCTGGCGGGACGTCACGAGCCGGCTCTGGTAGACGACGGCCAGCGCCATGCGGGTCGAAGTCCAGGCCGTCCTGTCCGTCCGAGCGCCGCCGTGGCCGGCGCGACTTCACGGAGGCTGTTGCCACCATCGAGGGTCTCCTTCAGAAGTGGTGCAGTTGCACTGAAGGGGACACCGCATTCCTTGACGGATCCCTTGATGAACCGGCACCACGGCATAACGACCGGGCAACGGGAGGGGCGTCAAGGTGTGACTCCCATCCCTTGAAGAGGGTGCTGTCAAGGTATCCGCACCTTGACGAGGTACATGCGCCTCTGCGCTGTCTCACCCGCAGTCAGGCCGGCTATGAGGCGATGGCCTGCGCGGGATTCACCGCGACCTCGCGCACTGTGAAGGCCTGGGGCGCGGGGAAGCGGAAGCCGAACCATGCGAACCGGGACATGCTGGACGCCGCGTACTGGGTTCTGCGGCGGCACAACGTCGTCACCTATCTGAAGCGCCGGTCGAACAACAACGGGGCCGGCATCCGGGTGGAGATCTACCCCGTCGGCCGAGCGGCGTCCTGGAGTCCCGCCGCCGCGACATCTCCCACTGGGCCATCGACGTCCGCGGTGCCTGGGACGACATGGTCGACGTCTGGCACAAGGGACCCAGCGACCCCGGCGCCGCCCAGATGCTCGACATCATCTGGGACGAGGTCATCACCGATCTCGGCTCCGACTACGACGCCTACTCCTACGTCACCCACATCGGCTTCGCCGCCTGACCACAGGGCTCTGAAGGGAGGCAGGATGGATCAACTGCCTCCCTCAATCGCCTTCTGCAACAGTGAGCGGATCGTCAAAGCTGTTTTCAGATCGGCTTCATGTACAGCGGGACGGAGGAGTGCCAGTCCCTCGTAGAGAGCTACGGCTTCCTGTGCGGCTGGCAGGGCTTCTTCGAGCCGTCCGAGGTCCCCGAGCTGGATGGCGAGGTTGTTGAGGCTCATGGCGAGGTCGGGGTGGTAGGTGTCGGGGCGGGTGCGGGCCAGCTCCCGTCGGATGTCGGCGGCTTCCTGTGCGGCGGGCAGGGCTTCTTCGGGCCGTCCGAGGTGCCCGAGCTGGTTGGCGAGGTTGTTGAGGCTGGCGGCGAGGTGGGGGCGGTAGGTGTCGGGGCGGGTGTGGGCCAGTCTCTCGTAGAGGGCCACGGCTTCCTGGCCGGCGGTCAGGGCTTCTTCGGGCCGTCCGAGGTCCCCGAGCTGGTTGGCGAGGTTGTTGAGGCTCGTGGCGAGGTCGGGGTGGTAGGTGTCGGGGCGGGTGCGGGCCAGCTCCCGTCGGATGTCGGCGGCTTCCTGTGCGGCGTTCAGGGCTTCTTCGAGCCGTCCGAGGTTCCCGAGTTGGATGGCGAGGTTGTTGAGGCTCATTGCGAGGTCGGGGCGGTAGGCGTCGGGACGGAGGAGTGCCAGTCCCTCGTAGAGGGCCACGGCATCCTGTGCGGCGGTCAGGGCTTCTTCGAGCCGTCCGAGGTTCCCGAGTTGGATGGCGAGGTTGTTGAGGCTCGTGGCGAGGTCGGGGCGGTTGGTGTCAGGGCGGGTCTGGGCCAGCTCCCGTCGGATATCGGCGGCTTCCTGGCCGGCGTCCAGCGCCTCCTCGAACCGCCCAAGGTTCCCGAGCTGATTGGCGAGGTTGCCGAGGCTCGTGGCGAGGTGGGGGCGGTAGGTGTCGGGTCGGGTCTGGTCCAGCTCCCGGTAGGCGTTGACGGCTTCCTGTGCGGCGTCCAGGGCTTCTTCGAGCCGTCCGAGGTTCCCGAGTCGGTTGGCGAGGTTGTTGAGGCTCGTGGCGAGGTGGGGGCGGTAGGCGTCGGGCCCGGCTTGGGTCTGGTGGCGGTAGAGGACTACGAGGCGTTCGGTGAGGTTGGCGGCAAAGGGGGCGAGGGCGTGGCTGGCGTGGGGCAGTTGGTGGGCGAGTGCTTCCAACGCGGCGAGGGCAAGGGTTTGGGTGAGCTGTTGGAGCCCATCCAGCAGCGGTTCGGGTTGTTCGGTTCGGGTGGCGGTGTCGATGGCGGCGGGGGCGAGGGTGGCAGGGTGGGTGGTGATCAGTGCGGTGAGGTGTGGGTGGAGGGTGCCGTTGAAGACGGTGTGGCCGGCGGCGCGGGTGTAGACGGTGAGGCACTGGGCGGCCTGAGATTCGCTGGTCTCGTTGGTGACCAGGTGATGGGGGAGTTCGGGGTACTGGGTCAGGTGGCGGCCGATGAAGCGTTCGGTGAGGCGGTCTGGTTGCAGGCTGTCCCACACCTGGCCGCTGGTGGTGGGCGGGTAGAGGGCGGTGATCCAGGCGCGGACCGCGGTGCGGCGATCGTGATTCTGGTCGGCGAGGCCAGGCACGAGCCGCAGCAGCGCGTCGGCCTGGGCGCGATTTTCGGCGCCGAGGAGGAATGCCGCGGCGAGGGCGTCGGTGAGGGTCGCCGTGGTCAGGGTCGGAGTGAGCTCGCGGGCGGCAGCGGTGGTGGTCCAGTACCGCTTCTCGTGCTTGAGCAGCCGGTCCTCCACGCCGTGGGCGCCGGCGGGTGCCGGCGTACCGGGGCCACTGTCCGGGGGATTCTGGGTGGCGGCGTCGAGGAGATCGGCGAGGGCGGTCATGTGGAGGGTCAGCGCGCCGGCCAGCGCGCCGGCTTTGAGCTCGCGGGTCTGGAGCCGGCCGGTGATGGCGGTCCAGTCGTGGTTCTGCCAGGTCGGGAGCTGGCTGAGGTGGCTCGCGTATCCGTCGAGGGCCTCGTGGTAGGCCTCGGCGCGGGAGGTTCCCGCGTCCGGCTCCAGGGGGCCGAGGAGGATGTCCTCGCTGCCGTCGAGGAGGTCCTCGGCGGTGGGGGTGGCGGCCTGCAGGGCGGTCCACCAGTCGCCGGCGGTGCGGGCCAGGAGCAGCACCTTGAACGCGGTGGTGCCCGGGTGGCGGGCGGCGGCTTCGAGTACGGCTAGGAGCTGTTCGGTGCGGGTTTCGGCGTAGTCGACGACGACCAGTAGTGGCTTGGCCGCGCCGGCGAGCACCTCAAGATCCTTATCGGATGCGTTCGCCCGCAACCACAGAACCGCGTACTTCTCGGCGGCGAGGAGGCCGGCGAGGTGGTCGGCGAAGCGGGTCTTGCCCTGGCCGCCGGGGCCGTGGAGGAGGTGGGCTCCGAAGCCGGGCTGGCGGCACCAGGCGGTCAGGGTGTCGATGAGGTCGGTGCGGCCGCGGAAGGGGACGGCCTGGCGGCGGGCGCGCAGCAGTGCGGCGGGGGAGCCGGCCCGGCCGGCCGGCGGCTCGGGGTTCTCGGCGAGGTGCTGCCACTCGGCTGCCTCGAGCACCGTCCCGGCGTGGGGTGCGTGCTTGGCCAGGGCGGTGCGGAAGGCCGGGTCGTGGTGCAGGACGTAGGCGGGGACGGCTTCCAGGGCGGCGTGGGCGCGTCCGGCGGGGTCGGAGCCGATCACACCGGCGAGCAGGTCGCCGCAGAACAGGGCGCCGCCGGAGATCCCGCCCCAGGGCGATTGCCCGTCCTGGCGGTCGGCCGGGGGATGGGCGGTGATGTTCATGACGTAGCGGTTGCCGACGTCGCGGTCGCCGGGGTTGAGAGTCCCGGCGGGGTGGAGGGTGTCGGTGGCCCGGCCCTTGCGCTGTACGAGGTCGGGGATGCCCCAGGTCTCGCACGCGGTGCCCGGTCGGGTGGTGACGAGCCGTCCCCACCGCACCCCGGCCCCCGCCATCGGCGTCCAGGCGGTGTCGTCGACGAGCAGCAGGGCGGCGTCATCTACGCCGCCCGGGGTGCCCCGCCACACGGTCCGCGCCGCATATGTGCCGGGCCGGCCCGGCCGGTACACCGTCACCGCCGCACCCACCGCCGGGGCGACGTGAGCGGAGGTGAGCACCAGGGACGGTGCGATCACGTACCCCGACCCCGGCCCGGCAGGGCCGTCGACCGCTACAACCCGCTCCTGCTCCACCCGCAACCCCCACCCTCTTGAACCCGCGCCCGGCGCTGCCCGGACGCGCCCCTACACCCCAGAACCAGCGGGCTCGCACCGAGGACATCCGGCACGAGCCCACCAGCTGGCCAGTCAGTCCGCGATGCGCCCGGAGACGTCACCGGGGCCCTGCGCGCGGTGCGCCTTGCCGTGGACGAGGAGGTCGCTGCCGTCGGCCTTCTGCGGCTGGAGGGTGACCTTGACCCGGTGCGTGCTGGCCCGGGAAGCGCCGGCGGCCACGCTCGCGTCCACGACCCACGCCTTGAAGCCCGCCTTCACCTTCGTGTCGGCCTTCAGCTCGACGGCGAACTCCAGCTCCACCGGCCCGACCTTGAACACCACGTCCTGCCCGACCCCCCGAGCCGCGGCCTCCAGCAACTCGTCCCGGACCGCAGCAACCGCATCCGCCAGCTCGATTCCCATCAACAACCCCCAACTCCCCGCCGCACAGGCGGAACCGCCCTATGAGACCCACCACGGTAGAGCACCAGCAGGGGGCCGACGGACCACCGTTGCGACACGCCCAACGAAACCTCCCAACGGCACCTTCGAAGCCGTCGGCACCATCGGACGGGTACTCATCAGTACGTACTGCGCGGCTGGTCCGGTCAGAGCTCCTCATGTCCCCCGGAGCGTTCGAGTGGGTGTTCCGAGGACCTAGCGGGCCTACCGGGCCTGCCCCTCGGGGCAGACCTCGGCGAGCAGGTCCAGCAGGTACTCCGTTACCTGCCCGGCCTCGCCGGCCTGCACCCACGTGTAGACGGCGGTGCGCAGCTGGGCATCGACCCTCTGCAGGACGTACCCGTCCACCAGGGCGCCGCCCGCGCCCGGCTGTTCGCGGGCCAGGATCTGCCGGGGCCGGTCCTCGTCCTCGGCCAGGACCTCGACGTCCTCGGCGTCCGGGGAGTCCCGGAGCTGGTGCACCCCCGCAGCTCAAGACCCGTTTTCGGAACGGCGGAAATCCAGACAACCCTTCTTCTGGCCCTTTCCTGGTTGTTGGTGGTTCGGTTTGGTCGGTTGGCGTTTGGCCCTGCCGGGGGCTGCTGGGTTGGTGGTGGCGTCCGACAGGTGCCGGCCGCGCCCCCGCCACGTTCGGGCGGGCTGCGGCCGCCCACCGCCGATCATGCAGAGCGACGTCAGAACGTCAGCGGAGGACGACACGAGGTGTCAGTAGTCGGCGACATGGATCCGGACCGTGATCGCGTGCAGGCGCAGACGGCTGCCCTCGCGGGGCGGGGTATTCGCGCTGACAATCCCGATGTCGCCGGTCAGGACTATCCCATGTCGTTCGACAGTGGGCGTCCAGCTGTGCCGGCCGCAGAGGCGCCGGCGGCGGACCGGCGGGCGGGGGTGGGGGCCTGCGGGCCCCAGCAACACCCCGTACGGGTGTCCCGGCCGGGCTACGCCGTCCAGGCCGGGCTCTGGGGCCTTGAGCTCGCTCTCTAGGCCCTCCGCCGGTCGCCGCGCGGCCGCCTCCGCCTGACGGCCTGTGTCGATGCCGCCCGAGGCGCGAGGGGCCGCTTGGCGGACGAGAAGGGCGAGGCCTCCCGCTGCCCCACCGGCCGCCGGCGCCCTGGCGCCCATGGCGTCTGCCGTGATGTTCCGTTTGTCAGTCGTTTCGCAGTCATCTGACTGATGTGGTGCGCGGAGGCGGTGCGGCAGATTGTGGGCGGATGCTGGCCCTCTTCGGGGCCGGACGAATTTTCATATGGATGGGGATTTGATTTGAGAGTCGTACTGAAGCGGTGGCGACTGTTGCCGATCGCGCTGCTGGCTGCCTTTTCCGTTCTGCTGGGCTCTGGTACCTCGGCTTACGCCGGGCAGCCCAACGAGGAGAACACGTGGCACAAGCAGGGGGTCAATGCCTACAGCGACATGAGCGAGGCACGAGACCCGCAAGGGAACTCGCTCCAGGTCTGGGAGGGGGACGGCCAGACTATTCAGGTCCGTGTCAACGGTAGTGCAGCCTTCGCATTGGCCAACGCGCAGACGCGCGCTGCCCCGGTGGTGCAGTACTCGAACGGTCAGTTCGTCATCTTTCACACCGGCACCAACGGCTACGTCTTCTATGAGTGGGCCGACCTTGTTTTCGGGGCGGACGGCACCTACAGCCTCCGGACCCATGGCTGGATCCAGGTTCCCAACGGTGTCCGGACCAACTCGAATGAGCCCGTGTCGGTGACGGTCGCCCCGGGCGGGCTGTACCTGGCATTCCTCGCCGCGGACAACAGCGGCCTGCTCTACGGCGACTTCTACAGCCGGGACACGGGCCAGTGGAACAGCCCCTCGTTCATCAACGGCGCGAGGTCGACGCTGGGCCCGACAGTCTCCTACAGCTCGAACGGCCGCATGTTCATCCTCGCGTACACCGGCGAGGACCGGCGGGTGTACATCGCGCGGCTCGCCTACGGGAGCAACGACTGGGGGGCATCCGTTGCCCTCCCCGGTGTCCACACCTATGACCGTCCCGGGCTGGCCATGGCAAGCAACGGAAACGGCCAGGTCGCCGTCCGGACCGCCGACCTCGACCTGATCGAGTTGAACTCCATCACCGAGAACCTGGGCTCCAGCGGCTGGACCTACGACACCGGCGGCATCATCGCCCGTTTCGCGCCCGTGGTCCTCGCATACGGCACCTGGTTCTATGCGATTGTCACCGCCGGCAACGGCGACGTCTGGTGGAAGAACACGCGGCACTGACGACCGCCCGCCCGCACTCGGCGGGCACGGAGCAGGGAACCAAAGCCCAATCCGCGCCCGCCGCAGCCGGGCCGAAGAAAGTTCTGCGATGGACGGGAGGATCCACTCCGTCGCGGCCGACAGTGCGTTCACCCCCCAGGCGGGTGTCCGGCAGCCGCCGCGAGGTGCCAGCCGCCGGGCGCTCCAAGCCGCCGGAGTGGCAGCTTTGGCGCGGAGTGCGGCTGGCGCCTCGCGGTGCTGTACCGAGGGGGCGGTGTTCAAGCGGTGTCTGGGGGGACAAGGACTACCGTGGCATCGATATTGACGCCTTGGACACCGGCGACATTGGCTTCATAACCATAGGGCACGTTCATGTCGAGCAACCCGTCCCCGTAATAGGGCCTGTCCCAGTGGAAGACGAACTGCCCCGCATCTGAGTTGTAGGTGGCGAAGCCTTCCGTGCCTGTGAGTACTCCCTCTGATTCACTCTCCCAGGTCCTCGATTTGCCGGACGGGATAGTACCGGGAGGCTCAAGCTCTCCTCCATGGCTCCATATGCCGTGCGGCAGCGTCGCTCCCTGGAATCGCAGTTCATCGTCGGATTCCTCCTGGCGCTCCTGGGCAGCAAGGTTTTCCACCTGTCCCTGGCCAGCGGCCGCCCCTGGTTGCACTACTGATCGCCACCCTGGGCGCCGTACTGTTCGGCGGCGTCCTGGGATCCCTGCAACGGCGGGTCGTCAGGCAGCGCGTCCCTGTGCCCCGCAAGGCATGGATCACCGCCAACATCGGACCCGCCCTGCTCGCCTGGCTGTTCGTGATCATGCCCGCAGTGATCGACGCCCAGAACACCGACAAGAACGCCTCCACCGCCTACCTGCTGGCCGCCAGCCAGTCACTCGCCCTGGGACCACTGCTCGGCCTGTCACAGTCGATGGTGCTCCGCCCCCTCACCCGCCGCTGGGGCTGGTGGATCGGCGCGAACTTTGCCTCCTGGCTCATCGTCGACGCCCTCGTCCTCCTGCTCTCCCACTTCGCAGCCGGCCCCGACGTCATCACGGCCGACGGCTCCATCGCCGGGGTCTACCTGACCCTGATCGCCACCACCCGCCTCACCGGCCGCGCCCTGCGCTGGGTACTGGCCCCCTCCGCCCTGACCCCCACCACCCCGCCACCCACCTGACAAGCCAACCGCATCCAGGTCCGGGCGCGGGTCGGCACGGAGGGCGGCCAGCGCCGCGGCGCCGTTGGCGGCCCTGCTGATCGCACGGGCGGGGCTTGGCGGGGCAGACCCTGCTCGATCAACGTGGCGTCGCCGTCGTCGTCCTCGACGACCAGGACGCGGTGGCGGGCGGCCGGGCCGGGTGCGCTTGCGAGCCCGAGTAGGAGGTCCCCCTCCCGCACGGCGCTGCGCAGCCGGCGTTCGATGGCGTCCTGCAGGTGGGTCGGCGCGCGGGCCTGAGAGGGTATGTCGCCGGGGCTGTCCGGAGGGGTGGTCAGGTTCGTCAGGCGGCGCACGAGGTCGGTGGCGCCGGTGTCCCCGAGGGCGGCGATTTCGTCCTCCGAAGCGGCGTCGAACGCGTGGCTGTCCGGTATCCCGCCGGCTTAGGGGCCGCTGCGCTCATCGTACGTGTGTGCTGATCACCACCGGGCGGGTCACAGCGCAGCGGCCCGCAGCGTCGGCGGTGCACCGGCGGACTCGGCAGGGGCGGCCCTCGTCGCCCCTGCGACGTGGGAACCGGTCGCAGGGGCGGAACCGCGAGGGACTACGGTCGCCAGACCACAGCCAGGTGGGACGCGTACATGGCGCCGCCGTGGAGCAGTTGGACCCCGGCGACGAGACCGGCGTCGTTGACGAACAGGGCGGCCGCGTACTGCTCGCCTCCGGCGAGCGGCAGCACGGTGGCCGTCCCGTCGGGGCTCCAGCGCACTGCCTGCTGGTACTCGCGGGCGGGAATGCCGCTCCAGGTGTATCCGACGACGGTGGCGGCGGCGTTGATGCCGCTGGAAACGGTGCCCGTTGTGCCGGCGGGCGCCCCGAGCGTCCTGCGGACGCCGTCGGGACGCCAGAGGGCCGCGTCGTGCCGGGCGGTGTCCGGGTCGGCGGGCGGCACGGTGCCCGCGATGTAGCCCGAGGCGTTGAGCACCGTGGCACTGGTGCCCGCTCCCAGGTCCCGGCGGCTGCCGCCGGCGCTCCAGACCAAGGCGTGCCCGGCGCCGGAGTCGGGGTCCGCCGTCCCGCTACCGATCACGGTGCCCGCGTCGTTGATGCCGGTGGCGGACGTGTAGCGGTAGGCCGGTGGTGCGCCGAGGGCGGTGACGGCCCCGCCGGGGCTCCAGAGCACCGCGTGCCGGGGGTCGAGGGAACCGGCCCCCGCGGAGTAACCGACCACCGTGCCCGAGCTGTTGACCGCGGTGGCGACGGTGCGGACATCGCCGGCGAGCGGTGCGAGCGCGACCACCGTGCCGTCCGGGCGCCACGCCACTGCGTGTTCCTGTCCCGCGTCGTTCCAGGAGGTCCCGACCGCGGTTCCGCCGCGGTTGACCGCGGTGGGCCGGCTGTACAGGTCGCCGGGCAGTGCCGCCAGGGCGGCGGGGGCGCCGCCGGGGGCCCAGCGCACGGCGTGTGCGCCGCCCGGCAGGCCGGACTGCCAGGAGAATCCGACCACGGTGCCCGCGTCGTTGAGCGCGACGGTCCTGCCGTACTGGTCGCCGGGGAGCGGGTCGAGGACGGCGACGGTGTGGTCGTTGTCCCAGCGCACCGCGCGGGGACCGTCACCGGAGCTGCCGGAGGACACGCTTCCGATGACGACGCCGAGCCTGTTGATCCCGGTGGGGTCGCCGTAGGGGGCGCCGGGCGGGGTGGGCAGCAGCACGGCCACGGAAGGTGCCGTGCCAGGGACGGCGGCTGCTGCGCCGGGTACGGCCGGCGCCGCGAGGGCGATGGCGGCCGTGGCGGTGGCCACCGCGACGGCGGCCCGTAACGCGCGGGTGGTGCGGAAGATCGCTCGGGTGGCTGCGGGTGTGCTCATGACGTTCGGTTCCTGTCTCGTCGACTGTGCGGATCGGCTGGACGGTGACTGGACGGGTCGGCTGGTGCCGGCCTTCATGAACTACGCACGGTGCGAGGGCTGTTGATGCGACGTACGGCGGCACCGGCCGGCCCTGACCGACGCCCGGTGCGGGCTCCAGTCTCCGTCACTTCGGGGCGGACCCGCAGGCCGATCGGCAAGCTGCTGCCGTGACGCAGGACACGGCGCGAGTGGTTTGCCGGGCCGGGCCACTGACACGGATGGCGGCGAACGGATTACGTTGGTAGGGATCGTCGGCTGCAGTCAAGTCGCCCACGGCAGGAGCTCGTACCGGTCACCGACTGATCGACGGCGGCTCACCTGCCCGGGTGTCAGATCAGCCCGGCGGCCGGCCGCGGATCTGCATCCGCCTGAAGGGGGAAGGCACCCACGTTGGCGATCGCCCGGCTGATCGCCCGCCGGGAGGTACGTCTGCGGGAGAAGACCCTGTCGGCGCTTCGAAAACCCCATCCCCGCCCCCGGGACGACCCGCCTCGCCCCCGACCCGGCCGACGGGACGGCCAAGCCTGCCGCTGCGTCCGGACGACCGCCGGTGGCGTCGTGCCCCGTCCGGGGCGCACGAAGCCGCGGCCAAGATCCCGCTGACCATCGTCCGCTGAGCATCCGACCACCCCGCCCCCGCCGGTCAGCTTGCTTCTGCGAGCATCCCGGGGCCTGTCGCGGGGGTTGACGTGTCCCTTTGCCGTGTGGGTGCTGTTGCGCCTGGGTGCCGCCCGGGGGCGCCGTGCGAGGGTGTCGGGGCCGCTTGACTGTGATCGCTCTGGCGTGGGTCGGCGCCGCTACCGCAGTTCCGACGATGTCCGTTCGGCTGCCTCCGCGAGCTTGGCGGCCAGATTCTTGAGGGCTGGTCGGAGTTCGTCCGGGCGGTGGATGGTGAAGGGCCATTCGAGGCAGGCGAGCATGTGTGCCATGCCGTCGAGGCGTTCGGCCCGGGCGTGCATCAGGACGCCAGTGGGTTGGGCGGTGAGCGTGACGGTGGTGTTCGGCAGCCTTCGGGCGATCTCGTCGAGGGGGCCGTGGATCGTTACCTCGACCTGCCAGCGGTAAGGCCCTTGAGCGAGGGTTGAGGCCAGGTGGGCGACGGGGTCGAAGTCGTTGGGTGTGGTGAAGGTTTGCGGGCGGGGGTGGACGGAGGCGATGCGGTCGATGCGGAAGGTCCGCAGGTCGTCGCGGAGATGGTCGTGGCCGACGAGATACCAGCGACCGGTGTGGAAGACCACGCCGTAGGGGTCGATGTCGCGCTCGCTCTGCTCCTGTCGCCAGGACTGGTACTTGATGCCGACCGTCGTTGTGGCGTGGGAGGCCTGGGCCAGGGCAAGCAGGACTTCGCTCCCGGGTGCCTGGGCGCTCACGGCGTTCGCAGTGAAGAACAGGGTTTCCCGCATGGCGGTGAGCGGTTCTCGCAGGGCGTTCGGAAGCACTCTCTCGATCTTGGCCCGGGCGCCCGCGCCGGCCAGCACGGTCGTGCCCATCCCGAGCCGCTCGGCGGCGAGGAGTCCGAGGACGACGGCGAGGGCCTCGTCGTTGGTGAGCACCAGGGGCGGCATCCGGTAGCCGCGGGCCAGTCGGTAGCCGCCGTAGCGGCCGCGTTCGGCCTCCACGGGGATGCCCAGGTCGCGCAGGTGAGCGATGTATCGGCGGACCGTGCGGACGTCGGTGTCCAGCCGGTCGGCCAGCTCGGTCCCGGTGAGTCCGGCGTTCGACTGGAGCAGTTCCAGCAGGGTCAGTACACGGGTCAGGGGATGCGACATGGGTCACTCGACATTTCAGGGCTGATTCTGTCCTGTATGGACTCTACGCTCCCCGCAGTACCTCACTTCAGGGAGATCACATGGCCACCTTCGTACTCGTTCCCGGCGCCTGGCTCGGCGCGTGGGCCTGGGAAGACACCGCCCGCGCTCTGCGGGAGCATGGCCACACGGCGCTTCCGCTGACACTGACCGGCCTGGCCGAGCACGCGGAGGACGGCGGGCCCCAGACAGACCTGGACGCGCACATCGCGGACATCACCGACTTCGTCGAGAAGAACGATCTTCGCGAGGTCACCCTGGTCGCCCACAGCTACGCGGCCGCCCCCGTCACCGGGGCGGCCGGGCGCCTCGGCGACCGGCTGGAGCGCGTGGTCTACGTGGACAGCGCCCCGTTCGCCGCGGGCATGCGCATGCTGGACCTCATGCCACCGGAGGCAGCGGACCAGCTGAGCCAGCAGGTCGCGGCCCACGGCGACGGCTGGCGGCTGCCGATGCCGCCGCTCGAGGTCCTGGGCCTGTCCAGCAGCCTCGACGGCCTCGATGAGGACCGGCGGGACGTGCTGAGCGCGCGTGCCACCCCTCAGCCGTTCGGCACCTACACCCAGCGTCTCGCCGGCCCGGCCGAATTTGGCCCCGGCGTGGACCGTGTCCTGATCGCCTGCCGCGACTTCCAGGGCCTGCTGGACAGTGGGGTGCCGGGGCTGGCCTTCCTCAACCACGCGCCGTGGCGGCGCTTCGACCTGCCCACCGGGCATTGGCCGATGCTGTCGGTGCCTGCCGAGCTCGCCGACATTCTCCGAACGACCGTCTCCTGACCGAGACCGACCCAACGAGGCACGATGACAATGCTCGACGAGGCGCTCGCCACGGAGACTAGCTGCTCGCCGTCGAGAGGGCCCGTGCGACCAGGCTGACTCCGGCGCCGCGGCCGCCGAGGAGAGGCGCGGCGGCTCTTGGTGGCGCCCTCCCGGCTGCCTGCCGGGTACTCGTGCGGGTGGCATTCCCGAGTGGGCCGAGCGAGGGCCCGGCCCGGTCGGTGCGGTCGCGGGACGTTGCGGTTGGCGGTGGGGCAGAGCACGGTGCTGGAGGATCCGCGGGACCGGGCCGGGATCCGCGCGGCGGGGGAGAAGGTCCGGGCAGCTCGTTGTGGAGCTGGGCCCGCTCGAAGGCGAGGTACGCGCTCTTGGTGCGGACTTCCGGATCCGGTTCGCCGAGCAGTTCGAGCAGGACGGGGAGCTGGGCGCGGACCGCGTCGTAGGAGCGCGCTCTCACGGGCGTCGACGGAGTGCCCCGCCGCACAGTGATCCCGTCCCTCGCGCAGGTTCTTCAGCCGCTCCTCGTCGGTCTCGGCGGCGATCTGCTTCTCGTACCAGCGCAGGCCTTCTTCGGGGCTGATGGCCGCGGCGCGCCATGCGGCGGTGTCGATGCCGAAGGGGAGGTCGTACTCGTCGTGCCGATCGACGGCGAGGCGGGTCAGCAGCATCAGGGCGCTGGCCTGGGCCTGCGACGGCGATCCGGGTGATGAACGGTACGGCGTACGGAGAGGCCGAGTACCGGCTGCCCTGGTGGAAGATGTTGCCGAACAGGCTGCGGAAGGCGCTCTCCCGGGCCTTCTCGTCCGGCCCGGACACCGCCCGGAGTTGGCCGGGCACGTCCTCGGCGCTGCCGTAGGCGTGCCCCAGGGCTGCCCAGTCGATGTCGTCCAGCCCTGCCAGAAGACGTCAGCGGGCGGCACCGGCGGCGGGTGATCCCGGCGGTGCCGCGTTCGCGCCTCGGACGCTCCACCTGCTGGTGGTTCACCGCATTTCCCTGGTACCGCAGTTGGACGTGTGCGCGCGGCACGCCGTAGCCACCTCTGGACGCGAGGACGGGTCGTCCCGGTAGGTCGGACGTGCAGAAGCGAGAGTGACCTGCGAGCCGTCCGGGCGGCCCCGTCGTCGGTGACGGGGCCGCCCGTGGTGCGGCAGGACGCTCAGAGGTACTGACGGTGGCCGTCTGCGTTGAGCGGGGACCACCACTGGTCGTAGTTGGTGGCGCCGTCGCCGAAGAAGCCGGCGTGGCCTTCGACGATGAAGCCGTTCTCCCAACGGAAGACCTGGATCCCGCGGGCGTCGAGCACGTCGTAGGGGGAGGTGCTGCCGGCGGGGGCGCCGGGGCGGACGGCGTGCACCTTGACCACGTCCATGGACTCGTTGCCGCTGATCATGCTGGTGAGCAGTTCGACCTCGAAGTTGCCGCCGGCGGCTTCGGTGAGGGCACGACGGAAGTCGAGGAGGGCGTCCAGGCCGACATGCCGGCCGGCCTGGGCGTGACGGCCGGGGACGAAGAAGTGGACGTCCTCGGACCAGTACTTGGCGGCTTCGGCCCGGTCGCAGGAGATCAGGGCAAGGTAGGCGTTGGTGACCAGCTCGGGGGTGACTTCGGTCATGGCGTCGGCTCCTGTTCGTTGGACAACTGACGGGTGAGCCAGGTGTGGACGGCTCGGGCGGTGGGGTCGGCGTGCTCCTCGAGCAGGGAGAAGTGGTCGCCGGGGGTTTCCCACACGGTGGCGGTGCCCGCCCAGGACGGCGCCGGGGGCGTGGTGCCGGGCAGGGCGTCGGTGGCGCGCAGGAAGAGGGTCGGGGCGGTGACTGCCCCGGGGGTCCAGCTCTCGAACACCCGGAAGTAGGCGCCCATGGCGGTGAGGGACTGCGGGTCGGCGGGTGCGTCGCCGCGGCGCGCGAACAGGCCGTCGGTGAAGGCGGTGGCCAGGGCGTCGTCGGTGTCCTGCTGCAGGTAGGTGTCGAGCAGGACGAGGGCCTGCGGGCCCTGGCCGGACGCCTCCAGACGGGCGGCCACCGCGTGGGCGATCCAGCCGCCGGAGGAGTAGCCGAGCAGAGCGACCGGTGCTCCGTCCGCATACCGCAGGACGGCGTCGGTCTGGGCCGCGACGACGGCGTCGAGGTCGGCCGGGAGCGGCTCGCCGGGGAGGAAGCCGGGCTGTGGCAGGGCCGCCACCTCGCGCAGGCCGCGCAGCGCGCTGGCGAACCGGGCGAACTGGTGCGGTCCGGACAGGGCGACGACGGCCGGGAAGCAGAGCAGCGCGGGGCCGTCGGGGCCAGCCGCCAGCCGGACCGGCAGCGGGGGCCTGGGCAGGTCCGAGGGAGTGCGGAACGACGGGAGGAACCGGGAGGCGACGCGCAGCAGGTCGATACCGTCGAGGGTGCGATTGGCTGCGCGGGCCTGCTGGAAGAGGGAGTTGACGGTGGGTCCGGGGTCGGTGGGAGGCACGGAGGCGCGGTCGAGCTCGCTGCGAAGGTGGTCGACCAGGGCCGGTAGGCTGGGGTGGTCGAAGACCACGGTCGCAGCCAGCTGCAGGCCGGTGGCCGTCTCGAGGCGGTTGCGCAGTTCGACGGCGGTGAGTGAGTCGAGGCCCAGTTCGGGCAGCGAGTCGTGTTCGTCGACCGCTTCGGGGGAGGAGAAGCCGAGCACGGCCGCGACCTCGGTGCGGACGACGGTCGGCAGGTCGGGGCGGCCCGGCACCGGGGCGGCGGGGCGGTGGGGCGCGGTCGGGGCCGGGCGCCGCAGGAGCGGGCGCAGCAGTTCGGGCAGGGGCCGGTCGGCGGTGTCGGGGTGGGCCGGGTCGATCAGCAGCGGGACGAGGACGGGGTCGGGGCCGGTGCCGCTGAGGGCGGCGTCGAGCAGGGCGAGGCCCTGTGCGGGGGTGAAGGCCTCGACACCGCTGCGGGCGATCCGGTGCAGCTCGGCGGTGCCCGCCATGCCGCCGTCCTGGACCCAGGGGCCCCAGGCGAGGGCGAGAGCGGGCAGGCCGAGGTGGCGGCGATGGTGGGCGAGGGCGTCCAGGAAGGTGTTGGCGGCGGCGTAGTTGGCCTGGCCGGGGGCGCCGAGCAGGCCGGCGGCGGAGGAGAACAGGACGAATCCGGCGAGTTCCTCGCGGAGGGTCAACTCGTGTAGGAGCCAGGCTGATCGGGACTTGGCATGCAGGGCTCGGGCGAGGCGCTCCGGGGTCATGGAGGCCACCACGCCGTCGTCCAGGACACCCGCGCAGTGGACGACCGCCGTGAGCGGGCGCCCGGCCGGGACGGTGGTCAGCAGCCGGGCCAGGTCCGCGCGGTCGCCGACGTCGCACCCAGCGACGGTGGCCGTGACGCCGAGCACCTCCAACTCGGCTGCCAGCGAGGCCAACCGCGGGTCGTCGGCGCGGCGGCCGACGAGCAGCAGGTATCGAACGCCGTGGGCGGTGGCCAGGTGCCGGGCGGTCAGACCACCGAGGGCGCCGGCAGCACCGGTGACCAGCACGGTGCCCTCGGAGTCGAAGGCCGGTGCGCCGGTGGTGGTCGGACGGTCGACGGGCGCCAGTCGGGGAAGGCGCGGCTCGCCGTTCCGGATCGCCACCTGGGCGGCGTCCGAGGCGACCACCGCCGACAGCGCCCGCCACGACGCGTCAGTGCCGTCCACGTCCACCAGGGCGAAGCGGCCGGGGTGTTCGGAGGCCGCCGACCGCACCAGGCCCCAGAGCGGGGCGTGGGCGAGGTCGGGGACGTCCTCGGTGGGCGAGGCCGCGACGGCGCGCCGGGTGAGAACGACGAGCCGGGAGTTCTTCCACCGTGCGTCGGCCAGCCACTCCCGGACCAGTTCCAGTGCCCGGGTCACCGGGGCCCGGTCGGCGGGCTCGTGCGCGGTGAGGAACGGGACGAGTACGGTGCCCCCGGCCGGGGCCGGCACGGACGCCAGGTCGTCGGCCCGCCGCACGGCCTCGGACGGCAGCGCCTCGGACGGCAGCGCGTCCGCGGCGCCGAGGATCGTCCAGGGGTATGCGTCCGGGGAGCCGGGCGTGGCCGCGAACGGCCGCCAGTCGACGCGCAGCAGGGAACGGACGGGGCCGGCCGGCGGGGCCGCGACCGGGCGCAGCGTCAGGGCCTCGACGGAGGCTGCCGGGGCACCCGTGGGGTCGGTCAGCTCGACGGCCACCGTGTCGGCGCCGTTCGGGGTCAGCCGGACCCGCAGCGCCCGTGCCCCGGTGCGGCACAGGCGGACGCCACGCCAGGAGAAGGGCAGTACGACCGGCGCGGGTGCGCCGTCGAGGGGCAGCCCGAGGGCGTGCAGGGCGGCGTCGAGCAGGGCCGGGTGCAGGGCGAAGGTGCCGGGGTCGGAGACGTCGTCGGGCAGCGCTATCTCGGCGAACAGCTCGTCACCGGCGCGCCAGGCGGCCCGCAGGCCTTGGAAGGCCGGCCCGTACGCCAGCCCGGCCGCGGCCGAGTCCCGATAGAGGTCGGTGAGGTCGACGGGCTGTGCGGCGGCCGGCGGCCAGGGGGTCGCAGTCCCGGGCGGTGCCGGGTTCCCCGGCCCGGCGGGCGCCAGGGTGCCGGTGGCGTGCCGGGTCCAGGCGTCGTGGTCGGCGGCGGTCCGGGCGAAGACGCGGAAGGCGCGTCGGCCGGCCTCGTCAGGCTCCTGGACGGAGAGCCGCAGCGGCACGCCGCCCCGGTCGGGGACCGGGAGCGGAGCCTCGACCACGAGCTCCTCGACGGTGGGGCAGCCGAGTTCGCCGCCCGCGTGCAGGGCCAGCTCGACGAAGGCGGCGCCGGGAAGGACCGCGGTGCCGCCGACCCGGTGCTCGGTCAGCCACGGCAGGACCTGGACGTCCAGCGTGCCGGCGAAGACCGTGCCGTCGAGGTCGGGGGCCCCGACGGCGGCGCCGAGCAGGGGGTGCCGCTGGTCGCGGCCGTGCTGGGGGCCGGCCGCCAGCCAGTAGCGGCGCCGCTGGAAGGCGTAGGTCGGCAGCGGTACCGGACGGCCGCCCGAACCGGTGTGGACGGCCGCCCAGTCGACGGCGACGCCCCGGACGTGCAGTGCGGCGACGGCCGCGGCGAGGGACTGCGCCTCCGGCAGGCCGGGGCGCAGCAGGGGTACGGCGGCGCGTTCGCGGTCGTCCAGGCAGTCCCGGACCAGGGCGGTGAGCGTGGCGCCGGGGCCGACCTCGACGAAGGTGGTCACGCCGTCGGCCTCCAGGCGGCGCACCGCGTCCCGGAACCGTACCGGCTGCCGCAGCTGGCGGACCCAGTACTCGGGCGAGCGGAGCTCGGTGGCGCCGGCGGGCTGGCCGGTCGTGCCGGAGACGACGGGCAGCGACGGTTCCCGGAAAGCGATACCCCGGGCGACCTGCCGGAACTCGTCGAGCATGCCGTCCATCCGGGGCGAGTGGAAGGCGTGGCTCACCCGGAGACGCTTGCTGCGGCGGCCGGTTGCGGTGAGGTGGGCGAGGACCTGGTCGAGCGCGTCGGCGTCGCCGGACAGCACGACGGAGGACGGGCCGTTGACCGCTGCGAGTGCCACCCGGTCGGTGAGCAGCGGCAGTACCTCCTCCTCCGGTGCCTCGACCGCCGCCATCGCCCCGCCGGCCGGCAGCGGCTGCATGAGCCGGCCGCGCGCCGCGACCAGGGCGGCCGCGTCCGCCAGGTCGAGGACATCCGCCGCGTGCGCGGCCGCGAGTTCGCCGACGGAGTGCCCGGACAGGATGTCCGGACGGACGCCCCAGGACGCGAGGCGGCGCAGCAGGGCCGTCCCGACGGCGAACAACGCCGCCTGGGTGTACTGCGTCTCGTCCAGCAGGGCGGCCGCCGCGGTGCCGGGGTCGGCGGCCAGGAGCTCACCCAGCGGCCGGTCGAGCAGCGGGTCGAACGCGGCGCACACCTCGTCCAGTGCGGCGGCGAACTGACGGTCGGTGGCGGCCAGTTCGCGGCTCATGGCCGGGCGCTGGCTGCCCTGGCCGCTGAACAGGAAGGCCACCCGGCCGTGGCTCGCCCGTCCGGTCGGGACACCCTGCGCGGTGCCGCCCTCGGCGAGTTGCTCCAGTGCGGTCAGCCGCCCGGTCCGGCCGGTGGTCAGGACGGCCGCACGATGGGGGAGGGCGGGCCTGGTGGTGGCCAGGCTGAGGGCGAGGTCGGCGTCGGTGTGCTCGGGGTGGGCGCGGACATGGTCGAGCAGGCGCCGGGCCTGGCCGCGCAAGGCCTGCGGGGTCCGGGCCGACAGCAGCCACGGCACCGGCGTGGGGGCGGGCGTCCCGGCGGCGGGCGGGGGGCTGTCGGGTGCCGTGGGGGCCGGGATCCCGTCGGGGACCAGTTCGATGACGGCGTGGGCGTTGGTGCCGCTGATGCCGAAGGAGGAGACGCCGGCCCGGCGGGGCTCGCCGGTGGCCGGCCACGGGGTGGTCTCGGTCAGCAGCCGCATGCCGCCGTCGGACCAGTCCACGTGGGAGGTGGGCCGGTCGACGTGCAGGGTGCGCGGCAGGGTGCCGTGCCGCATCGCCTGGACCATCTTGATCACCCCGCCGACCCCGGCGGCGGCCTGGGTGTGGCCGAGGTTGGACTTGAGCGAGCCGAGCCAGAGCGGCTGTGCCGCGGTGTGCTCCCGGCCGTACGTGTCGAGCAGTGCCTGGGCCTCGATCGGGTCGCCCAGGACGGTGCCGGTGCCGTGTGCCTCCACCGCGTCGACCTGACCCGCCGTCAGCCCGGCGTCGGCGAGGGCCCGGCGGATCACCCGCTGCTGGGCGGGGCCGCTGGGGGCGGTGAGGCCGTTGCTGGCGCCGTCCTGGTTGACGGCGGTGCCGCGTACCACGGCGAGGACGGGGTGGCCGTTGCGGCGGGCGTCGGACAACCGCTCGACCAGCAGCACACCGACGCCCTCGGCCCAGCCGGTGCCGTCCGCACCGGCGGCGAAGGACTTGCAGCGGCCGTCCGGGGAGAGCCCGCGCTGGCGGCTGAACTCCACGAACGCGCCCGGGGTCGCCATCACGGTGGCGCCGCCGGCCAGCGCGAGCGAGCACTCGCCGGCCCGCAGCGCCTGGGCGGCGAGGTGCAGCGCGACCAGGGAGGAGGAGCAGGCGGTGTCCACGGTCACGGCGGGTCCTTCGAGGCCCAGCGTGTACGCGACCCGGCCGGAGGCGACGCTGCCGGCGGTGCCCGCACCGAGGTAGCCCTCGACATCCTCAGGGGTGTGCTGTGCCCAGGACCCGTAGTCGTGGTACATCACGCCGGTGAAGACCCCGGTGTCGCTGCCGCGCACCGCCAGCGGGTCGATGCCCGCACGCTCGAACACCTCCCAGGAGACTTCGAGCAGAAGCCGCTGCTGCGGGTCCATGGCAAGGGCCTCGCGCGGGCTGATGCCGAAGAAGCCGGGGTCGAAGTCGGCGGCATCGGCGAGGAATCCGCCCCGGTGGGTGTAGAAGGTGCCGCGCCGACGGTGCTCGGGGTCGTACAGGCCGTCGATGTCCCAGCCACGATCGCGGGGCATGTCGGTGGTGGCGTCCCGGCCGGCGAGGACGAGCTCCCAGAGATCCTCGGGGGAGGCCACCCCGCCAGGGTAGCGGCAGGCCATGCCGACGATCGCGATCGGTTCGTCGGTGGCGGGTGCGGTCCGGCGTGCGGTCGGGGCGGCGGCGCCGAGCAGCAGGGCCCGCAGCCGTTCGGCGAGGGCGCCGGTGGTGGGGTGGTCGAACACCGCGGTGGTCGGCAGCCGCAGGTCTGTGGCGGTGCCGAGCCGGTTGCGCAGTTCGATGGCCGCGAGCGAGTCGAAGCCGAGCTCGGAGAACGCGCGGTCGTCGGGGATGTCCTGCGGGCTTGGGTAGCCGAGGACAGCGGCCGTCTCGGCCCGCACCAGTGCGGCCAGCTCGCGCAGCTGCTCGGCCTCGGGAAGGAGGGCGAGGCGCTGGGCGAGGCCGGTCCGGTCGGGGCGGGGCGAGGACGCGGTGCGGCGCCGCTGCCGCCGGGGCCGCACCAGACCGCGCAGCAGTGCGGGCACCGCGTCGCCGTCGAGGCCGTGCGGGTCCAGGTGGAGCGGCGCCGCCAGCGGCTCGGATCCGCCGAGGGCGGCGTCGAACAGGGCCAGACCCTCGGCGGTGGGGATCGGCCGCATGCCGAGGGCGGCGAGCCGACGGCGGGAGGCGTCGTCGACGCGCGCGGTCATGCCGGAGCCGCCCTCCCAGAGGCCCCAGGCCAGTGAGAGGGCGGGCAGGCCGAGGTGGTGGCGGTGCTGGGCGAGGCCGTCCAGGTAGCCGTTGGCGGCGGCGTAGTTGGCCTGGCCGGGGGCGCCGAGCAGGCCCGCTCCCGAGGAGAACAGGATGAAGGCGGTGAGGTTGTGGTCTTTGGTGAGGTGGTGGAGGTGCCAGGCGCCGTCGGCTTTGGGGCGCATGGTGTGGTCGAG
>NZ_JBHUSG010000038.1:0-107962 GCF_042673745.1 Kitasatospora sp. NPDC057015
GGGTGCCCTTGAGCGGTCCCCACTCGTTCGGGTCGGGCACGCCGGCGGGCTGCATCTTGCGACGCGCCGGGCCGTCGCCCTCGGACTCGCCGGGCTCCTTGGCGCCGGGCCAGGCCTTCGCCACCCGGGCCGCGAGCACGAACTCCTTGCGCAGCGGGTGGCCCTCGAAGCCCTCCGGCAGCAGCAGGGTGACCAGGTGCGGGTGACCGGTGAAGTCGACGCCGAACATCTCGTTGGTCTCGCGCTCGTGCCAGCCGGCGCCGGCGTAGACGCCCACGGCGGTCGGCAGGGCGGCCCGCTCGCGCGGCACCCGGGTGCGGACCAGCAGGTGCCGGACGCCGTCGGTGCCGACGGCGGCCAGGTGGGCGGCCACCGAGAAGCCGTCGGCCAGCTCGTCGACGGCGCTCAGCCAGTCGAAGTAGCTCAGGCCCAGGGTGTCCCGGGCGGCCGTCAGCGCCTCGATCCAGTGCTCGGCGGGTACGTCGACGGTGATCAGCTCGTACGCCTCGGTGGCCGTGGCCCAGGTGCCGAGGGACGCCGCGAGCTCCTCGGGGGTCTGCTCGAAACTCACGTCCGCCCGCTCTCCGGCCCGGCGACCAGCGGCCGGCGCAGCGCGGACACGGGGGCCGCGTAGCGCTCCGGCAGCGACTCGGCCGCGATCTTCTCCTGCAGTTTGAGGATGCCCTGGAGCAGTGCCTCGGGCCGCGGCGGGCAGCCCGGCACGTAGACGTCGACCGGGATGATCTGGTCCACGCCCTTGGTGACCGAGTAGGAGTCCCAGTACGGGCCGCCGGAGTTGGAGCAGGCACCGAAGGAGATGACGTACTTCGGCTCGGGCATCTGCTCGTACAGGCGCTTGACGGCGGGTGCCATCTTGTCGGTCACCGTGCCCGAGACGATCATCAGGTCGGCCTGGCGCGGGCCGGGCGCGAACGGGATGACACCCATCCGGATGAAGTCGTGCTTGGCCATCGACGCGGCGATGAACTCGATCGCGCAGCAGGCGAGGCCGAAGTTGAAGCACCAGAGGCTGTAGCGACGCCCCCAGTTGAGCACCACCTTGACCGGGTCCGGCGCCAGCCTGGCGAGCGGGCCCAGCCGCGGCTGCTCGGCCCGGGCGCCGGGGCGGGCGGGGTCGGGCATGCCGAGCGGGACGGCGCCCGGGGCGTCGGCGCCACCGTGGGAGTGGCCGTGCGGGTGGCTGTGGGTCACGTCCATTCCAGAACGCCCTTCTTCCAGGCGTAGAGCAGGCCGACCGCGAGGAAGCCGATGAAGACGAACATCTCGACCAGCGTGCCCGCGCCGTACCCTGCGGCGGCGAAGACCGTCGCCCAGGGGAACAGGTAGACGGCGTCGACCGCGAAGATCACGTACAGGAACGCGTACACGTAGTAGCGGATCTGGGTGTGCGCCCAGTCCTCACCGACCGGATCGACGCCGCACTCGTAGGCGAGCAGCTTCTCCGGCGAGTACACCGCCGGCCGCAGCAGCCGGTTGGCGGAGAACGCCACGGCCACGAAGAGCACGCCGACGACGGCGAGCAGGCCCACCGCCGCGTACGCGTCGAAGTAGCCGCTGCCCACCGCAGGGTCGGCCGCGACGGCAGCTACCGGCTGCCCCTTCATGCGTTCGCCTCCACATCGGCCGTGCTCCCGGCCCCTGAGGGTTCCCGGGAGACCGTACTACCGCGTTCTTTGCACACCCATAACCATCGTTACGGCGTGAGTCTAAGTGCAGGGCCGCCGAGTCCCGTACCCTGCCCGGCACGCAAGACGCCGGGGGTGGGGATAACCCCCGGGCGGGAACACGGATCACCCCCATGGCCCGGCGCGCGGGCCACCCGGGATGCTGGGGTCACGAGCTTGACCGAGAGGGACGGTAGATTCCAGATGAAGCCTCTGCTCCACCGCGCCGTGGACACCGTACGGCTGCGCGACGCCCGGGGTGAGCGCGTGCCCGCGTACGGCGGGCAGATGTGGCGGCAGGTCCTGCAGCTCCTGCTGAACCTGCCGCTGGGGATCGCCGGCTTCGTCTTCACGGTGGTGCTGCTCTGCCTCGGACTGGCCCTGTCGGTCACCGTGGTCGGGCTGCCGCTGCTGGCCCTCGGACTGGCCGGCTGCCGCTGGCTGGGCTCCGTGGCGCGCTCCCGGGGCCGCTCGGCCGGCGCCGAGGTGGGCGAGCCGGACCCGCTGCGGCCCGCCCGGCCGGGCGTCACCGGCTGGGCCATCGCCTCGCTCACCGACGGCCTGGGCTGGCGCTCGGCGCTCTACCACGTGCTGCTGCTGCCCTGGGGGATCCTGAGCTTCACCGCCACGCTGGTCTTCCTCCTGGTCGGCTGGCCGGTGCTGCCGTGGATGGTGGGCCTGCAGACGGCCGTCGACCGGATCCTGCTGGAGAGCCTGCTCGCCCCGAACGCGCTGTCCCGACGGGTGCGCGAGCTGGAGGACGACCGCGGCACGGTGGTCGACACCGCCGCCGCCGACCTGCGCCGGATCGAGCGCGACCTGCACGACGGCGCGCAGGCCCGGCTGGTGGCCCTGTCGATGGACCTCGGCCTGGCCAAGGAGAAGCTGACCGAGGAGCCCACGCCGGCCGCCGTGGAGGCCGCCGCGAAGATGGTCGGCGCCGCCCACGGCGAGGTGAAGCTCGCCCTCCAGGAGCTGCGCGATCTCGCCCGGGGCATCCACCCGGCCGTGCTGACCGACCGCGGCCTGGACGCCGCGCTCTCCGCGGTCGCCGCCCGCTGCACCGTCCCCGGCGGGGTCAAGGTGCACGTGGACCTGCGCGAGGGCGCCGCCGACCCCGAGCGCCCGGACTCCGCGGTCGAGGGCATCGCGTACTTCACCGTCAGCGAGCTGCTCACCAACGTCTCCAAGCACGCCGGGGCGCGCACCGCGACGGTCGACGTCTGGCGGGCCTCGGACCGGCTGATGCTGCTCGTCCAGGACGACGGCAAGGGCGGCGCGGCGCCCTACCCCGGCAGCGGCCTGGCCGGGCTGGCCGAGCGGATCCGGGCGGTGGACGGGGTGTTCCTGGTGGAGAGTCCGGTGGGCGGCCCGAGCACGGTGACGATCGAACTGCCGTGGCGGACCAGGACGGCCCGCCGGGTCTGACGGCCGGTGCCGAGCGCTCGCGGCGCCGGTCCACCGGTGGTGACCCAGGGGCATCGGAACGGCCGGGACTTCGCCGAGGCAGTGGCGAAGTCCCGGCCGACCCCGCGTCCGCACCGGCGTACGGGGCGGGGGCGGTCCCGGCGGGGTCCGCGACCCTTGCGCGGTGCGCGGACGGCCCGCCGGGGCCGGGCTGGTGCTGCCGGCCGGCCCGGGGGTGCCCGGTCCGGCCGGCAGGGTCAGGAGGTGGGGAGGGTGCCGAGGGTGACGTCGGCGGTCTTCGACTGCCCGTCCCGGACGTAGGTGACGGTGACCTTGGTGTCCGGGGTCAGCGAGGCCAGCGCCGTGGTGAGCGAGTTCAGGGTGGTGATGTCGGTGTCGCCGAGCTTCGTGATGACGTCCCCGACCTGGAGCCCGGCCGAGGCGGCGGGCCCGCCGGCGACCACGCTGACGATCACCGCGCCGGCCGGCTTGAAGTCGGCGTCGAAGAAGGTCCGAGCGGTGATGCCGAGGGCGGCCCGCCCGGAGTTGGTGACCTTGCCGTTCTTGATCAGCTGGTCGGCGATGCTGGTGATGGTGGACGACGGGATGGCGAAGCCGATGCCCGGGGCGACGCCGCCGGTGCCCTCGGGTTCGGTGGCGGCGAGGGTGTTGATGCCGATCACCTTGCTGTCCAGGTTGACCAGGGCGCCGCCGCTGTTGCCGGGGTTGATGGCAGCCGAGGTCTGCACCATGTTGCCGATGGTCGCCCCCGCGGAGCCGTCCGTCCCGGGCTCGGAGACGGTGCGGCCGGTCGCCGAGACGATGCCGTCGGTGACGCTGCCGGCGAGGCCGAGCGGGCTGCCCATGGCGAGGGTGATCTGGCCGAGCTCGACCGTCTTGCTGTCCGCGAAGACGGCCGGCCTGAGGCCGCCGGGCGGGCTGCTCAGCTTGATCACGGCGAGGTCGGAGTCCGGGTAGCTGGCGACCAGGGTGGCGTCCAGCGTCTTGGTGCTGTTGGCCAGCGTGACGGTCATCGCGGTGGCCGTGCCCACCACGTGGGCGTTGGTGACGATGTTGCCCTTGTCGTCGTAGACGATGCCCGAGCCCAGGCCGTTGGCGGTGGTGATCTGGACCACCGAGGGCAGGACGTCGCCGATCACCCGCTCGTAGTCCGACTGCAGCTGGTGGCCGCCCGCGGCGGCCGAGGCGGAGCCGCTGGAGGAGGCGCCGGGCGAGGAGGTGTTCGAGGTGGAGGAGGAGCCGCTGCTGCATCCCGCCAGCACCAGGGCGGCCAGGGCGACGGCCGCGACGGCGGCGACCGGCCGGCGCTCGGGGGCGCGCGGACCGGTGGGCCGGGGGCCCGCCGGGTTGGGGCGGGTGGGTTCCTTCTTGGGGTGCACCTGGCTGCCTCCGGTTCCGTACGCACGCGGCCCGGCCCGGGGAGGAACGCTCCTCAGGTCGAGGACGGGGGCCGATTTTTGTCAGCATTTCACCTCTTTGTCCGAATCGGCGCGCCGACTCGCCCGGCGTGTCGGCCCGGTCGCCACCCGCGCGAGCCGATCACCCGCACCGCCCCCCTCGGACGGACCGCCTAGGATTCGGGTATGACCTGGTTGATCACCGGTGGGGCCGGATACATCGGCGGGCACGTCCTGCGACAGCTGATCGACGCCGGCGAGCGGGTGGCCGTCCTCGACGACTTCAGCACCGGCGACCGCACCCGGCTGCCGGCGGGGGTCGCCGCGGTGGAGGGCTCGATCCTCGACCGGGGCGCGCTGGACCGCGCCATCCGCGCGCACGGGGTCGAGGGCATCCTGCACTTCGCCGCGAAGAAGCAGGTCGGCGAGTCCGTCGAGAAGCCGTTCGTCTACTACCGGGAGAACGTCACCGGCCTGCAGACCGTCCTGGAGGCGGCGGCCGAGGGCGGCGTCGAGCGCTTCCTGTTCTCCTCCTCGGCCGCCGTCTACGGCATGCCGGACGTCGACCTCGTCACCGAGCGGACGCCCTGCGAACCGATGAACCCGTACGGCGAGACCAAGCTGGCCGGCGAGTGGCTGGTCGCGGCGGCCGGCCGGGCCTACGGCATGTCGACGGTGTCGCTGCGCTACTTCAACGTGGCCGGCGCGGCCTCGCCGGAGCTCTCCGACGCCGGGGCGTTCAACCTGATCCCGATGGTCTTCGAGCGGCTCACCGCCGGCCGGGCCCCGCGGATCTTCGGCGCCGACTACCCCACCGCGGACGGCACCTGCGTCCGCGACTACATCCACGTCTCGGACACCGCCTCGGCCCACGTCGCCGCGGCCCGCCGGCTGAGCACCGACCCGGCCGGAGCGACCTCGCTGGTCCTGAACATCGGCCGCGGCGAGGGCGTCTCGGTCAGGGAGATGCTCGACGTGATCGGCCGGGTGACCGGGTACGACACCACCGCCGAGATCGCCCCGCGCCGCCCCGGCGACCCGGCCCGGGTGGTCGCCTCCGCCGACCTGATCCACAAGGAGTTCGGCTGGAGCGCCCGGTACGGGGTCGAGGAGATGGTGTCCTCCGCGTGGGACGGCTGGTGCAGCCGCCACCCCGGGGCCCGCAGGTAGCCGACGCGACGCGCAGGGGGCGGGCACCCGGTCACGGACCCGCCCCCTGCGCCGTGGGCCGCCGCGCGGCGGCCTACGGCACCGCGGTGCCGTAGTAGGCGTCCAGGGCGTAGACGCAGCGGTCCTTGCTGCCCACGAAGACCCGGCCGCCGACCGCCACCGGGGAGCCGGTCAGCTCGCCCTTGGTGCCGAGCTCCCAGCGCAGCTGACCGGTCGACAGGTCCAGGGTGTGCAGCGAGTGGTCCCGGCTGCCCAGGTGGACCAGGCCGTCGGCGACCGCCGGCGAGCCGACGATCTCGCCCCGGGCGGTGTAGCGCCAGCGCTCCTGCCCGGTGGTGGTGTCGAAGGCGTGCAGGCGGTCCCCGCTGCCGATCAGCACGGTGCCGTCGGCCACGATCACCGGCTCGGCGCCCTGGCGGCTGCCGGTGCGCCCGCGCCAGCGGTCCCGGCCGGTGGCGGCGTCCAGCGCGTAGACGGTGCCGAGGTAGTCGGCCACGTACACCGCCGTGGCGTCCATCGCGGGCGGGGTGAAGAGCACCACCGGAGCCTCGAAGCGCCACCGCTCGGCGCCGGACGCGGTGTCCAGCGCGTAGACCCGGGTGCCGGCCGTCACGTACAGCACCCCGGCCCGCTCGACCGGCCGCGACGGGACGTCCTCGCCCACCGGGAAGGACCAGCGCAGGCCGGCGCCGCGCGGGTCCACGCAGCGCAGCCGGCCGGCGCCGTAGTAGTACGCGGCGCCGCCGACCAGCGCCGGGCCGGACTGCGGGTTCTCGTAGTCCTGCTGGGCGTCGTCGGCCCGCCAGAGCTCGGCGCCGTTGGCGGCCGAGCGCAGCTGCACGCCGCCGCCCCGGATGCCGCAGCAGAGCACCCCGTCGGCGGCGTCCAGCGAGAAGACCCAGCCGTCGAGGGAGTTGCGCCAGCGCTCGGTCCCGTCGGCGACGTCCACGGTGTACAGGTGCGGGCCGTCGGCGGCGTGCACCCGGCCGGAGTCCACCGCCATCGCCCACGCGACGTCGCGGGTCTTGTAGCGGCGCTCGCCGGTGCCGATGTCGAGGGCGTGCACCTCGAAGCTGGAGACGAACAGGGTGCCGTCGGCGACCACCGGGGTGCCCCAGACGTCGTTGGACATCCGGAACCGCCAGGGGCGCCAGCGGGTGGCCCTGGCCGGCGGCGGGACGGCCGCCCGGCGGACCCAGTCCGTCTCGGCGGGGGCGGCCCCGTCCGCGCCCTGCTCGGCCCGGGGGCCCGGGCCTATCCGCACCGAGGCGCCGGGCAGCCGCACCTCGACCGCGCTCTCGCCGGCCGGGGCCCGGTGGCGGCGGGCGGCGATCTTCTCGGTGGCGGCCTCGGTGCCGGGCAGGGGGGCGGGCGCCGGGGCGCGCACCGGTCCGGTCCGCCCGGGCTGCTGCGCGGGGCGCCCGTGCTGCGCGGTGCGCGGGTCAGCGGGCCCGGGCGGCTGCGGGGCGGCCACCGGCTGGGGCTGCGGCGGCGCGGGGGCCGGCTGGGCGGGCACGACGGGGGCCTGCGCGACGGGCCGGCGGCTGCTGCGCTTGCGCTCGATCAGGTCCAGCGCGTTGGCCGGCAGCCAGTCCCCCGCCTCACCGGAGGCGTCGTCCCGGGAGAAGAGGTGCGGAGCCAGCTCGGCCTGGATCTGGGCGGGGGTCGGCCGGTGCTCGGGCGCGGGCCGCATGCAGGCCCGGACGAGGTCCACCAGCTCCACCGGCAGGCCGGAGAGGTCCGGCTGCTCGCGCAGCAGCTGGAAGACCGTCTCCACCGGGTTGGCGCCCCGGTAGGGGGCGTGCCCGGTGGCGCAGAAGACCAGCAGGGAGCCGAGCGAGAAGATGTCGCTGGCGCCGGTGACGCTGCGGCTGTCCCGGGCCTGCTCGGGCGACATGTAGGCGGGGGTGCCGACCGCGACGTTGGTCATGGTGAGCCTGGTGTGGGAGACCCCGGCGGCGATGCCGAAGTCGATCACCCGCGGGCCGTCCTCCACCACCAGGACGTTGGAGGGCTTGAGGTCGCGGTGGACCAGCCCCGCCGCGTGGATGGACTGCAGCGCCTCGGCGATGCCGGCGATCAGCCAGCGCACCGCGCCCACCGGCAGCGGCCCGCACTCGCCCACCAGGTCCTCCAGGGAGGGCGCGGGGACGTACGCGGTGGCGAGCCAGGGCACCCGGGCGTCGGCGTCCGCGTCGACCACGGCGGCCGTGTAGAAGCCGCCGACCGTCTTGGCGGCCGCGATCTCGCGGGCGAAGCGGACCCGGAACAGCTCGTCCTCGGCCAGTTCCCCCCGCACGGTCTTGATGGCCACCCGCCGGCCGGAGGCGGAGCGTGCCAGGTACACCAGGCCCATTCCGCCCGCGCCGAGCCGCGCCAGCACCTCGAAGGGCCCGATCCGCCTCGGATCGTGCGCCGTCAGCTGGTCCACTCCGCTGCCACCTCCCCGTCTCCCGGCACCCGCAGAGGGGTGCCGGTCCTGATTCTCCAATGCCGCCCGGGTCAGATCCAACCTCCCCCGCCCAGTGCGCCCGGCCGGTGTCCCGTGCGCCCTCGACCGTCCACTGCAAAAGATCTGGCCGGATTCTGACGGGCCCTCCGGCGATCACCGCCGGGGCCGGGACTGCCGCCGGGGTTACGGAGCGCCACCCGACCGTCCCTCAGCGGACCCGTCGTCACGCTGTGAGGTCATCAGCTCACGGGGGGGCTCCGAAACGGCCCCTTCACGGCCCGGTGAATATCCGGGCGGGCCGGTATCGCGCCCGTATACCACCCCCCGGGCGGAGTAATAGTCGCATCACCGAATCGCGCCAAGATCGTGCCACGGTAAGCTGACGGCATGACAGGACAAGTTCGCACCGTCGACGGTCGCGTCGCCGGGCGACGCGGGCAGGAGACGCGGCAGAAGCTGCTCGACTGCCTCCGCGAGATGCTCAGCACGTCGCCGTATCGGGACGTCAAGGTCATCGACGTCGCCCGTATGGCGGGTACCTCCCCCGCGACCTTCTACCAGTACTTCCCGGATGTCGAGGGCGCTGTCCTCGAGATCGCCGAGGAAATGGCCAAGGACAGCGACGGGCTCAAAGAGCTCGTCGCGGGAAAGTCCTGGGCAGGGAAATCCGGTGTCACCACTTCGGAAGAACTGGTGGACGGATTCCTCGCCTTCTGGCGCAAGAACGACGCCATTCTGCGAGTGGTCACTCTCGGTGCAGCCGAGGGGGACAAGCGGTTCTTCAAGATCCGCATGACCGTCCTCAACTCGGTCGCCAAGCCGCTCACGGAAGCCGTCAAGGACCTCCAGGGCAAGGGTCAGGCCGACAAGACGCTGGATCCGGCCGCCGTGGCGGGCTCGCTGGTCTCGCTGCTCGCCTCCGCGGCGGAGCACGGGAAGGCCTTCACGGCCTGGGGCGTCAAGGTCAAGGACCTCAAGCCCAACCTCGCTCCCCTGGTGTACCTGGGCGTCACCGGTAAGAAGCCGCCCAAGTAGCTCCTCCCTCCTATTCCACCCATCCGTTCCGCGCACGTCCCCGGCCTCCTGTCCGGGGAACGACGGACGGCGGCCGTTGCCTCGGGGGAGGTTCGCCGACGTACCGCAGTGCGCCAGACATGCCGGTGGGCGGGACCCGAAAAGCGCCCGCCCCCGGCCGCCTGGCGGGGCACCGCCGGCCGGGGGCGGGGGCCGGGGGGGGGGGGCCCCGCCGCCCCCCCGGGCGCCACCCAGGCGGGGGGGGGGCCCCCCAACGGGGCCCCCCCCACCGGCATTCCGCGCTTTCCAGGGGCAGCACGCGGCCCGGGGCGGCGGACGCCGCCTCCGGGCTCCGCGGGCGCGCCACGCCCGCCGCACGGGGCCGTGCAGCCCCGGGGCCGCGGCGCCGGGCCGCGGGGTCGGGCCGCGGCGCCGGGCCGCCGGGTCGGCGACCCGGGACCAGCGGCCTAGGGGCAGCGCACGACCTGGCCGGCGTACGCCAGGCCGCCGCCGAAGCCGAACAGCAGCACCGGGTCGCCGGAGGACAGCTCGCCGCGCTCCACCAGCTTGGAGAAGGCCAGCGGGATGGACGCCGCCGAGGTGTTGCCGGAGTCCACCACGTCGCGGGCGACCACCGCGTCGGGGGCGCCGAGCTTGTTGGCGATGGCGTCGATGATCCGCAGGTTCGCCTGGTGCGGGACGAAGCCCTTCAGCTCGGACGGGTCGATCCCCGCCTTCTCGCAGGCCTGCCGGGCCAGCGGGGCGATCTTCGTGGTGGCCCAGCGGAACACCGACTGGCCCTGCTGGCTGATCACCGGGTCCCAGCCCGTGATGACGACCGCGTCGCCGCGCTCCGGCTCCGAGCCCCAGACCACCGGGCCGATGCCCGGCTCGGCGCCCTCCTCCTGCGCCTCCACCACGGCGGCGCCGGCGCCGTCGCCGAAGATCACACAGGTGGTGCGGTCGGTCCAGTCGATGGTGTCGGACATCCGCTCGGCCCCGACCACCAGCGCCAGCCGGGCCGCGCCGGCCCGGATCGCGTGGTCGGCGGTCGCCAGCGCGTACGAGAAGCCGGAGCAGACGGTGTTGATGTCGTACGCGGCGGGGGTGGGCACGCCGAGGCGGGCCGCGACGGCCGCCGCCGTGTTGGGGCTGCGCTCGACGGCGGTGCAGGTGGCGACGACCACGAGGTCGACGTCGGCGGCCGACCGGCCGCTGTTGGCCAGCGCCTTCTGCGCCGCCTCGGCGGCGAGGTCCACAAGGGTCTCGGCCTCCGCAATGTGCCGGGTGCGGATTCCCACGCGGCTGCGGATCCACTCGTCGTCGGTGTCCACCAGCGTCGCCAGTTCGGCGTTGGTGAGGACCTTGGGAGGCTGGTAGTGGCCCAGGGCAACAATGCGGGATCCGCTCATACAGCCACTCAACCCCGTTACCCGCTGGTCATCCGGTCGCGACCGGCTACAGGATCCACCCCCGGATGCTGTAGGGGCCGGACAACACCCCTTGCTGCGCCCGGTCCGCCAGGAGGGTCGCCGGGTACCGATATCCGGTGGTCAGGCCGCCAGCGAGGCGGCGTCGCCCATCACGATCACCGGATTGGCCGCCGGGTCCAGCAGGCGCAGCAACTGCGCCATCTTGTCCTCCGGCACGGAGATGCAGCCGTGGGTGGGGCCGCCGTGGTCGACGTGGATCCAGATGCCGCCGCCCTTGCCGCCGCCGTCGGGCCGGCGCGGGTCCAGCGGGGTGACTCCCGGCACGCGGTTGTAGTTGATGGCGACGACGTAGTCGAAGGAGCCGGCCAGCGACTCCCCCGCGAATCCCTTGCCGCTGACGACGAAGTTGGCGTCCTTGTCGTACGGGAGCTTGCTGCCCGGGTCCGCCTTGCGGCCACCGGCGTCGGTGAGCGCGAAGACGCCGATCGGGCTGCGCAGGTCGCCCTCGTTGTGGTCGGTGGTCCAGCCCTTGTAGGCGTTGTGGCCGGCCCAGGCCTCGCCGGCCAGCCAGCGGCCCTCGGGGGTGCGGCTCCAGACCGTGACGGTGGTCTCGTTGGTGTCCTTGCCCTTGCCGCTGGCCAGCACCACCTGGTTGGTGGTGGCGGGTATCCGGGCGGTGAAGGCGGCGCCGAGGCCGGGTATCGCGGCGAGCGAGCCGTCGGCGCGGCTCTCGCTGCGGTCGGCCGCCGGGGCGCCGGTGTGGGCGGCGGCGGGTGCCGCGGCGCTCTGCGGCTGGGCGGCGTCCGGCGCGGGGGCGGCGGCGTCCGGGCCGTCGGGGCCGGGGCCGTCGGCGGAGGTGGCGGCGGGGGCGGCGGTGCCCGGGCCGACGGTGTACCAGCCGGCCGCCGCGGCGGCGAGCAGGAGCGCCGTACCGGCCGTCAGGGCGCCGCCGTGGGACTTCTTCTTGGCCTTGCGCCGGCGGCCCTGGGAGCGCGGCTCACCGGGGGCCGTCGCGCCGGGCACGGCGCGCGCGACGACGGCGGGCCCGGGCTCGTCGGCCGGCTCGTGGACGCCCCGGGACCGGTGCGGCACGTCCGGCGTGACCGGCTCGAACCAGCCACCGGAGCCGTAGGACTCGTCGTCGCCGTCCTCGGCACCGCTCCGCAGGTACACCTCGTCGCCCGGCTCGTACGGCTCGGAGACCTCGTACACACCGGCGTCCCCGTACGTCCCGTACTCCTGGTACGGCTCCTGGTACGGCGCGGGGGCCCCGTACGACGCCGACGCCTCGTAGGACCGGTCGGCCGGGTACCCCGGGTACTGCTGCCCGTACGGCTCGGCGGGGTACTGCTGCCGGTACCCGTCGGCGTAGGGCTGCTGGTACGAGGACGGGTAGGCCTCGTGCGCCGGATACGCCTGCTGCTGATAGGCCTGCTGCTGGTACGACGACTGCTGGTAGGCCTGCTGCTGGTAGCCCTGGTCGTAGGCGCCGTGGGGCTGTCCCTGGGCCGGCTGCTGCGACTGCCCGTACGACGGGTACGCCCCGGCGGGCTGGTACGGGTCCGGCTCCCGGCGGGCCCCGGGGACCGCGGCCGTGACACCGGGGTGGGGCAGCGGTTGGGCGCGGTGGGATCCGGACATGCGGCCGATCCTGCCAAATCCGAGGGCGGTTGGGAAACCCACCGGGAAAGGTCGGACTGTCACAAAATGCGGCCCCCGGCCCCGCGAGGGGGCCGGGGGCCGCGAAGTGCGCTGGTCAGAGGCGCATCGCCTGCGGCGTCTCACGCCGCTGGAAGTCCGGGCCCTCGTACTCGCGGATGATCTCGTACCGCGTGTTGCGCTCCACCGGGCGGAAGCCGGCGTCCCGGATCAGGCCGAGCAGGTCGTCGCGGCCGAGCTTGTTCGGGGTGCCGAAGTTGTCCGCGTCGTGGGTGATCTTGTACTCGACGACCGAGCCGTCCATGTCGTCGGCGCCGTGGCTGAGCGCCAGCTGCGCGGTGGTGACGCCGTGCATCACCCAGAACACCTTCACGTGCGGGACGTTGTCGAACAGCAGCCGGGAGACCGCGAAGGTCTTCAGCGCCTCGGCGCCGGTCGCCATCTCCGTACGGGCCATCAGCTTGTTGCGCACGACGCCGTCCTTGGAGTCGTGGAAGTCGTGCTGGTAGCGCAGCGGGATGAAGACCTGGAAGCCGCCGGTCTCGTCCTGCAGCTCGCGCAGCCGCAGCACGTGGTCGACCCGGTGGCGGGGCTCCTCGATGTGGCCGTAGAGCATGGTCGAGGGGGTCTTGAGGCCCTTGCTGTGCGCCAGGCGGTGGATCCGCGACCAGTCCTCCCAGTGGGTGGCGTGGTCGACGATGTGCTGGCGGACCTCCCAGTCGAAGATCTCCGCGCCGCCGCCGGTCAGCGACTCCAGGCCGGCGTCGATCAGCTCGTCCAGGATCTCGTCGGCGGACAGGCCGCTGATCTTCTCGAACCAGTGGATCTCGGTCGCGGTGAAGGCCTTCAGCGAGACGTTCGGCAGCGCCGCCTTCAGCTCGCGCAGGCTGCGCGGGTAGTAGCGCCACGGCAGCGTCGGGTGCAGGCCGTTGACGATGTGCAGCTCGGTGAGGGAGTCGACCTCCATCGCCTTGGCGAGGCGCACGGCCTCCTCGATGCGCATCGTGTACGCGTCCTTCTCGCCCGGCTTGCGCTGGAACGAGCAGTACGCGCAGGAGGCGGAGCAGACGTTGGTCATGTTGAGGTGGCGGTTGACGTTGAAGTGGACGACGTCGCCGTTCTTCTGCGTCCGGACGTGGTGGGCGAGACCGCCCAGCCAGGCCAGGTCGTCGCTCGCGTAGAGCGCGATCCCGTCCTCGCGGGTCAGCCGCTCGCCCGCGTAGACCTTCGCCTCCAGCTCGCGCTTCAGCCCTGCGTCCATGCGGTGGACCGCCTCCCTGCACATTCGTTTCGATGACCGGAACGAGCCTACGCCCCGGTTGCCAGCAGATCCGCAAGCAGCCCGGGGTCGATGTTGCCGCCGCTGACCACGGCGGCGAACACCCGGCCCCCGAGTTCGGCCGCCCGGTGGAAGTAGGCCGCCGGGGCCACCGCGCCGGACGGCTCCGCGACCAGCCGGCCGCGGCGGGCCAGCAGGGCGACGGTGTCGCGGATCTCCGCCTCGGAGACGGTCACGATGTCGTCCACGTAGGCCTGCAGGTGCAGGAAGGGCAGCTCCCCCACCGAGGGGGTGCGCAGCCCGTCCGCGAGGGTGCGGTAGGTGTCCGCCACCGGCCAGGCGGTGCGCCGGCCGCTGCGCAGGCTCTCCTGCGCGTCCGCGGCGAGCTCCGGCTCCACGCCGATCACCCGCACGCCCGGGCAGCTCAGCTTGAGGGCCGCCGCGGTGCCGGAGATCAGGCCGCCGCCGCTGACCGGCACCAGCACGGTGTCCAGCTCGTCCGGGGCGTCCTCGCCGATCTCCAGGCCGACGGTGCCCTGGCCGGCGATGATCCACGGGTCGTCGTAGGGCGGCACCCAGACGTAGCCGTGCCGCTCGGCGAGCTCCGCGGGCAGCGTGTCGCGGTCCTCCGGCGCGACCAGGATCACCTCGGCGCCGAACGAGCGGGTGCTCTCGACCTTCACGGCCGGCGAGGTGTCCGGCATCACGATGACGGCCTTGAGGCCGAGCAGCCGGGCCGCGTAGGCGACCGCCTGCGCGTGGTTGCCGCTGGACTGGGCGACCACCCCGCGGCTGCGCTCGGCGTCGGTCAGCGCGGCCAGCCGGTTGTACGCGCCGCGGATCTTGAACGCCCCGGTCGGCTGGAGGCTCTCCGGCTTCAGCCAGAGCCTGCGGGCGCCCTCCTCCGCCCACGGGCAGGGGAGCAGCGGTGTGCGGACCGCCACGCCCTCGATCCGCTGCTGCGCCGCGCGCAGTTCCTCCAGGCCGACCAGCGTCATCTGTCCTACTCCGTCTCGTCCAGGGGGAGTTCGCTGACCCGGTTCTCCCACTTGGTGGAGAGCACCACGGTCGTCCGGGTGCGGGCGACGCCCTTCGTCCCGGACAGTCGCTTCACCACCGACTCCAGGCCCTCCACGTTGGAGACCCTGACCTTGAGCATGTACGAGTCGTCGCCGGCGATGAACCAGCAGTCCTCGACCTCGCCCAGCTCCTTGAGCCGGTGGGCGACGTCCTCGTGGTCGGCCGCGTCGGTGAGTTGAAGGCCGATCAGGGCCGTGACGCCGAAGCCGAGCGAGGCCGGGTTGACCGTCGCGCGGTACCCGGTGATGACGCCCGCCTGCTCCAGTCGGTTGATCCGGTCCGTCACGCTCGGGCCGGACAGGCCGACCAGCCGGCCCAGCTCGGCATAGGACGCGCGGCCGTTCTCCCGCAGCGCCTGGATGAGCTGTCTGTCCACCGTGTCCATATACCGTCCGCGTCCTTCCGAACCTCACCAGACCCACAGATCATTATCCGGAATCAAAGGTGCCATGGGCAGACCAACCCGGATATCGCAAAGAACATACTCTCCCGGCCGAGGCCCGCTCACTCCACCGTGTCGGCCGCCCGGCCGGCCCGGGCGGCGGCCGCCCCCAACTCGCCCTCCCAGCGGCGGTACAGCCCGTGCTCCACGCCCGCCGCGTCCAGCACCCGTCCGGCCACGAAGTCGACCAGTTCGCGCACCGTGGAGCCGCCCGCGTAGAAGCCCGGCGAGGCGGGCAGCACCACGGCGCCCTGCGCGTCCAACTCCACCAGGTGCTTCAGCGTCACCCCGTTGAGCGGCGTCTCGCGGACGCAGACCACCAGCGGGCGGCGCTCCTTGAGGGTGACCGAGGCGACCCGCTGGAGCAGGTCCTTGCTCAGCCCGAGGGCGATGCCCGCCACCGCCCCGGTGGTCGCGGGGACGACGAGCATGCCCTTCGCCGGGTAGGAGCCGCTGGAGGGGCCGGCCGCGAAGTCCCCGGCGGCCCAGTACCGGACGTCGTCCAGGCCCTCGTCCGAGCCCAGCCAGCGGGCCAGGTCCTGCCGCCAGTGGGCGTCCCGGAAGGAGATCCCGGTCTCGTCCAGGATGGTCAGCCGGGCGGCCCGGCTGACCACGAGGTCCACCGCCTCCCCGGCGGCCAGCAGCCCCCGGACCACAGACGCCGCGTACGGCGTGCCCGACGCTCCCGAGACCCCGACCACCCACGGCCGCCGGACCGCCGTACCGTCTGCTGACTTCGCTGCGCTCATGACCTCATTTCTATACGCAGCACCGGTTTGGATCCGCCGGGCCCGCCGGGCGCGGGAGGATGGGGCCATGGCGCCGACGCTGATCGACCTCACCCATCCGCTCACCACCGGCATGCCCGTGTACCCGGGCGACCCGGAGGTGGAGCTGCGGGCGGCCCTGACCACCGCCACCGCCGGGGTCAACGTGCTCGGGCTGCACCTGGGCTCGCAGTCCGGCACCCACGTGGACGCGCCGTACCACGTGGACGTCACCTGGCCGACCCTGGACGGGCTGCCGCTCGACCTGTTCACCGGCCCCGCCGTGCTCGCCGACCTGCGCGGTCTGGAGCCGCGCACCGCCGTCACCCCCGGCCTGCTCGCGGACGCGCTGGCGCTGGTCACCCCCGGGGCCGTCCTGCTGCTGGCCACCGGCTGGCCCCGGTACTGGGGCACCGACCACTACCTCGCCCACCCCTACCTGACGCCCGAGGCCGCCGAGGCCGTGGTCGCGGCCGGCGTCCGGACGCTCGGCGTGGACGCCCTCAGCATCGACCGGACGCCCGACGCCGGGCCGGCCGACCCGGCGGTGGCCGCGCTGCTCGCCGACCTCGCCGACGAGCACGACAGCGCCCTCCCCGCCGAGGAGGGCGGCCTGGCCGCGCACCGGGTGCTGCTCGGCGCCGAGGGCGGTGCGGTGATCGCGGAGAACCTCACCGACCTCACCCCGCTGCTGGCGGCCCAGGCCGCGGGGGTGCCGGTGGAGGTCTCGTTCTTCCCGCTGCGGCTGGTCGCCGCCGACGGCGCTCCGGTCCGGGCGGTGGCGCGGGTCGGCTGAGACCGACCGTCCGAGAGCCCCTCGCAGGTCACGGGCCCCGGGGCCGGCCGTCGGCCCGGGCCGGGCCCGGCGCCCGGCCCGAACGATCGGAGCCGGCACGGAACTTGGTCTAGACCATCATGCGGGCGCGCGGATAGGCTGCCCGCCATGGCAGAGATCATCGGAGTTGTCGAGCAACTCTGGCGCTACCCCGTGAAATCCACCGGTGGCGAGCGGCTCGACTCCGTCCAGGTGGACGAGCGCGGACTGGCCGGCGACCGGCTCTACGCCGTACGCGACGGCGCGGGCAAGCTCGGCTCGGGCAAGAACACCCGGCGCTTTCGCCGGATGGACGGCCTGCTGCGGCTCGGCTCCCGGCTCGGCCACCGCATCGACGGCCCCGAACTCCTCGACCCGCTCGGCCGCCCGGTCGCCGACCCGGACGCCTTCCTGCGGGCCTTCCTCCAGCTCGACGACGTCGAACTCGCCCGCGAGGACGCCGTCTCGCACTTCGACCAGCTGCCGGTGAGCGTGCTCACCACCGCCACCCTGGACTGGGTCCGGGAGGCCGCGCCCTGCACCGTCGTCGACGAGCGCCGCTTCCGGCCCAACATCCTGCTGCGCACCCCGCCGGGCACCCCGCCCTTCGTCGAGGACGACTGGCTCGGCCGGGACGCCGCCGTCACCGGCCGCGCCGGCCCCCGGCTGGCCTTCCTGCGCTCCAGCGAACGCTGCGTCATGACCGGCGCCCCGCAACCCGGCCTGCCGCACGCCCCCGAGATCCTCAAGGCGCTCTTCGCCTTCCACGACGGGCACCTGGACGCCCTCGCCGAGGTCCGCCGACCCGGGCGGCTCCGGGTCGGCGACAGCCTGGCCCTGGCCTGAGCCCCGCCGCCGGCCCGTCCCCGGTCAGGCGGCCCGGTCAGGCGCCCCGATTTGGCGGCCCGGTCAGGCGGACGCGCCGGCCGACCCGTCGATCAGGCAGAACGGGTGCCCCGCCGGGTCCGCGTAGACCCGCCAGCCCTGGTACGCCTTCAGCGGCGCCGCGCCGTGGGCGACCACCTCGCGCTCGGCGGCCTCGATGTCCTCGACGTCGATGTCCAGGTGGATCTGCTGCGGGTGCGCCGGGTCCGGCCACTGCGGCGGGTGGAAGTCCTGCACCCGCTGGAAGGCCACCACCAGCCCGCCGTCGGTGTGCAGGGTGGACCAGTCCTCGTCCAGCGACCAGCGCGGATCGGGCCGGTCCACCTCGCCGCCGAGCAGCGCCGCGTAGAAGCGGGCCAGGGCGGCCGGGTAGTGGCAGTCCAGGACGATGCACTGCAGCTTGCCGATCATGCGGGCTGACTCCTCCGGAAGGACGGCGGACAGGTACGACACCTACGCGTACCACCTCGCCGCGCCCCGAAACCGGTGCCTCGCCGTCGCCGCCCGGACCGGCCGGCCCCGGCGCCCGCCCACCCCGGCGCCCATCGAGGACGGCGGCGGGGCCGCGGTTCAGGCCCCTTCCAGCAAGCCCCCTGCTGCGGCCGTCACGAACCCCTGCCACGACTCGGCCGAGAAGGCCAGGCGCGGGCCGTCGGGGTCCTTGGAGTCACGCACGGTGCCGGGGCGGGCGTCGTCCACCTCGATGCAGTTACCGCCGCTGCCGCCGCTGAAGCTGCTCCTGCGCCACTGCTCAGCCCTGCTCATGCGCGTACTCCTCCGCCGCCGATTCGATCAGAGTGAGGGACGCCTCCTGCGACAACGCGTCAGCCCGTACGAGATCGTAGGACAGCATGACGTCGCCCACCATCTGCGGATCATCGAGCAGTTGACCGACATGGGGGCCTTCGAGATAGACGGTCGGCGGAGCGTCCTCGAAGGTCATCAGGCAGACCGAGCCCTCCAGCAGGGCATGAGCGCCGGCGGAGAACGGCAGCACCTGGACGACGGCCTTCCGGGAGCGGATCATGCCGGCGAGATGGGCCAACTGCTCGCGCATCGCGGCGGCGCCGCCGACCGGGCGGCGGAGGACCGCTTCGTCGATCACCGCCCAGTACTTCAGCGCCTGGGGGCGGGCGAAGATCTCCGCCCGGGCCATCCGCGCCACGACCCAGGTCTCGATCTCCTCCGCGGAGCTGAACCGGCGGGCCGCGGCGAAGACCGCCCGGGCGTAACCGGGCGTCTGCAGAAGCCCGGGGACCAGGGTCGGCGAGTACTCGCCGATGGTCCGCGCGAGCGTCTGCAGCTCCTTGGCTGCTGTGAAGAACCCCGCGATGCGCGGGCTGGTCGCGATCGGGAACAGCCGCGCGAAGTGCCCCCCGGTGTTGAGGACTTCGTCGAACCGCCGGGAGAGATCCTTCTGCGGCTTGCGCGTGGCCGCCTCCATCTGGCCGATTTAGCCGCCGGACAGGAACACCAGCTCACCCAGGCGCTGTTGAGAGAGGCCGGCCGCCTCGCGGAGCCGGCGCAGTTCGGTTCCGTAGAACGACCTCGGCGACTCGGCCGGGTCCAGGTCCTTGGGCTTGGGCATGCGCACCGTCCGTGTCCAGCAAGGCGTTTGTCGGGCCTCGACTACTCGCCAGGCTAGTTCCCGAGCGCAACGCTTGGAGCACGGAAAGTGACATCGAGTCGGATCGAGGAGAAGCGCATGGGAGCACGGGCAGGCGGGCGTACGGCGTTCACGCCCCGGGTGGGCGAGTTGGTCCGGGACCACCGGACCGGCGGCGTGGGCGTCCACATGGACACCATCGCTGGTGAGCACTACCTGCGGCCCCAGGGCGGGGGCTGCGAGTGGACGGCACTGCCCGAACACGTCGGCCCGGCCACCGCCGGGGAGCCGGAACCGGAGCCGGAGCGGGAGTCGGCCCGGCAGCAGAGGCAGGCGGGCTGATGCGCTCCGGGCACCGGCGTACGGCCGCGCTGCTGGCGGACCTGGCGATCCTCACCGGCCTCGCCGCCCCGGGCCTGGTCCGGGCCCGGGGGCTGAGCCTGCTGCTGACGGCCGCCACCAGGGCCGACGTCCGGCTCAGCAGGACGGCGACCGGCTACCGGCTGGCCGTCGCTACGCCGGCCGACCGGGGTGCGCAGGCGGCGGCGCTGCCGGTGCTCAACGCGGCGGACCGGTACGGCCATTCGAGCCGTACCGGTCTGTGGTGCGAGATCGACGCCTGAGTCCGGGCGCCGGGGGCGGGGCGGTCAGACGCCCAGCCCCCGGATGACCAGGTCCAGCAGGGCGAAGACGAAGAGCGAGACCCCGACGAAGCCGTTGGTGGTGAAGAAGGCCCGGTTGAGGCGCGAGAGGTCGCCGGGCTTGACGATGGAGTGCTCGTAGACGAACGCGCAGACCACCACCAGCAGGCCCACCCAGAAGGCCGGGCCGGCGTCGGTCAGGACGGCGTACCAGCCGAGCAGCAGCACCGTCAGGACGTGGCAGGCACGGGCGCCGTACAGGGCGCCGGCGATGCCGAACCGGGCCGGCACGGACCGTACGCCCTCGGCGCGGTCGGCGGCGACGTCCTGGCAGCCGAAGATCAGGTCGAAGCCGCCGATCCAGATGCCGACCGCCAGACCGAGCACCACCGCGTCCCAGGACCAGCTGCCGGTGACGGCCAGCCAGGCGCCGATCGGCCCCATCGCCTGGGCCAGGCCCAGGATCGCGTGCGGGAAGTCGGTGAACCGCTTGCCGTACGGGTAGACCACCATCGGCACCACGGCGATCGGGGCGAGCGCCAGGCAGAGCGGGTTGAGCAGGGCGGCCGCGCCGAGGAACACCACCAGGGCGATGGCCGAGCCGGTGTACGCGGTGCGCATCGAGACGGCGCCGGTGACGAGTTCGCGGCCGGCGGTGCGCGGGTTGCGGGCGTCGATCTCGCGGTCGATGATCCGGTTCGCGGCCATCGCGAAGGTCCGCAGGCCGACCATGCAGACGGTGACGATCAGCAGCGTGCCCCAGTGCACCCGCTCGTCGGTGAGGAACATCGCCGTGAGGGCCGCGATGTAGGCGAAGGGCAGCGCGAACACCGAGTGCTCGATCATGACCAGCCGCAGGAAGGCCCGGGCCTTGTTCGGCGGCGGCGCCTCGAAGAGGTCGGCGGTGGCGCTCACAGCCCGTACTCCTTCCAGCGCTTGGTGACCAGGGCGGCCGTCTCCGGGTCGGAGGTGACCATCTCGGGCCAGCCGCCGTCGCGGGTGTAGCCCTCCTCGGGGAGCTTGCGGGTGGCGTCGATGCCGGCCTTGCCGCCCCAGAACTGCTGGTAGGAGGCGTGGTCCAGGTGGTCGACCGGCCCCTCGACGACCGAGAGGTCCCGGCTGTAGTCGGTGTTGCCGAGCGCCCGCCAGGCGACCTCCTGGTAGTCGTGCACGTCGCAGTCGGCGTCCACCACGATGATCAGCTTGGTCAGCGACATCATGTGGGCGCCCCAGATCGCGTGCATCACCTTCTGGGCGTGCTTGGGGTACTTCTTGTCGATCGAGACGATCACGCAGTTGTGGAAGCCGCCGGCCTCGGGGAGGTCGTAGTCCACGATGTCCGGGATGATGATCTTCAGCAGCGGCAGGAAGAACCGCTCGGTGAACTTGCCCAGCGGGCCGTCCTCGGTCGGCGGGCGGCCCACCACGATCGACTGCAGGATCGGCCGCCGGCGCATCGTCACGCAGTCGATGGTCAGCGCCGGGAACGGCTCCTGCGGCGTGTAGAAGCCGGTGTGGTCGCCGAACGGGCCCTCCGGCAGCATCTCGCCGGGCTCCAGCCAGCCCTCCAGCACGACCTCCGCGTCGGCGGGCACCTGGAGCGGCACCGTCTTGCAGTCGACCATCCGCACCCGCTCGCCGGCCACGAAGCCCGCGAACAGGTACTCGTCGATGTCCCCGGGCAGCGGGGCGGTCGCCGCGTACGTGACGGCCGGCGGGCAGCCGAAGGCGATCGCGACCGGCAGGCGCTCACCGCGCTTGGCCGCCACCGCGTAGTGGTTGCGGCTGTCCTTGTGGATCTGCCAGTGCATCCCGATGGTCCGCCGGTCGTGCCGCTGCAGGCGGTACAGGCCGAGGTTGCGGATGCCGGAGTCCGGGTCCTTGGTGTGGGTCAGGCCGAGGTTGAAGAAGGAGCCGCCGTCCAGCGGCCAGGTGAACAGCGCCGGCAGGTCGTCCAGGTTGACGTCGTCGCCGGTGAGCACCACCTCGTGCACCGGGGCGTCGCCGGACTTCACGTTCTTCGGCGGCACGTGCGCCATCGAGGCCAGCTTGCCGAAGGCGTCCCGGAACCCGGTGAAGCCCTGCGGCAGCTCCGGCTTCAGCAGGCCGGCGATCTTCTCGGAGATCTCCTCCGGACCCTTCAGGCCCAGCGACTTGGCCAGCCGGCGCTCGGTGCCGAAGACGTTCATCGCCAGCGGCATCGAGGCGCCCTTGACGTTCTCGAAGAGCAACGCCGGGCCCTTGGCCTTCTGCACCCGGTCGACGATCTCGCCGATCTCCAGATGGGGATCCACCTCGGCCTTGATCCGCCTGAGGTCGCCTTCTCGCTCCAGCGCCCGGAGAAACGAGCGGAGATCGTCGTATGCCATGCCAGTCAGTATCCGCCACCCGATAGCCTGGGCCGGTCAAGGGGCCCACCTGTCTCCGGGGGAGATCACCGCCGTGCTGAGGATGCTTCCGTTCCTGATCGTGCTCGCCCTGTGGATCTGGGCGTTCATCGACTGCCTCACCACGCCGGAGGAGGAGGTCCGCCACCTGCCGAAGGTGGTCTGGGTGATCATCATCCTGCTCTTCGGCGAGGTCCTGCTCGGCCCGATCGCCTGGCTGGTCGCCGGCAAGCAGCGGGCCGGCGCGCAGCGCCGCCAGGCGCCCTGGCCCTCGGGCACCGCGGGCTACCCGGAGCACGAGCGGCCCCGGACCGGCCGCAGCACCGCACCGGACGACGACCCCGAGTTCCTGGCGTCCCTGAAGAAGGACAACAAGCGGCACGAGGACATGCTCAAGCAGTGGGAGGCCGACCTGCGCCGCCGCGAGGAGGACCTGCGGGGCAAGGACGACCCGGACACCGCGGGCCGGGGCTGACCCCCACGACCCGGAACTCCCTCGGACAGCCCACCCGGCGGCAGCCAGGGTGGGCTAACCCTTTTTTGGCGCATCCCTACGACTGCGCGACCCCAACAAAGGCGGCTCCCGACATGCCCGGTTCACCCGGGAGGGAGCGGGGAGTTCACCGAACCGTCTGCGAACCACACCTCGATGGCACACCTGACCTGCATGTTCACATCACCGGACCGACCCCGCCGGAGCGCCGCGGCCGACCCGCCACGATCTTGGCCGGTCAGGGGCCGCCGCGGGCACTTTCTGTTCAGGACTGACATCTATTCGGTCGCGACCTTGTACGGAATCGACGCCGAAACCAAGCTGCCGCCCCTCGTAGAGTCGGTAACTGAAGAAGTGATTCGCAGCCGGGGGCACAGCAGACGTTGGCTGTCGGACAGTTCCCTCACCCTTGGAGTGGTTCGAGATGACGGTTGTGCATGAGGCGCCGGTCGGTGACGAGATCCCCGAGATCCCTTCCGACGCCCGCGGACGGGTCGCCGAGCTGCACGAACTGCGCGAGAAGGTCCGCAGCGGCCCGAGCGAGAAGGCCACCGAGGCCCAGCACGCCAAGGGCAAGCTGACCGCGCGCGAGCGGATCGACCTGCTCCTGGACGAGGGCTCCTTCCACGAGGTGGAGCCGCTGCGCCGGCACCGCGCCACCGGCTTCGGCCTGGAGGCGAAGAAGCCGCACACCGACGGCGTCATCGTCGGCTGGGGCACCGTGCACGGGCGCACCGTGTTCACCTACGCACACGACTTCCGGATCTTCGGCGGCGCGCTGGGCGAGGCCCACGCGCAGAAGATCCACAAGATCATGGACATGGCCATCTCGGCCGGCGCCCCGCTGATCTCGCTGAACGACGGCGCCGGCGCCCGGATCCAGGAGGGCGTCACCGCCCTGGCCGGCTACGGCGGCATCTTCCAGCGCAACACCCGCGCCTCGGGCGTCATCCCGCAGATCAGCGTGATGCTCGGCCCGTGCGCCGGCGGCGCGGCGTACTCCCCCGCGCTGACCGACTTCATCTTCATGGTCCGCGAGACCTCGCAGATGTTCATCACCGGCCCGGACGTGGTCCAGGCCGTCACCGGCGAGAAGATCAGCCAGAACGGCCTCGGCGGCGCCGACGTCCACTCCGGCGTCTCCGGCGTCTCGCACTTCGCCTACGACGACGAGCAGAGCTGCATCGAGGAGGTCCGCTACCTCCTGTCGCTGCTGCCGCAGAACAACCGCGAGATGCCCCCGGCGGCCGTCAACGACGACCCGGTGGACCGCCGCAACGACTCGCTGCTCGAACTGGTGCCGGCCGACGGCAACCGCCCGTACGACATGCGCAAGGTGATCGAGGAGATCGTCGACCACGGCGAGTTCCTGGAGATCCACGAGCGCTGGGCCACCAACGTGCTCTGCGTGCTGGCCCGCATCGACGGCCACGTCACCGGCATCATCGCCAACCAGCCGCAGTCGCTGGCCGGCGTGCTCGACATCAACGCCTCGGAGAAGGCCGCGCGCTTCGTCCAGATGTGCGACGCCTTCAACATCCCGCTGGTCACCATGCTCGACGTGCCCGGCTTCCTGCCCGGCGTCGACCAGGAGCACGACGGCATCATCCGGCACGGCGCCAAGCTGCTCTACGCGTACTGCAACGCCACCGTCCCGCGGATCCAGCTGATCCTGCGCAAGGCCTACGGCGGCGCGTACATCGTGATGGACTCCCGCTCCATCGGCGCCGACCTCTCCTTCGCCTGGCCCACCAACGAGATCGCGGTGATGGGTGCCGAGGGCGCGGCCAACGTGATCTTCCGCCGCGACATCAACGGCGCCGAGGACCCCGAGGCCATGCGGGCGCAGAAGATCAAGGAGTACAAGAGCGAGCTGATGCACCCGTACTACGCGGCCGAGCGCGGCCTCGTGGACGACGTCATCGACCCGGCCGAGACCCGCGCCGTGCTCGCCTCCTCGCTCGCCATGCTCCGCACCAAGCACGCCGACCTGCCGAGCCGCAAGCACGGCAACCCGCCGATGTAGCGGACCTCCGCGGGCTCCCGCGGGAGCCCGAACGGGCCGCCGCCGCGCACCGCGGCGAGCGGCGGCCCGCAGCAGTGAGCGCAGGCACACCCACCATCCGTCCAGATCCACGCCCGGGGGAGAAACCAAGGCCATGAGCGCTTCCGAACCTCTCGTCCGCATCGTCCGCGGCTCGCTCGACGACGAGGAGCTCGCCGCCCTCACCGCCGTGCTGATGGCCCGCGCGGTCGCCGCCCAGCAGGCCGCCGCGGCGATCGCCCCGGTCGAGCCGATGGCCGGCTGGCAGCGCCTGGAGCGGCGCCAGCCGTACTTCTCCCCCGTCAGCTGGCAGCAGGCCGCGTAACCCGCCGGCCGGGCCCACCGGCCCGGCCGCGTACACCGTCGGCACCCGCGACACCGCCGACATCGCTCGAAACGGCCCCCAAGGCCCCGGACTCCGGGTGCCACGGGGGCCGTTCGCGTACTCTTCCAGGACCGGGGGACGACGGAGTCCCGCGGTGGCGGCTGACGGCAGCCGCCCGGCGCGAGCACCGGGGCCAAGCCCCGGCAGCGCACCGGGCAACGCGGCCGAACGCGGCCCAGGAACCGGCAGTTGGGCCGTCTGTACACTTCCACCTGCGCGGTTGGCGGCTATCCTCCCCAGAACCCCCGGGGCCCGCCGCCTCCGACCGGACGCCGGCGAGGACCCACGAAACCCCTAGGAGGCTCCGATGGCTCGGCAGGCCCGTGCCCTGGCGACCCGGCAGGCAGTGCTCCGCGCCGCGGCCGTCGTGTTCGACAAGCGGGGCTACGCGGGCGCCACCATGTCCGAGATCCTGGAGCAGGCCGCCGTCACCAAGGGCGCGCTGTACTTCCACTTCGGCTCCAAGGAGGACCTGGCGCGGGCCGTGATCGAGGAGCAGTCCACCTGGCTCGCCTCCTGGCAGCCGACCTCCGACAGCCCCGTCCAGACCCTGATCGACCTCGGGTACGCGTTCGCCGAGGCCCTGCAGCAGGACCCGCTGGTCCGCGGCAGCATCAGACTCACCATCGAGCACGGCACCTTCACCCAGCCCCAGACCATGGCCTACCGCGGCTGGTCCGACGCCGCCCACCTGCTGCTCCAGAACGCGATGGAGAAGGGCGAGCTGCACCCCGGACTGGACATCGGGGGCGCGGCCGACGTGATCGTCGGCGCGGTCACCGGGATCCAGCTGACCTCGCAGGTGCTGACCGACCGGCGGGACCTGATCAAGCGGATGACCGACCTGTGGACGCTGGTGCTCCCCGGGCTGGTCCAGCCGCACGCGCTGGCCCGGCTGGCCGTCCAGCCGCCTCAGGCCGAGGCGGCCGAGCAGGGCTCGAACTCCGAGCCGAACCCGCAGGCGCACACCACCCCGGAGCACGGCGCCGCCGTCCGGGCGGCGGAACCGCCGGCCGGGAAGACGCCGACCACCGTCCCCACGGCCGTGGGGACGGCTCCGGGCGCCGCCGTCCGGTAGTCCGCCCGCCGCTCCTCCGGGACCAGGGCCGGCAGCGCCGCGGCCAGGGCGCTGCCCACCGCCTCCGGGCGGAGCACCGCGTAGTCCCCCCAGGAGAGCAGCACCAGACCGGCCGCGAGCGCGGTCAGCAGTTCGGCCGCCTCGTCGACTCCGGTCCCCGGGCGCAGTTCGCCCGCGGCCTCGGCCAGCAGTAGCTGCCGGCGCACCACGGCCGTCCAGCCCCGCCAGGCACCGCCCGGGCCCGCGGTGCCCCCCGTGCCGCCCCCGGCGGCGGCGTCCCGGCCTGCGGCGGTGTCCCGGCCCTCAACGGCGTCCCGGTCCGCGGTGTCCTGGTGCGCGACACCCTGGCCGGCGAAGGCCTGGCCGGCGAAACCCTGGGCCGGGATGCCCTGGCCCGCGAAGCCCTGACCCGCGAAGGCCTGGCCCGCGAAACCCTGAGCCGGGACGCCCTGGCCCGCGGTGATCAGCGGTGCGACGGGCAGCGGCTCCTGCTTGGCGCCCTGGATGCCCTGGCCCAGCAGCACGCCGGCCCGGACCACGACGTCCTCGCGCAGCAGCCTGGCGAGTTCGTGGGAGAGGTCGAGCAGCGCCTGGACGGCCGGCCCCTCGCTGCGGCGGGCCCGCAGCACCGCCGTGGCGACCACCCGGCGGGCGGCCGCGCACACACCGTCGGCCAGCGCCTGCTTGGACACGAAGTGGAAGTACAGGGCCCCCTTGCTGACCCCGGCGCGGCGGCTGATGTCGACCAGGCTCGCCGATTCGAAACCCGCGTCCGCGAACATGTTCGCCGCCGCGAGCAGGACGGCCTGCCTGGTACGCCCCGCACGCTCCTGCTTGACCACTGGGATCCCCTCCCTCTCGGCCGGGCGCGGCACAGCCGCCCCCGCCGCCCCGACACACCACCCCCGACCGGTGGTGTCCCCCGGACAAGCAGAAAGACGATCTAAACCGCATGGTTGGTTTCTAATCTAACCCGTCCGCAGTAGTCTTCGTGCAGCGGGCGGTCAAGGCCGGGCCTTGCGCTGCCGGTCGACACCGCACCACAGTTGTCCCATGCCCGGACGGCCCCCGGCCAGCAGGAGAAACCGGGTGGTCTGTATGTTTCTCGGTGGCCGCCCGCTCGCGGCTCCGTCGACCAACTCCCGGGAGTGGGGCAAGGAATGCCGCTGATCGCAGAACTGGGCGAGGACGAGGCGTACCCCCAGCCCAGCGCCGGCTACGACTTCCACGAGCGGACGGTGTCCCGACACCTCGTGCACCGCGCCACGGTCTCCGAGGTGTTCATCACCGGCTGGCAGACCGCCGGCCCCTACGACTTCCTGCTGGGCGCCCAGTGGCCCCGCACGCACGGCTTCTACCGGCTGCCCGGGGACGACCGGCACGACCCGGTGCTGATGGCCGAGACCATCCGCCAGGCCGGCCTGCTGGTCTCCCACGTGGGCTTCGGCGTACCGCAGGGCCACCACTTCGCGATGGACGACCTGTCCTACACGGTGGACCTGGACCGCCTCGCGATAGGCACGCGGCCCGCCTCGCTGATGCTCCGGGTGAGCTGCCAGGACGTCCGGATGCGGCACCGCCGGCTGCTCTCCCTGCGGGTCGAGATCGAGGCCGAGCGCGACGGGCAGCCGGTCGGCCACGGCTCCGGCCAGGTCTCGGTGATCCCGCCGCAGACCTACCGGCGGCTGCGCGGCCGCGACGGCCTCTACCCGGCCGCGCTGCTGCCCGGCACCCCCACCACCCCCGCCCTGGTCGGCCGCGAGAACGCCGCCGACGTGGTGCTCACCCCGGCCCGCCAGCCCGGCAGCTGGCTGCTGCGCACCGACTCCCGCCACCCGGTGCTGTTCGACCACCCGGTCGACCACGTGCCCGGGATGCTCGTCCTGGAGGCCGCCCGCCAGGCGGCCCAGCGGCTGCGCCACCCCGAGCCCGTGGTCCCCGTCGAGGTGGTCACCAGCTTCGACCGCTACATAGAGCTGGACCAGCCCTGCCTGGTGCGGGCCTGGCTGGAGCCGGGCGTGGACAAGCGCCGGGTGCCCGTCCGGGTCACGCTGGAACAGGACGGCCGCACGGCCGCCGACTGCCGGCTGGTGACCGAGCCGCTGGCGCCCGCACCGGCCCGGCTCGACCCGCCCGCGTTCCTGGAGAGCCCCCCGGCCTTCCACGAGACCTGCGAGGGCCTGCAGATCGCCTCCTGAGCCACCGGGCGGCCCCGGTCGCCGCCGGGCCGGTCCGGCCCCGGGGTGCGAGGCGACCCGGTACGGCCCGGCGTCAGCGCGGGCGACCGGCGGGGGCCGGGCCGCCGCCGAGCGCCGAGCGGTACCAGGACGCGTGGTCGGCGAACCGCGCGGCGAAGCCCGGGCCGGGCTCGCAGCCCGCCAGTGCCCAGAGTCTGGAGCTGTCGTACCAGTGGTCGACGCCCAGCAGCGAGATCCTGCGCTCCCAGACCGGGGCCGGGCCGCCCATCAGGGCCACCGCCCCCGCCAGGTCCACGTCCCCTTCGGGCAGCGGGAGTTCCAGCGCCGCGGCCACCCGGGTGACCAGATCGCGCGCGGTGACCGGCACGGGGTGGCTCGCGTGCAGCACCCGGCCCGCGGGCGGCGCCGGCCAGGCCTGCCGGCCGGCCTCCGCGCCCGGCCGACGCCCGCGGCCCACCGAGGCACGCAGGTCCGGCCCCGGGCGCACCGCGAGGGCGGCCACGACGCGGGCCAGGTCGTCGACGGAGACCAGCGAGATCCTCGCCCGGCCGCCCTCCACCCAGTGCGGGAGCCGGCGCATCAGCTGCGCGAGCGCGGGGACGAACCAGAGGTCCCCCTCGCCGTAGACCAGGTGCGGCCGCAGCACCGTCCCGCCCGCCGCGAGCACCAGCTCCTCCCCCGCGAGCCGGCTGCGGCTGGTGACGGAGACCGGCCCGGTCACCAACTCCCCCTCGGCCGCGCCGCTGTGGGCGCCGTCGCGGTAGACGGCCGCGGTGCCCAGCTGGAGGATCCGGTCGACGCCCGCGCGCCGCGCCTCGGCGAGCAGGTTGCGGGTGCCCTCGACGTTGACCGCGCGCGCCTGCTCCTCGTCCTCGCCGACCCGCGCCGCGAGGTGCACCACGGTGTCCACGCCCTCGCAGAGGCCGCGCAGGGAGGCGGGATCGGTCAGGTCGCCGTCGGCGGGTTCCAGCCGCGGCGCGGCGTCCGGGCCCGACGGGGTCGGCACCGGACGCCGGTGGGTCAGCACCCGCAGCACGGGCGCCGGGCCGCCCGCGGCGTACTCCCGGTGCAGGGCCCGGTGGATCTCACCGACCGTCCAGCCGCCGGCGAAGCCGGCCCCTCCGGTCAGCAGGACGGTCCGCGCGGTGCTTCCCATCGCCGTACGCCTCTCGCTCTCGACGGCCGGGCCCCGGGCGGGAACGGTCCGTCAGGCCGCGGCCAGGGCGAGCGGACGGCCCGCGTGCATCACACTGAGGTTGGCGGCCAGCCGGTTCGGGTCCTGGGTCAGCCAGAGCCGTACGGCGCCCCCGAGCATCGCACTGGCCGAGCCGATCCGTACACCTGTCACCTGAGCGATCCTGGCCGCACCGGGGACGAGCAGGTCCGCCAGCGGGGCCGGCAGCCAGACCGTCAGGGCGCAGGGCGCGGGCACGGCCAGCGCGGCGAGCAGGCGGTAGGCGTCCGCCGGGCTCTGGAGGGTGGGGATGACGTCCAGCAGGCCGTCCGCCACCACCTCGGACAGATCGCTGTGGTGCCCCTGTGCGAGCCGGCGGAGCAGCGTTCGCTCGGCGGCGGTGATTCGGACGGTCACCATGACCTCGTCGCACTCCATTGCGCGGTCCTCCTCGACGCTTCCGTGCCAGGCCCTGATGCCTGCCACATACCCTGCCACAAACTGTCATAAATCCGGACACCGCCCCCGGGTGCCGGGCCGGTCGCCGACGCCCTCTCAGGCGTTCGGGCCGGGGCCCCGCCCGCCGCATCGGCGGTCGTCGGCGGCGAACCGCCGTACGCCTGCTCGGCCAGGGTGACGACGACCACCGGGAACCTCTCCGGCGGTATCGCCCCCGACGCGGGGAGGTCCGGCCGCAACGCGCCGGCCGGGACGTACACCGCCGGGCGGTAGGCGGCGAGTCGGCCGTCGTTGCGGCGGGTGACCACGGCGTACCGCACACCGAAGGTGCCGAGCAGGGCCGGCGGCAGCAGTGCCGAGCCGATCAACTCGCCGTTCCCGTACGCGGTGCCGCCCCCGGGCGGGCCGTCGACCGCGGCCCCGACCAGCCGCGGAGCGCCGGGCCGTGGGCGGGCGGGCGTCAGACGCCTGCGTACGAGTGCTTGCCCGTGACGAAGATGTTGACGCCGTAGTAGTTGAAGAGCCAGCAGGCGAAGGCCGCCAGCGCCAGGTAGGCCGCCTTGCGTCCCTTCCAGCCGGCGGTGGCCCGGGCGTGCAGGTAGCAGGCGTAGGCGACCCAGGTGATGAAGGACCAGGTCTCCTTCGGGTCCCACTCCCAGTACTTGCCCCAGGCGGCCTCGGCCCAGATCGCCCCCGCGATGATGGTGAAGGTCCAGAGCGGGAAGACCAGGGCGTTGATCCGGTACGACAGCTTGTCCAGGGTGGACGCGGCGGGCAGCCGCTGCCAGACGGACGCCGAGGTGCGCAGCGGGCCGGTGGTCAGACCGGCCGCGATCCGCTTGTCGTAGGAGTCCTTGCCGAGGTACAGCGCGGTGGTGATGAAGGCCGCGTAGAACGCGCCGCCGCAGATGATCGCGGTGGAGACGTGGATGGCGAGCCAGTACGAGTGCAGCGCCGGCACGAGCTGCTCGGAGTCGGTGTAGAGCACCGTGGTGGCGACGCCCAGGGTGAGCAGGGCGGCCAGCATCACCGGCAGGCCCAGCCAGCGGGTCTGCTTCTTGGCGGCCAGCAGGGCGAGGAAGGCGAGCACCATGGTGAGCGCGAAGGCGCACGAGAACTCGTACATGTTGCCCCACGGCCAGCGGGTCACCGACAGGCCGCGGGTGACCACCCCGCCCGCGTGCAGCAGCGCGCCGAGGACGGTGAGGGAGATCGCGATCCGCCCGGCCAGGTCGGCCTTCTCGCTGCCGCCGGCGGCGCCGGGGCCGTCGGCCTCCTCGCCCTCGCCGCGGCCGCTGGTGACGACCGTGGCGCCCTCACCGGCCAGCGCGGTGCGGGTCAGCGTGGTGGTGCCGCCGCCGGCCGCGGCCACCGTGACGGTGACCTTCCTGGCCGCCTTGGCCGCCTTCGGGGCGGCGGCCGCGGCCACCGTCTCGGCCAGGCTGGACTGCTCGGAGGAGCGGACGGCGACCGCGCCCTTGCTGCCGAAGGTCCACTCGACCATGTAGGCGAACATGCCGAAGAGGTACACGGCCATGGCCGAGTAGATGAGCTTGTTGGAGAGGTCGGCCAGGCTGGGGTCGACCGCCGAGGCGAGATGCACCGTCTACTCCTTGGAGTGCGGGTCGGCAGGGACTGCGGGGTCTGGGGTTGTTGCTTCGGGTGCGGATCCGGCCTCGGCCGCGTCCGGCTCGGCAGGGGACGGCTCTGCAGGGGACGGCCCGTCGGAGGCCGGCTCGTCGGGGCCCGGGTCGTCCAGGGCCGGGGCGTCGTCCTGGAGGTCGACCGCGAGTTCGGCCAGCTCCTCGGCGATCTTGGCGGACTCGCTGCGGGCCAGCCCGGCGAGCTCGACCAGGGTGGTGCCGTCCGGAGCGGCGACCGCCCGCACCCAGATCCGGCGGCGCTGCACGAACAGCGAGCCGATCAGGCCGAGGATCGCGCAGACCGCGCCGGCCAGCGCGACCGAGTTGCCCGGGCGGTGCGAGACCGTGAAGCTCGCCCACTGCTTGTAGCCGTCGAAGGTGACCGTTCCGTAGTTGTCCGGGAGGGTCCAGCCCTGGCCGGGCTTGAGCTTCACCTTCGCGATCTGGCCGTCCTGGTTCAGCTGGGTCATCCCCCGGCTGTCCAGCTGGTAGACGTTCTCCGGCAGGCCGGAGTCGCCGGCCGGGCCGACGTACGCGTTCAGCACCAGCAGCGGGTCGGCGGCCGCGGGGAACAGCGAGCGCGGACCGGTGGTCAGGTCGAAGTTGGCCGGCGCGGTCGGCAGGAAGAAGCCCTGGAAGGCCATCTTGACCTTCTTGTCGTCCTTCTCGCTGTAGCCGTAGTCGGACACCTTGATCACACCGGTGGAGGTGAGGTTGCCGTCCTGCGGCAGGAACGCGGTCGGGCCCGAGTACACCGTCTCGCCCTTGGCGTTGCGCACCGTGACCACCGGCGCGTAGCCGTGACCGATCAGGAAGACCTTGCTGCTGCCGATCTCCAGCGGGTGGTTGACCTCGATGTCGCCCTTGGTCTGCCTGGAGTCGTCGCTGCCCTGCCAGTACCGGATGTGCGCGGTGAACTCGCGGGCGCTGCCGACCTGGTCGCCGCTGGTCTGGAACCGGGAGGTGAAGTTGTCCAGCTTGAAGCCGAACGAGTCCAGGTCCTCCGAGCCGTAGAAGGCCGAGCCCTTGAAGTCGTCCAGCTGCGTCATGGTGTTGGAGTAGCCCTGGCCCTCGATCACCAGCTTGCCGCCCTCACCGCTGGCCAGGTTCGCCCAGGCGAAGCCGGCCAGCAGCGCGAACAGCGACAGGTGGAAGAGCAGGTTGCCGACCTCGCGCAGGTAGCCCTTCTCGGAGGACACCGAGCCGTCGGCCAGGTTCGCCCGGAACCGCCGGCGGCGCAGCAGCCGGTGCGCCGCCTCGTTCACCGCCGCGGGGTCGACGTCGGTGCGCCAGGCCGCGTAGACCGGCATCCGGGTCAGGTTGCGCGGCGCGGCCGGCGGGTGCGCGCGCAGCACCCCGACGAACTGCCAGGTGCGCGGGACGATGCAGCCCGCCAGCGAGACGAACAGAAGGATGTAGATCGCCGAGAACCACACCGAGCTGTACACGTCGAACAGCTGGAGCTTCTGGTAGATCGGCGCGACCGTGGTGTGCGCGGCCTTCCAGGCCTCCACCTTGAAGGCGTTGCGGCCGTTCTGCGGGATCAGCGAGCCGGGGACGGCCGCCAGCGAGAGCAGGAACAGCAGGACCAGCGCGACCCGCATCGAGGTCAGCTGCCGCCAGGTCCAGCGGACCCAGCCCAGCACGCCCATGCCGGCCGGGCCGTCCGCCTCGACCGGGGCGCTGGTGAGGCGCTCCGCCGTCCGCTCGTCCTCGTCCGCCCGGCGGGGGCCGGTGTCGGTGTCGGTGTTGCTCACGCTCAGATTCCGATCGAGAAGTCGGCGGTCAGGACCTGCATCTGCTGCACCAGCGCGTCCCAGACCCCGGTGACCAGCAGCAGCCCCACGGCGACCAGCATGCCGCCGCCGATCCGCATCACCAGCGGGTAGTGCCGCTTGACCCAGCCGAAGGCGCCGAGCGCCCGGCGGAAGGCCAGCGCGGCCAGGACGAACGGTACGCCGAGGCCCAGGCAGTAGACGGTCATCAGCAGCGCGGCGCGGCCGGCGTCCGCCTCGCTGGTGGACAGCGACAGGATGGTGCCCAGGGTCGGGCCGATGCACGGCGTCCAGCCGACCCCGAAGACCACGCCCAGCAGCGGCGCCCCCGCCAGCCCGATCGCCGGGCGGCGGTGCGAGCGGACCTCGCGCATGCTCAGCCCGGGCACCAGGCCCATGAAGGCCAGGCCCATCACGATGGTCAGCGCGCCCAGCACGGCGCTGATCGCCCTGCGGTGCTCCTGCAGGGTCTGCCCGAAGTAGCCGAACAGCGCGCCGGTGGAGACGAACACGGCGGTGAAGCCGAGGATGAACAGCACCGAGCCGAGCAGCATCCGGCCGCGGCGGGCGCCGCGCGCGTCGGCGAGGTCGGCCGCCGAGAAGCCGGTGACGTACGAGAGGTAGCCCGGCACCAGCGGCAGCACGCACGGCGAGAAGAACGACACCAGGCCGGCCGCCAGCGCCACCGGCAGGGCCAGCAGGATGGCGCCGCTCTGGACGGTGCCGGCGGCGCCGCCCAGGGCGATCAGGGTGGCACTCAACTCTGCTGCTCCGCCAGGACGGGCTTCAGCATCGCCTCGATGTCCTCGGTCTCCAGCGCCCGCATCGCCCGGGCCGCCAGCTTGCCCTCGCGGTCGATCACCAGCGTGGTCGGGATCGACTGCGGGTTCAGGCTGCCCTTGGGGAACTTGAGGATCTGGGTGCCGTCCGGGTCGTACAGGCTGGGGAAGGTGACCCCCTTCTCCTGCTCGAAGCGGACCGCGTTCGCCGGGTCGACGTCCCGGGTGTTGATGCCGAGGAACTGTACGCCCTGGCCCTTGTAGCTGTCCCAGACCGACTGCAGGTTGGGGGCCTCAGCGCGGCAGGGGTTGCACCAGGAGCCCCAGATGTTCAGCACCACGACCTTGCCCCGGTAGTCCGAGAGCGAGACCTTGGTGCCCTCCAGGGTGGTGCCGGTGATGTCCGGCGCGTCCTTGCGGTGGCCGACGGCCGCGGTGTCCGGGGCGCCGCCCTTGCCCACGATGAAGCCGGTCTGCGCGTCACCGCTGCCGGATGACCCGGACGACGAGCAACCGGTGAGGACGAGCGCGGCAGCGGCGGCTACGGCTGCGGCGAGACGAAGGCGGGGACGCGTCGTGCCAGACATGTGAAAAGTTTCGCATGGAAGTCCGGGCGGGTTTCGTGGGGTCCGACCTAGCGCGCCGAACCCCCTCTGACCTGCGACTGCACCAAGGCGCAGCTGGACGGTCAGGCCCCGAAGGGCTTACCTGCCGGGCGCGCGCCCCGGCCCCCGGACCGGGCCCGGGGAGAGCCGGGACGGCCCCGGGTGAGCGGACTCACACCGGGGCCGCGGCCGGGCCGGCCGACGCCGGACGGGCCGGCTTCCGCGCTCAGGCGCCGAAGCTCTTGCCCACCGGCTTGTCCTTGCCGCCCTTGCCCACCAGGTGGGCCGGCAGCAGGTCGCGGGCCGGCTCCCGGTAGCCCACCGAGACGATCTTGTCGCCCTCGTAGGTGAAGCTGGTCAGCGAGGCCAGCGAGCACTGGCGGCGGCGCGGGTCGTGCCACAGCCGGCGCTTCTCCACGAACGAGCGGACCGTCCAGATCGGCAGCTGGTGGCTGACGCAGACCGCCTCGTGCCCGCGCGCGGCGTCCCGGGCGGCGGCCAGCGCGGCCATCATCCGCACCGCCTGCTCGATGTACGGCTCGCCCCAGGACGGCTGGAACGGGTTGGTCAGGTACTTCCAGTACGAGGGGTTGCGCAGGGAGCCGTCGCCGACCCCGAAGGTCTTGCCCTGGAAGATGTTGTCCGCCTCGATCAGCCGCTCGTCGACCGCGACGTCCAGGCCGTGCGCCTTGCCGATCGGCTCCGCTGTCTCCTGGGCCCGCTCCAGCGGCGAGGCCACCACGTGCGTGATGTCCCGGCCGGCCAGGTCCTCGGCGACCCGGTCGGCCATCTGCCGGCCGAGCTCGGACAGGTGGTAGTCCGGCAGGCGGCCGTAGAGGATGCCCTCCGGGTTGTGCACCTCACCGTGCCGCATGAGGTGCACGACGGTGATCTCTTGGGCGCTCACTTCAAGTTCTCCTGGCGGGCTGCTGAGTGGTCGGGCGGGAACGGAACGGGTCCGGCGGCCCCGGCGGGGCCGATGGGGAACCGGTCCGGTGTGGGACGGGTCCGGTGTGGGACGGGACTGCGTGGGACGGGACGGCGCGGCCGCCCGGCACGGCGGGCCTAGGCGGCCGGCGCGGCCTCGGCGGCGGCGCGGGCGGCGGCCGGCAGGGCGGCGGCGATCCGCTCGACGGCCCGCTCGTCGTGGGCGGCCGAGACGAACCAGGACTCGAAGGCGGACGGCGGCAGGTAGACGCCCTGCGCCAGCATCGAGTGGAAGAAGCCGTTGAAGCGGTACGCCTGCTGCGTCCTCGCCTCGTCGTAGTTGGTCACCGGCTGCTCGGTGAAGAACACCGAGAACATGTTCCCGGCCTTCTGCAGGCGGTGGGCCACGCCCTCCTTCGCCAGCGCCTCCGAGACCAGGCCGGACACCTCGGCCGCGACCCGGTCCACCGTCGCGTACACCTCGTCGGTGCAGCCGCGCAGCTGCGCCAGGCCCGCCGCGGTGGCGACCGGGTTCCCCGAGAGCGTGCCCGCCTGGTAGACCGGCCCGGCCGGGGCCAGGTGGCCCATCACGTCGGCCCGACCGCCGAAGGCCGCCGCGGGGAAGCCGCCGCCCATCACCTTGCCGAAGGTCAGCAGGTCCGGCGCCCAGCCCTCGTGCGCGGCCTCCAGGCCGTACCAGCCGGCCTTGGAGACGCGGAAGCCGGTCATCACCTCGTCCGAGACGAACAGCGCGCCGTTCTCCCGGCAGAGCCGGGCCAGGCCGCCGTTGAAGCCGGGCAGCGGCGGGACGACGCCCATGTTGCCGGGCGAGGCCTCGGTGATCACGCAGGCGATCTCGCCCGGGTTCGCGGCGAAGGCCGCCTCGACCGCGGCCAGGTCGTTGTACGGCAGCACGATGGTGTCGCCGGCCTGGGCGCCGGTGACGCCGGGGGTGTCCGGCAGGCCGAAGGTCGCGACGCCGGAACCGGCGGCGGCCAGCAGCGCGTCGACGTGACCGTGGTAACAGCCGGCGAACTTCACGATCTTGGCGCGGCCGGTGAAGCCGCGGGCCAGCCGGATCGCCGACATGGTCGCCTCGGTGCCGGAGGACACCAGGCGGACCTGCTCGACCGGCGCGATCCGGTCGACGATCTCCTCGGCGAGCTCGACCTCGCCCTGCCCCGGCGTACCGAAGGAGGTGCCGCGGGAGACGGCCTGCTGCACGGCGTCGATCACCGCCGGGTGCGCGTGGCCCAGGATCATCGGTCCCCACGAACACACCAGGTCGACGTACTCGCGGCCGTCGGCGTCGGTGAGGTAGGGGCCGTTTCCGGACACCATGAAGCGCGGCGTGCCCCCCACCGCGCGGAAGGCGCGCACCGGGGAGTTGACACCGCCGGGGGTGACGACCGAGGCGCGGTCGAACAGCGACTGGGACTGAGGTGCTTCGTAGGGGTAGCTCACCGGGACATGGTCTCAAATCGTGTCCTTCACCTCTGCATGTCGGACCCGATCATCTGGAACGATGATCCGTGTGCCGTTGTCTGTACGGTTGTCCGTACCGCAGGGGCGCCGACTGCTGCCTTGACCGAACCGGTCAGACTGTGCGCACATGCATGGCACAGGGCTTACGTGACTGCCGCTGCGGGCAGTGGTGACGTACGACGGTGTGAACGGGTTGGACGGTATTACGGCGGCCGTGCACGACGGCGCATGACGGGTAAGGGGCACGTCCGGGAGGGACACCGGACGTGCGGGGGTCTGTCGATTCCGGCGAATTCCGGTGAGGATGGTCCGAGTGTCCGAGGCGCAGGACGGCCACGACGAGATCACGGGTGGTTCCCGGCGGTCCGCGAGGGCCGCGAGCGGGGGTACGGGAGCGAATACGGGTGCAGGTGGCAGTGGAAGACGGGGTGAGGGACGCGTGGGGGTGACCTACAAGTACTTCGGCGCACCCGATCGCGCCACCGCCGCCAGAGTCCCCACCGCGCTCGGCCCCGGCGGCCTCGGCCTGGACGCCGGCGAGCTCGGCGCCCTCGGCCGCCTCGGCGACCTGATGGAGACCAGCGGCTCCCCCAACGGGCACCTCTCCACCAAGATCAAGCCGGAGACCATGAGCGCCATGGTGCTGACCGGCATCCAGGGCGTCCCGCTGCACCAGGTGCCGCCGCTGGAACTGGTCGTCCTGCACCCCGACTACGCGGTCGTCCAGCTGCCCCAGATCGTCGTGGAGCCGCTCCGCAAGGCCGACGAGACCGAGCTGGGCGCGGCGGCCTTCATCTGGTCCACCGTCCCCGACCGCCGGGGCCCGCGCGACGCCTTCGTGATCTACAGCATGCTGCACGAGTGGCAGGACTTCGCGAACCGGCTGCACGACGCCGGGCACCAGCTGTACTGCCTGGTCTGGCCCTGACCCGCGCCGGTTCGTCCTCCTGAGGGGCCGGGCGTCCGCTCCCGGGCGCACGGGCCCGTCCGAGCCGTGCGCCCGACGGGCCGCGGCGCACGGCCCGGCGTCCGGCGCGGCGGTCCCCGCGGGGTCGGCGGCGGAGCCGGCTCCCGAACCGGCCGCTACGGCACCCCGAGTTCGAACAGGGCGTAGCCCGCGTACCAGCCCGAGGCGAGGGCGGGCAGGGCGAGCAGGCCGGCCAGGGTGCTCCAGCTGTGCCGGCGCAGCGCGACGGCCAGACCGGCGAAGAGCGGGAAGGCCGGCAGCAGGTAGCGGGAGATGTTGTCGAATATCTGGTTGCTGGCCAGTGCCGCGACGATGGTCAGTCCGGTGTAGAGGACCAGGACCAGCGGGGGACGGATCCGCAGCAGCAGGACGACCAGGCCCGGCAGCGCGATCAGCAGGGCGATCGCGATCAGGTCGGGGACGGGGTTGACCTGCCAGGCGTACCAGCGACCCACCAGCACGTCCAGGAGACTGTGGGCGGTGGCGGCGCCGAAGTCGAAGTAGCGGTTCCAGGCGCCGCGTTGGAGGTGGAAGTAGCCGGCCGGGTCGCCGAGCTTCCAGCCGACCCAGCCGAGGTATCCCAGCAGGCCCCAGGGGGTGATCAGCATGGCCGTCAGAGGGCGCGCAATGCCGTCCGTGCGCCGGACGAGTGCCACCAGCGCCGTGATGGACACGGCCGCGATGAGCGCGGCGGCGGTCGGTCGGCCGAGTCCGGCGGTGAGGGCGAGCAGGCCGGCGGTGAGCCAGCGCCCGCTCATCACGCAGTAGCAGGACCACGCCGCGAGGGCCACGAAGAGCGAGTCCGAGTAGACCGCCCACTCGACCCCCGAGCCCGGGAACAGGCCCCAGACGGCGGCCGCGACCACACCCGCCCGGGCACCGCCGAGGCGGGCGGTGACGGCGAAGATCCCGGCGGCCGCGACGAAGGACGCCACCACCGCGACCAGCATCCCGGCGCCGTAGGTGCCGAGGCCCGTGCACGCGCAGACGATCCGGATCAGCCACGGGTAGAGCGGGAAGAACACCGCCGAGTTCTCGTACAGGGTGGCGTGCGGGTAGCCGTGCAGCGGGATCAGTTGCGGGTGGTACCCGTTGAGGGCGATCCGCTGGTACCAGACGCCGTCCCAGCTGCCCAGGACGTCCCAGGGCCGGGCGCCGCCGCCGCGTCCGACCGCCTTGGTCCCGTACTCGTCGGCGTAGGCGAGCAGGGCGAGGAAGACCGCGAACCCGGCCGCCTTCACCGCCGCGTACACCCCCAGCGCGGCGGCGTACCGGACGGCGAGGGCGCGCCGCGCCGGGCGGTCGCCGCCGGGCCGGGCCTGCGGCCGGGCCCGGGAGTCGCCGACGGCGGGCGGGCTGCCGGGCGGTGCGCCGGGTCGGTCGGCGGCGGGCGCGGGCACCGCGGCCCGGCCCGGGGCCGCGGGCGCCGTGCTGGATGGTGTGCTCATGAACCTGACTCCGCCCCCGCCGAGGACCGCGCTCCGTGCGCGACATGCCGGGCGAGCCTACGGCACGGCCCCGCCGGCCCCGCCCGGGGGCGGGTGCGACCGAACGCCGGGCGAGGCGGCGCGGGGGCCACGGGGTGGAGCCGCCGTGCCCGGTGCCGTGCCCGCCGTCGGCGCCCGTCGCCGCCGTGGTCGGGGCGGCGACGGGCTGAGCCGGGCGGGGCACGGGGCCGGATGGGAGTGGGCCGGCCGTGCCGGTGCCTGCCGTGCGGCAGGTGTCAGCCGTGCAGGTAGACGATGCCGAGCTTGGTGAGCTGCCACAGCTGGCCGGGCGCCCCGGTGTCGGCGGCGAGTTCGACCAGCTGGTTGCCCTGGGCGTCCAGGTCGCCGGTCGCGGTGGCGACCTTGCCGGTGTCCTGCGAGTCGGCCAGCGTGTACCGCCCGTCGCCGGCGGGCTTGAGGACCCAGTGCTGGTTGCCGCCGCCGTTGCAGCGCCACTGCACCAGCCGGGTGCCGGGGGCGGTGGAGGCGCCGGTGGCGTCGAGGCACATGTCGCGGTTGCCGCTGAAGTCGAGCTCGAAGCTGCCGCCGGACTTCGCCTCCAGGACGAAGGACTGGTTCAGCCCGCCGGTCGCCCGGTAGGTGATGGCGGCCCGTCCGTCGGTGCTGTCCCCGTAGGTGCCGCCGCCCGCGAGGTCGAGCACCTTGCCGGTGGCGGTGTCGGTGAGCTGGTACCAGGCGCCGTCCTCCGGCCGGTCGCCGAACGGCCGGCCGGGGGTGAGGGGCTCGATCGAGGTGGTGTTCTGCTGGTTGAGCGTGCAGTACGCCTGCTGCTGGGCGGGCCGGGCGTAGAACTGCCCCAGGCAGACGCCTTCGGCGCGGTAGCCGGCCACCCGCAGGTGGTACGACTGGCGCACCATGTTCATGCACAGGCCGGGGATGCCGATCTGCTGGTCGCAGCCGTTGCGGACCCACTCGGACAGGTTGATCACGTCGCCGTTGGTGTACTCGTACGGCGAGCTGGTCCACTCGGCGCAGACCTCGTGGCCGAAGGCGACCCGGCGCTGGTCGAGGTAGCGCACGCCGGGGACCTGCTCGGCGGCGGCGCGCAGGGTGTCGCTGAGGAGCGGCACCACCCAGTTGTGCCCCCAGGCGAGGTCCTCGGGGAAGGCCGGGCAGCCGTCCGCGACCTTGCCGAGGTAGCTGTTGGTGCGGATGTCCGGCGAGATCGGGTTGAAGTAGGACTGGTAGACCAGCTGGTACGAGGAGTCCGGGTAGCCGGCGGCGCGCATGGTCTGCCGGATGTTCCGCAGCGCGGCCACCACCTTGGGCCGGACCCGCTCGGCCCGCGCGGTGATCTCGGCGCTTCCGATGGTGTCCCGGCAGCCCCGGCTCTGCGGGATCGGGAAGTACTGGCTCAGGCAGTGCATCATGATGCCGCTGAAGTCGAAGTCGTCGTTGGCGCCGATCGTGACGACGACCATCTTCACGTCGTACCTGGCGGCGGTGGCGGCGAGTTGGACGTCCTGTTTGGGCTCGCCGAAGTCGCCGCTGCCCGGGCCGGTGATCTTCGCGAGTTCGGGGTCGCTGACCAGGTCACCGGTCTGGGCGCCGGAACAGGCGAGGTCGACCGGGGTGACGCCGGGGATGTCGGTGACGAAGATCTCCGACTTCGGGTGGCGGTGGCAGTAGTTGGTGGGGCTGTCGCTGTCGGGGAAGTAGGCGTCGCCGGTGTCGGTGCCGGCCCCCTCCCCGGAGATGGCGCTGTCGCCGAGGGCGACGACGGCGGCCGGCCTGGCAGCGCCGGCCGGGGCGGTGTCGGCGAGGGCGCCCGGGGCGCCGGCCAGGACGAGGGCGGCGAGCAGCCCGGTGGTGGCGAGCAGGGCCCCGGCGGGCGAGCGGCGGGCGGCCGTGCGACATCGTGGCGCGCCGGGGATCCGTGACCTGATCACGCGTTACTCCTTGCGAGGGTGGGGACGCCGCCGGGCGGGGGCCTGGACGGCGCGGTGCGTGGAGCGTGCGACTCCCCGGGCCGGACCACTGCGGGCGACCGGGGGGAATATGAGCAGGCCTCATATTCTAACTACTGACAAGTAAGCCAACAAGGGTCATGACAGGCGCCCCGCAGGCGAGTTGGCGCCCCGGACCGATCACGGGGGCGACCCCGGAACGGCACCGAGCCGCCGCCCGCACCCCAGGAGGGAGGTGAGGACGGCGGCTCGGTGATGCGCGGAACGAACCGACCGGTCGAGGTCAGCCGACGTTGGCGCAGCTGTTGCCGAAGGCCGGGTTCAGCAGGCCGACAACGTCGATGGAGTTGCCGCAGAGGTTGACCGGGATGTGCACCGGGACGGCGATGTTGTTGCCGGAGGCGACACCCGGGGAGCCGGCGGCGACGCCCTCCGCGGTGGAGCTGGCCATCGCGCTGCCGGCACCGGCCGCAATGATGCCTACCACGGCGGCGCCAACGGCGGCGGTCTTCTTGATGCTCATATCGAGCCTCCTGTAACGATCGAAGGATTCACAGCTGCACGGAACGTGCGTGATCTCCAACGAGGTCCGGGGTGGCGGGTTGCGTGCGACCGGCGGCTATCACCCGTACGGCTTACCCGGCGCATTCGGGTGATCGCCGAACCCGACCGTTTCCCGGCGGACGTCCGGTCGTTCTTCCTGGCGAACACGCTTCATCCGGCCCTCTCACGAAACGGGACCCGACACCATGCGCAAGCTCGCCCACGGCGTGCTCGGCACTGCGGCCGCCGCAGCCCTGCTGCTCGGCGGCGCCGCCACCGCCTCCGCCCACCACGCCCACGGCGCGACGGCCGAGGGCGTCGCGGCCGGTTCGCCCGGCGTGCTCTCCGGCAACCTGGTCCAGGTCCCGGTGAACGTTCCGGTGAACCTGTGCGGCAACACCGTCGACGTGATCGGCGCCCTGAACCCGGCGTTCGGCAACAGCTGCGCGAACGCCTGATCCCGGGCCACCGGGCCGGACGGAAGACGATTCCCCGGACTCCCGGGAGGTCGATCCCGCGTCGAACTCGTGTTCTTCGTGGACGATCTCCTGGTCGCGCCACCGTGCGAACTTTCCCGGCCGTGCGGGAATTGTTCGAGGGGCGCATGAACGAGGCGGCCGAGCACCGCCCAAGCCACGGGCGACACGCACGACTTGGGCCGCCAGAGTGACAATCACGGCGCACCCCGAAACCCACGGGCGATGATTCTGCTTCGCCCGGATCCCGACAATCAATCCCGTCGGGAAGACAATGGAGGAAGACCCCATGCGTAACCTCAAGAAGGCTGCCGTCCTGTCCATCGTCGCGGCCGGCCTCGTGGTCGGTGCGGCCGGTGGCGCTGCCGCCAGCTCCACCGCCGAGGGCGTCGCCGCCGGCTCCCCCGGCGTGCTCTCCGGCAACCTGATCCAGGTCCCGGTGCACGTCCCGGTGAACCTCTGCGGCAACACCGTCAACGTGATCGGCCTGCTCAACCCGGCGTTCGGCAACAGCTGCGCCAACGTCGGCTGAACCGGCGGTCGTCCGCTGGGCGACTGCCGCTGCACCGAGTCCGTGCCGCACCCCGCCACCGCGGGGTGCGGCACGTCCCCCGTTTGTGATCTAGGAGATCAACCCTCATGCAGAACGTGAAGAAGGCCGTCGTCCTCACCGCCGCCGCCGCGGGCATGGTGCTGGCCGGCGCGGGCGCCGCGGCCGCGAGCTCCACCGCCGAGGGCGTCGCCGCCGGCTCCCCCGGCGTGCTCTCCGGCAACCTGCTCCAGGTGCCGGTGCACGTTCCGGTGAACCTCTGCGGCAACTCCGTCAACGTGATCGGCGCCCTGAACCCGGCGTTCGGCAACAGCTGCGCCAACGTCGAGATCCCCCAGGACCACACGGACGAGGAAGACTGCTGATCACCGATCGGCACGAACCCTGACCGTACTGCCCCTCGGCCCCCGGCCCTGGGGCAGTGCGGCGTCGGCGGTTCACCCCCGCGAGTCCGCACCACCGAAACACCCGAAGGGTAGGTCCTGATGGCCTTCAAGAAGACCGGGGCCGGCCTCGCCGTCCTGGGTGCCGCGATGCTGCTCGGCACCGGCACGGCGCACGCCGACGCCGACCCCGTCACCAACCTCCAGCGGACCGATGTCGCCCCCGCCGTCGGCGGGCTGACCGGCGCCCTCGGGTACGGGGTGGCGCCGGTGAAGGACCTCCGGCTGGACCCGTTCGCGCAGTCCTCCGCCGACGTGCTGAACAACGGGGTGGCCGTGCAGCCGGAGAACTCCGGCCTGGCGCCGGTGGCCACCACCGCCGTGACCGGGCCGCTCAGCGACGGCGGCGGACCCAGGGACCTGCCGGGCATCGGCACGGTGCTGGGCGTACTGCCGGGCTGACCGTCCGGCACGACGGTGCCGCCCGGTCGCGGACGCGGACCGGGACCGCAGGCCGAGAGCCCGGCACCCCGATCGTCCTGCGTGGACGGCGGGGTGCCGGGCTCTCGGCCTGCGGCGCGCGCGGCGCGCGGTCGCGGGCTCAGCCCCGGGTCTGCTCCAGCACCCCGGTGGCCGTGGCGGTGGTGGTGGCGGCGAGGTTCTCCACCGACTCGGCCACCGAGATCCGCTTGTCGGAGCCGCCCAGCGAGGCCTTGGCGCCGGGCACGGCCTGGACCGGGGCGGTGATCAGCTGCGGGTCGATCTCACCGAACTTCAGCGGGTTCTCGGTCAGCGGCCCGCTGGTGCCCTCGACGTAGCTGACCGGGCGGCCGAGGGTGAGGGCGGGGCCGGCCAGGTTCAGCGGCGCGGCCGGGGCGTCCACCAGCAGGTCGCCGAGCTCGGTGGAGCGGTCCGCGATGGGCAGCGGGACGGCCGCCTGGAGCTCGGGGCCGACCTTGCCGCCGGACAGCGCGGGGATGATCCGCTCGGGGACGAGCTGGTTGCCCTGCTCCTTCTCCGGCACGGCCGGCATCACCAGCGAGGTCGGGATTCCGCCGTGCAGGCGACCGCCCTGCGGGAGCAGGCCGAGGTGGTCGGTGGCGGCGCCGAGCGGGACGTCGAAGGGCACCTGGCCGGTGGCGAGCCGCCCTTCCAGGGCGCCGACCTGATCCGGCGTGATCCCGGCGGCGGCGGCCGCGCCCTGGGAGGCGAGGACGCCGGCGCCGACCGCCAGCAGCATCGCACCGGCCCGCTTGGAGAGCTTCATGGTATTCACCGTTCTAGCTGGAGATCTTCTGGGGTCGGCTGCGTCGCGCAGCCGAAAGCAACTGCTTTAACGAGGCACCTGCGGCCCGGATTGCGCCCGTTGACCGGTTCGGCCTAATAATCCGACTGCACGGCCGTTCGACGACGAACCTAGGGCCCGATCAGCGGATGGTTTTCCAGATTCCGCGTAACCTTCCGGCCCGTCATTCTTTGATCTCAATGTCGCAGCCACGACGATGGCAGGACCGGATGCCGCAGCGCATTACAGAGTCCACCGCAATCTGGCCAGTGACCGCAGACCGGGTCTCATCGTTGAACGCCACGGAATCCGAAAAAGCATTTCAGAGAGGGATCTCCCCCATGCTCCAGAAGACTTTCGCCACCGCCGGCCTGGTCACGGCCGCACTGGCCATGGCTGCCGGCCCCGCCTCCGCCATCGCCGACTCCGACGGTTCGGCCGCCTCCCTCCAGGGCAACGGCGGAACCAACAACACCGGCACCTGGGGCGACCACAGCCCGAACTTCCACTTCCTGGACAACCCGAACATCTGCCTCCCCGAGATCCACAACATCGCCGTGGGCGTGCTCGGTGTGGCAGTGCCGGTCGAGGTCCCGATCGCCAACAGCGGTGGCAAGCAGTACTGCACCCAGGGCCAGGGCACCCAGTCCAAGGGTGACTCCGGGGTCTCGCACCTCGTCGGCTGACCTCCCGGCCACCGTCGGGACCAACTGAACCACTCCGCTCCACCCCTCCTGATCCACCCCGAATCGCCCCCGATTCACCCCCGAGAGGAACACCAGAAATGATCAAGAAGACCCTCGCCGCCGCCGGCCTCGCCGTCGCCGCGATCGCCATGTCGGCCGGTTCCGCCTCCGCCATCGCCGACTCCGACGGCTCGGCCGTCTCCGTCCAGGGCGACGGCGGCACCAACGCGACCGGCACCCACGGCGACCACAGCCCGAACTTCCACACCCTCGACAACCCGAACATCTGCCTGCCGGAGGTTCACAACATCGCCGTCGCCGTCGTCGGTGTCGCGGTGCCGGTCGAGGTCCCGATCCTCAACAGCACCCCGAAGCAGATCTGCAACGTCGGCCAGAACACCCAGTCCTCGGGCGACGCGGGCGTCTCGCACCTGATCGGCTGATCCACGCCGATGCCGGGCAGGCACGGCTGAACAGCCGGAGCCGAACACAGGTCCGTGGGGCTCGGGGGAACCACCTCCGAGCCCCACGGGCTTCTGTACGACGGCCGACCGGACGGTCCGGCAGGACGCGGCCCCCTTCGGGTGACAGACCCTCGGCGGGACGCGCGCCGGGACCGGCCCGCCGGCCTCGTGTGATCACGTGTCATGACAGGCCCCCCACCCGATCCCACCCACTCCCCGGCCCACCGGGCCCGGGAGGCGGATCGCAGGAGAGAGGACAGATCTCGATGAAGAGCATGCTCGGCAAGGCCGTTCTGACCGCCGTCGGCGCGCTGGCGATCGCCGGCGTCTCGGCCCCGGCGTACGCGCACGTCGGCGTGGCCGGAGGCGGCGCGTTCGCCGCCTCCGCCGACCCGGTGTTCGCGGCCGGCGACCAGTGGGGCGTGGCGCACACCAGCCACATCCTGACCGGCGCCCACCAGTGGGGCGCGGCCACCTCCACCGACCTGATCGGTGGCCAGGAGGGCTTCGCCCACATCGGCTGACCCCCGGACGGAAGCCACTGACACAGGCTCGGCTCCCGTCGCGCGTACCGGGCATGCCGGCGCAGCGCCGGTACGCACGAAGGCCGGACCCCGATCGGGGTCCGGCCTTCGCCGTCCGCGCGGCCGCGCCCGTGGGCCCGGCCGCGGCGGGTCAGCGCAGCATGGCGGCGGCCTCGACGGCCCAGTAGGTGAGGATCTGCTCGGCGCCGGCCCGGCGGATCGAGGTGAGCGTCTCCAGGATGGTCCGCTCCCGGTCGATCCAGCCGTTCGCGGCGGCCGCCTCGACCATCGCGTACTCGCCGGACACCTGGTAGGCGGAGACCGGGACCGGCGAGGCGTCGGCGATCTCGCGCAGGACGTCCAGGTACGCCATCGCGGGCTTGACCATCACCATGTCGGCGCCCTCGGCGAGGTCCTGCTCCAGCTCGCGCAGCGACTCGCGGGCGTTCGCCGGGTCCTGCTGGTAGCTCTTGCGGTCACCCTTGAGCGAGGAGCCGACGGCCTCGCGGAACGGCCCGAAGAAGGCGGAGGCGTACTTGGCGGTGTAGGCGAGGATGCCGGTGTCCTGGTGCCCGGCCTCGTCCAGGGCGCGGCGGACCACCCCGACCTGGCCGTCCATCATGCCGGACGGGCCGACCAGGTGGACGCCCGCGTCGGCCTGGACCACGGCCATCTCCGCGTACCGGAGCAGCGTCGCGTCGTTGTCCACACTGCCGTCGGCCGCCAGCACGCCGCAGTGCCCGTGGTCGGTGTACTCGTCCAGGCAGAGGTCGGACATGACCACCAGCGAGTCGCCCACCTCGGCGACCACGTCGCGGATGGCCTGCTGCAGGATGCCGTCCGGGTTGGTGCCCTCGCTGCCGACCGCGTCCTGAACCTCGGGGACGCCGAACAGCATGACGCCGCCCAGGCCCGCCTCGGCCGCCTGCACGACGGCCTTGCGCAGGGTGTCACGGGTGTGCTGGACCACGCCCGGCATCGAGGAGATCGGCACCGGCCGGCTCACGCCCTCCCGGACGAACAGCGGCAGGATCAGCTCGGCCGGGTGCAGCCGGGTCTGGGCGACCAGCCGGCGCATCGCCGGGGTGGAGCGCAGCCGGCGCGGGCGCACGTGCGGGAATTCGGCGGACACTGCTTCTCTCCGTACGGTCGGGCGTCGGGGGAGGCCGCCCGGCCTCCCCCGACGGGAATCTCTCAGCGGGCCTTGCGGCGCGAGCCCGGGCGGCGCTCGCTGGGCCGGTAGACCGGCTCGCCGGCCGCCGTGGCGGTGTCCCGGCGACGGGCGCCGAAGTCCGCGAGGGCCTGGGCGAGCGCGGCGGCGGACGGCGCGGGGGCCATCACGTCGACCCGCAGGCCGTGCTCCTCGGCGGTCTTCGCGGTGGCCGGGCCGATGCAGGCGATCACGGTCACGTTGTGCGGCTTGCCGGCGATGCCGACCAGGTTGCGCACGGTCGAGGACGAGGTGAAGAGCACCGCGTCGAAGCCGCCGCCCTTGATCGCCTCGCGGGTCTCGGCCGGCGGCGGCGAGGCGCGCACCGTCCGGTACGCCGTCACGTCGTCCACCTCCCAGCCCAGCTCCACCAGGCCGGCCACCAGGGTCTCGGTGGCGATGTCGGCACGCGGCAGCAGCACCCGGTCGATCGGGTCGAAGACCGGGTCGTACGGCGGCCAGTCCTCCAGCAGCCCGGCGGCGGACTGCTCGCCGGAGGGCACCAGGTCCGGCTTCACGCCGAAGTCGACCAGCGCCTGCGCGGTGGTCTCGCCGACCGCCGCGACCTTGATGCCGGCGAAGGCCCGGGCGTCCAGCCCGTACTCCTCGAACTTCTCCCGGACCGCGCGCACCGCGTTCACCGAGGTGAAGGCGATCCACTCGTAGCGGCCGGTCACCAGGCCCTTGATCGCCCGCTCCATCTGCTGCGGGGTGCGCGGCGGCTCCACCGCGATGGTGGGCACCTCCTGCGGCACCGCGCCGTACGAGCGCAGCTGCTCGGAGAGGCCGGTGGCCTGCTCCTTGGTGCGCGGCACCAGGACGTTCCAGCCGAACAGCGGCTTGGTCTCGAACCAGGAGTGCGAGGAGCGGTGCGCGACCTGCTCCCCGACCACGGCTATCACCGAGGTGGCGGTGTCGACCGGCGCCGAGACCGGCGAGGGCAGCACCCGGGCGGCCTTCAGGTCGGCGGCGATGGTGGCCAGCGTGGCGGTGAAGCTGCGCTGGCGGGTGGTGGTGCCCGACAGCGTCGCGCAGAACGCGGAGTCCGGCTTGCGGCCGTTGGCGACCAGCGCGTTCGCGGTGGCGGGCAGCTGGCCGAGCGTGGTGCGCACCACCAGGGTGGTCTCCGGCGCACCGAGGTCGACCGGACCGCCGGCCAGCAGCGCCGCGCCGTCCACGAAGCGGACGTCGGTGCCGTTGCTGCCGCGCAGCGGCACACCGGCGTAGGCGGGCACGCCGACCGACTGGGCGACGCCCGGGATCACCTCGAACGGGATCGCGGACTGGGCGCAGGAGAGCATCTCCTCGGCGGCGCAGCCGTCCAGGCCCGGGTCGCCGTCGACCGTACGGACCACGTGCTTGCCGGCCCGGACGGCCTCGGCCACCAGCCGGGCCAGGTCGAACGCACCGTCCTGGTCACCGGCGCCGGGGGTGTGCACCTGCACACCGGCCGGACAGTGGCTGCGCACCGCGGCGGCGGTGAGCGGGTCGGCCACCAGGATGTCGGCCGAGGCCAGCACCTCGACGGCGCGCAGGGTCAGCAGTCCCGGGTCCCCGGGGCCCGCGCCCAGGAAGGTGCAGCGCCCGGAGGGCGCGGGCCCGGCCTGGAACGGGCTCTCGCCCGGGAGGGGGGTGTCGGTGGCAGCGGTGGGGCTCATCGGGCTCGCTCCCCCATCAGAGTGGACGCGCCCGCGTCGAGCAGCCGGGCGGCGAGCGCGTGGCCGAGGGCTCGCGCGTGCTGCTCGGCCGACTCGTCGAGGACGATCGGACCACTGGCGGACATCTTCAGCAGGGTGGCGCCGTCGACGGTACCGACCACGCCCTCCAGCAACAATTCGGATCCGCTGCGCCAGGTCGCGAGAGCCGCGACGGGAGCGGAGCAGCCGGCTTCGAGGGCGGCCAGCAGGGCGCGCTCGGCGGCCACCGCGACCCGGGTGGGGGCGTGGTCGAGGGCGGCCAGCAGCCCGGCCAGCCCGCTGTCGGCGGCGGTGCACTCGATGGCGAGCGCGCCCTGGCCGGGGGCCGGGAGCATCAGCTCGGGGTCGAAGTGCCAGCTGACCTCGCCGGCCCGGCCGAGCCGGTTGAGGCCGGCCGCGGCGAGGACCACCGCGTCGAGCTCGCCGGAGGCCACGAAGCCGATCCGGGTGTCGACGTTGCCGCGGATCGGCGTGGTCTCGACCGCGTGACCGCGGGCGGCGGCCCAGGCGTTCAGCTGCGCCGTCCGGCGCGGGGAGCCGGTGCCTATCCGGGCGGCGCGCCCGGCACCGGCCAGCTTCTCCACCAGTGCGGCGAGGTCGAGGCCCTCGTGGGCGACCAGCGCGTCGCGGGGGTCCTCGCGCTCGGGGACGGCGGCCAGCACCAGCCCGTCGGGGGCGGCGGTGGGGAGGTCCTTGAGGGAGTGCACGGCGAAGTCGATCCGGCCCTCCAACAGCGCGTCGCGCAGGGCGGACACGAAGACGCCGGTGCCGCCGATCTGCGCGAGGGCCTCGCGGGACACGTCGCCGTACGTGGTGATCTCCACCAGTTCGACGGGGCGCCCGGTGACCCGGGTCACCTCGCGGGCGACCATGCCCGACTGCGCCACGGCCAGCGCGCTGCGGCGGGTGCCGAGCCGCAGCGGCGCGGCCTGGTCGGTGAGCGGTTGACCATTCATGAGGCGATCGTCCCGGTGGTACTCGTGGGATGGCTGACGGTTCATCTGGCGGCCTCGCCCGTGAGGCTGCCGTTGGCGGGCCGGTTGAGGCCCTGGGTCTGCGGGCCGAGGGCCTGCTGGCCCACCTGCGGGGAGCCCTTGGCTCCGACCGGCGGCCCGGAGACCGCGTGGACGGCCGCCGGGTCGAGGTCGAAGAGCTCGCGCAGGGCGTCCGCGTAGGAGGCACCGCCGGGTTCGGCGGCGAGCTGCTTCACCCGCACGGTGGGTGCGTGCAGCAGCTTGTCCACCACGCGGCGGACGGTCTGGGTGATCTCGGCGCGCGAGCGCTCGTCCAGGTCGGGCAGGCGGGAGTCCAGCCGGCCGAGCTCGGCGAGCACCACCTCGGAGGCCATCGCGCGCAGCGCGACCACCGTGGGGGCGATCCGGGCGGCGCGCTGGGCGGCGCCGAAGGCGGCCACCTCGTCGGCGACGATGCCGCTGACGGCGTCCACGTCGCCGGCGCCGGGGGTGGCGGCGTGGGCGTGCGAGAGGCTCTCCAGGTCGACCAGCAGGGCGCCGGCCAGCTCGTGCACGGCGTGGTCGACGTCCCGCGGCATGGCGAGGTCGAGGAAGGCCAGGGGCGTGTCGCCGGTCCGGGCGGCGACGGCGGACGCGACGTCCTCGACCCTGATCACCACGCCGGCGGCGCCGGTACAGGAGATGACCAGGTCCACGTCGGCCAGCGCCTCGGGCACCTTGGCCAGGTCGAGCGTGCGGACGTTGCCGCCGCCGAGGTTGGCCACCAGCCGCTCGGCCCGCTCGGGCGTGCGGTTGGCGATCAACAGTTCGGACACCCCGGCGCGGACCAGCGTGGCGGCGGCCAGCGAGCTCATCGAGCCGGCGCCGACCACCAGGGCCCGCTTGCCGGCGATCTCCCCGGCGCCGGCGGCGATCTGGTCCAGGCCGAAGGTGACCAGCGACTGGCCGGCCTTGTCGATGCCGGTCTCGCTGTGCGCCCGCTTGCCGACCCGCAGGGCCTGCTGGAACAGCTCGTTGAGGTCGCGTCCTGCGGTGTGCTCCTCCTGCGCGCGCGCGAGCGCGTCGCGCAGCTGGCCCAGGATCTGGCCCTCGCCGACGACCATCGAGTCCAGGCCGCAGGCCACCGAGAACAGGTGGTGGACGGCGCGGTCCTCGTAGTGGACGTAGAGGTGCGAGGTGAGCTCCTCCAGGTCGACACCGCTGTGGTGGGCGAGCAGGAGGGACAGCTCGGCGACGCCGGCGTGGAACTTGTCCACGTCCGCGTACAGCTCGATCCGGTTGCAGGTGTTGACCAGGGCGGCCTCGGCGACGGTCGCCGTCGCGGCGGCGTCGTGCAGCAGCCGGGTCGGGACGTCACCGGTCAGCGCGGCGCGCTCCAGCACCCCGACGGGGGCGGTGCGGTGGCTGAGTCCTACGACCAGCAGACTCATGACAGCCCCCTGCCCGGACGGATTCGCTCGGTCATGCCGGCATCACCGCCGAGACGTCCCCGCCGCCCGACTGGGCGGGGCCGCCCTTGGCCGGCTCCGCCTCGGTCTTGGCGTCGGCCCGCTTGGCGGTCGCGCCGGCGGCGCGGCGCAGCTTCGCGGCGGCCGCCCGGACCGGGCCAGGGGCGCGGTCCAGCACGGACTCGCCGCGGTCGGGCTCCTCGCCGGCCTTGCGCTGCTCGTGGAAGGCCAGGATCTGGAGCTCTATGGACAGATCGACCTTGCGCACGTCCACGCCGTCCGGGACGGTCAGGACGGTGGGCGCGAAGTTCAGGATGCTGGTGACGCCCGCCTCGACCAGCCGGTCGCAGACCTGCTGGGCGGCGCCGGGCGGGGTGGTGATGACGCCGATGGAGACCGCCTGCGTCTCCACGATCTCCTCCAGCTCGTCCATGTGCCGCACCGGCAGTCCGGCCGCGCTGCTGCCGACCACGGCGGGGTCGGCGTCGAGCAGCGCCGCCACCCGGAAACCGCGGGAGGCGAAGCCGCCGTAGTTGGCGAGCGCGTGGCCGAGGTTTCCGATGCCCACGATCACGACCGGCCAGTCCTGGGTCAGGCCGAGCTCGCGGGAGATCTGGTAGACGAGGTACTCGACGTCGTAGCCGACACCGCGGGTGCCGTACGAGCCGAGGTACGAGAAGTCCTTGCGCAGCTTCGCGGAGTTGACGCCCGCGGCGGCCGCCAGCTCCTCGGAGGAGACGGTGGGCACCGAGCGCTCGGAGAGCGCGGTCAGTGCCCGCAGGTACAACGGGAGGCGGGCGACTGTCGCCTCCGGGATTCCCCGGGCACGCGAGGGTCGGCGCGCGGCGCCCTGGTCGGGCGTCTGCGAACTGCTCTGTGGTGATCGGCCGATTGCCACGGTGCTCCTGTGGGTGAAGCTGGGCTTAGGCAGCCAGGCTATGCGTTTGTGAACGTGTGCACAAAGATGGTGTCCGATTTGTCCGTGAACAGTGACGCGCATCACGCCGGGAATCCCATAGCACCGGTGTCCTTCAGCGTCGCGGCCGGGGGCTGCACACCGAGTGGCCGAGGCCCGTACGGGACCTCCCGCCGCAACACCGGCGCCGGCTCCCCGGCGGCCCGGGACCTCGCCCGCGCCAGCCTCGGCCACGGCACCCGGGCGGCCTCCCGCAGCGGCTCCGCCCAGGCGGCCGGAGGGCAGGAGCGGGCCCGTATGCAGTGGCGGAGCAGATCGGCGGTGGCCCGGGCGTCGCCCAGGGCGGTGTGCGCCGGGTACCAGCCGAGACCCGCCGCCCGGACGCAGGCCGCCAGGCCGAAACCGTCCGCCTGCGGCAGGTGGGCCCGGGCGAGGTGCATGGTGCAGAGCAGCGGGACGTCCGGCCAGGGCACCCCGATCCGGGCGAACTCGCGGTCGAGGAAGGCCCGGTCGCAGGTCACGTGGTGGCCGACCAGGACCCGCCCGGCCAGCAGCTCCAGCAGGTGCGGGGCGACCTCGCGAAAGCGCGGGGCGCCGGTCACGTCCGCCTGGGCGATCCGGTGCACGTGGGTCGGGCCGACCGGGCCCAGCGGGTCGAGCAGGGTGGCGAACTCGGCCTCGGTCCGCAGCTGCTCGTCGAGCAGCACCACCGCGACCTCCACCACACGATGGCGCCAGGGGCTGCGGCCGGTGGTCTCCACGTCGACCACGGCGAAGCCCGCGGCAGCGGAGGCCGGCGCCGGGATTCGGCCGGGAAGCATGACTGCTCTCCTCTGCGGTCGGCCCCCTCTGGCGCGAAAACGAGGTTAGATCGTAAGCCGACCAAGAGGTCCATTCACAGCCGTCTCCCACGTTTTCTTCGCCACACCGGCCGCCGCGCCGGCCGCCACGCCGACCGGCGCTCGGCCGCCCGCGGGCCCGGAGCGGACCGCGCGGCCGGCCGGCCCTCCCCCGCCCGGACCGCGAAGCCCCCGGTCAGGCCCCCAGGGCCGCCCGCAGCCGGCGCTCGTCGACCCGCCAGAAGTCGTGCTGGCGGCCGTCGATCAGGGTCACCGGAATCTGCTCCCAGTACTTGCGGTACAGCTCCTCGTCCTGGGTGATGTCCCTCTCCTCGAAGGCGGCACCGGTCTCCCCGGTGACCCGGACGATCACCTCGCGGGCGTCGTCGCAGAGGTGGCAGCCCGGCTTGCCGACCAGGGTGACGGTGCGGTCGGCCGGGTTCGAGTTCTTGTCGCGTCGCAGCAGTGGGCTCACCCGGCCATTGTGCGCCAGCGCCGCGCGCCGTTCGCGGACGCCCGTCCGGACGCACGCACCGGTCGGCGGACCGGGCCCCGCGGCAGCTCTCCGCGTCCCCGTCCGTACCTGGCTGTTAACGGTGCCTGCACGCCGTAGTCACGGGTGAGCGGCCCGTCCTGGCTATGCTCGGTGCCATGGCCGTGCTGCGAAGGCTCACCCAGGCGAGGCGTTCCCCCACCGAGCGGACCGCGCTGGCGGGCGAGGCCGCCGCCGAGGCGGCGGAGGCCGCCCTGCGCGCGGAGCCCGTACCCGCGCCGGACGCCGCCGGCCCGCGCACCGACCCGCTCTCCGGGCCCGCGCCGACGGCCGACGGGGACGCGGAGCGCGCCGCCACCGCCGCGGGCGGCGGGAAGCCCGCGAAGGGGCCCCGGCCGCCGGCCGGGAACCACACGCCGGACCCGGACGACCCGCGCGCCGCCGCCTTCTTCGACTGCGACAACACCATCCTGCGCGGCGCCGCGGTCTTCTACCTCGGGATCGGCCTGTACCGGCGCCGCTTCTTCACCCGCCGCGACGTGGCCCGCTTCGCCTGGCAGCAGGCCTGGTTCCGGCTGCACGGCACCGAGGACCCGGCCCACATGGCCGACGCCCAGCACACCGCGCTCGGGCTGGTGGCCGGCAAGCGGACCACCGACCTGGAGGAGATCTGCGAGCAGATCTTCGAGGAGGTCATCGCCGAGAAGATCTGGCCCGGCACCCGCGCCCTGGTCCAGATGCACCTGGACGCCGGGCAGCGGGTCTGGCTGGTCACCGCCGCACCGCAGGAGGTGGCCAGGATCATCGCCCGCCGGCTCGGCATGACCGGCGCCCTGGGCACGGTGGCCGAGGCCGAGGGCGGCTACTACACCGGCCGACTGGTCGGGGAGCTGCTGCACGGTCCGGCCAAGGCGGCCGCGGTGCGCTCGCTGGCCCGCCGCGAGCGGCTCGACCTCGACCGCTGCGCGGCGTACAGCGACTCGGCGAACGACATCCCGATGCTCTCGCTGGTCGGCCACCCGTACGTGGTGAACCCGGACGGCGCGCTGCGCCGGCACGCCCGGGCGATGGGCTGGCGGGTGCGCGACTTCCGGACCGGCCGCAAGGCCGCCCGGGTGGGCATCCCGGCCGCCGCCGCGCTCGGCGTGGTCGCCGGGGCCACCGCGGCGGGCGTGGCGGTCCACCGCCGGCGCACCGCCTGACCGGTCGCGCCGCCGGGCGCCGGGTCGCCCGCCACCCGTCGCGACGTCAATCCGGGTGCCGGCCCGACCCCTCGTACGAGCGAACTCCGGGGCCCGGAGGCGGGTCGGGCAGCCGGATTGCGGACCTGCCACCGGATGACCGGATCTGATCGTTCGACAGCGCCCGAAAGTCGGGGATTGCCGGGCCCGGAGTCAGGGAAACCGCCGCCCGCACCACCGAAGTGGTCACCGAGCGCTCTCATCCGATCACGTTGAGCCGGGCGAATGACGTCAGCTCCGGTCAGTATCAGCTACATCTGCACGCCGAGCGGATCCCAAACGGCCACTTCGGCAACAGGGTGTAGCTGTCATTGCACAAAGCGTTATTCTCTCCTGGATGCACGCCTCCCCGTGCGTCCCTCAGGGCCGGGGCGGGGTGTGCTCTCCGCGCAGGCGGAGGTGATCCGTCCACAGTTCTGCCTCTGGGAGTCCCGTGTACCCACCCGTCCGGAACGACGCGCCTGCTCCCTCCCGCCCGTCGCCCGCGCCCCTGCGCTCCCGCTCCAACCGGGTCCGGCAGGCCTCCGACCGGCAGATCTCCACCGGCCTGGACCTGCTGCGGACCCTGCTCCGCTCCCAGTTCCTGCCGTCCCCCCAGCTGGTGCCCGCCGGAGCCGCCTTCGCGATCGGCCACGCACACCCTCCCGGGGCGGCCCTGCGCTCCACCGCGACCACCGGCGGCACCAACAGCAGCAGCGGGACCAGCGGCGGCACCGGCGCCGGCACGGGCACCACCGGCACCCGCGGTCGCCCGGCCGCGGGCAGCACCCGGGGGCGGGCCCGGACGGCTCCCAGCCCCGGCTTCGAGACCGAGCACAACCCGATCATGGAGCTGGTCGAGCGGGCCCAGGCCGGTGAGAGCGAGGCCTTCGGGCGGCTCTACGACCACTACGCGGACACCGTCTACCGGTACATCTACTACCGGGTCGGCAGCCGGGCCACGGCCGAGGACCTCACCAGCGAGACCTTCCTCCGCGCGCTGCGCCGGATCGGCACCTTCACCTGGCAGGGCCGCGACTTCGGCGCCTGGCTGGTGACCATCGCCCGCAACCTGGTGGCCGACCACTTCAAGTCCAGCCGGTTCCGGCTGGAGGTCACCACCGGCGAGATGCTCGACTCCAACGAGTGCGAGCGCAGCCCCGAGGACTCCGTCCTGGAGCGGCTCTCCAACGCGGCGCTGCTGGAGGCCGTCGGGCGGCTCAACGCCCAGCAGCAGGAGTGCGTCACCCTGCGCTTCCTGCAGGGCCTCTCGGTCGCCGAGACGGCGCGCATCATGGGCAAGAACGAGGGCGCGATCAAGACCCTTCAGTACCGCGCGGTGCGGACCCTGGCCCGCCTGCTGCCCCCCGACGCACGGTGAGCGGCGGAGTGATCCGGCGGAAATCGGGTGCCCCGTCACCGGCTCCGTCCGGCCCACACGTGCGGGTGAACGGTCGGTCCGATGATCAGTCGTGCGTAACCGACCGCCCGCACCACTCGTTGGCCAGCGTGCAAGCCTCCACCAGGCGTACGGTCAAGCCGGATCGCGACCTCTCACCCGATGGAGTGGCTTTGGCCCGCCGAGGCAACCGTCCGGCAGGCCGGGGTGTCGACAACGACGAAGGGAGGTGTGGTCCGTGACGGCAAACGTGCTGGAGCACCGGCGGGCGAAGGCCTTCGCCGAGGCGCTGGAGGCCCACCAGGTAGAGCACCGGGACGCTGCGCGGCCCGCCGACGCCGCTGACCGCGGGGACGCGATGGGCGCCCTGCTCAGCATGGCCGACTCGCTCGGCGCACTGCCGGGCCCGGAGCTGGACCCGGAGGTCCGAACGGTCCAACGCGCCCGGCTGATGGCCGCGTTCGAGCAGGAATTCGCCGGCGGCGCCGGGGCCACCGTGCCCAGGCAGCGCAGGAGCCGCGCCCACCGGGCCGTCCCGCGCGGGCGCTGGAGCCGCCGGTTCGCCATCGGCGGGCTGGTCGCGGGCATCGCCGTCGGCAGCTTCGCCGGCGCCGCCGCCGCGAGCACCAACGCCCTGCCCGGCGACACCCTGTACGGGATGAAGCGCGGCCTGGAGGGGCTCCAGCTGGACCTCGCGGGCTCCGACAGCGAGCGCGGCGCGCTGCTGCTCGACCAGGCCTCGACCCGGCTCGGCGAGGCCAAGGGCCTGCTGGGACGCGCCGGTTCGCCGACCGGGCTGAACCCGGACACCGTCGAGCAGGTCCGCCGGGCGCTCGCCGACATGCACGCCGAGGCCATCAAGGGCCGCGAGCTGCTGCGCTCCGTCTACCGCAGCAACGGCTCGCTGGAGCCGATGCGGATGCTGGCCGGGTTCGCCGAGGACGAGGACGGCCGCTGGTCGGAGCTGCAGAGCCGGCTCCCGGTCCAGCTCACCCAGGAGGCCGGCCGGGTCGACCGGCTCTTCGACGACATAAGCGAGGACGTCGCGCCCCTGCGGCTGACCGAGCCGTCCGCCCAGGGCGGTTCGGCGGACGGCAGCGGGGCGGGCGGCGGCGAGCACGCGGGCGGTCCGTCCGACAGCGGGCAGACCGGCGGCGACCCGGCCGGCGGCACCGGCGGAGCGAAGCCGGGCACCGCGGGCAAGGCACCCTCGGCCGGGGCGTCCGCGAGCGGTTCCGGCGCGCCGAGCGCGACCCCGGGCAACCCCCCGGCGGCCGTCGGCGGCCTGGTCGACGGCCTGGCCAACGGCATCACCGGCACGCACCCCTCGCCGAGCCCGGACGCCACCGCGGGCGGGTCCACGGCCGCGCCCACCGGCGCGGCGAGCGCCGCTCCGAGCAGCCAGCCGGGCCTGGACATCCCGCCGCTGATCCCCGGCCTGCTGCCGGGGCTGAAGCTGGGCTGACCGGGCGCAAGCAGCAGGGAGGGGCCCGGGCAACCGCCCGGGCCCCTCCCTGCTGCGCTGTCGGCCGGTGCCTGCGGCCGGCTTCAGAAGAACACCGAACGCCGCTGCACCAGCAGCTTGTAGAGGGTGTGCTGGATGGTCTCGCGGACCTCGTCGGTCAGGTCGAAGACCAGCATCGGGTCGTCCGCCGCCTCCGGCGGGTGGCTGTCGGTGGCGATCGGCTCGCCGAACTGGATCGTCCACTTGGTCGGCAACGGGATCGCGCCGAGCGGCCCCAGCCAGGGGAAGGTCGGCGTGATGGGCACGTACGGCAGGCCCAGCAGCCTGGCCAGCGTCTTGGCGTTGCCGATCATCGGATAGGTCTCTTCCGCCCCGACGATCGAGCAGGGCACGATCGGCACCTGGGCGCGCAGCGCGGACGCCACGAACCCACCGCGGCCGAACCGCTGGAGCTTGTACCGCTCGGCGAACGGCTTGCCGATGCCCTTGAAGCCCTCCGGCCAGACCCCGACCACCTCACCGCGCTCCAGCAGCGCCTGGGCGTCCTCGTTGCAGGCCAGGGTGTGCCCGGCCTTGCGGGCCACCTCGTTGACGCCGGGCAGCAGGAACACCAGGTCGGCGGCGAGCATCCGCAGGTGACGGCGCTGCGGGTGGTGGTCGTGGATGGCGACCTGGGTCATCAGCGCGTCCAGCGGGATCGTCCCCGAGTGGTTGGCGACGATCAGCACCCCGCCCTCGGCCGGGATGTTCTCGATCCCGCGCACCTCGACCCGGAAGTACTTGTCGGCGAGCGGGCGCAGCAGCGACAGGAAGACCGCCTCGGTCAGCTCGCGGTCGAAGCCGAACTCATCCACCTCGTAGTCGCCGGTGATCCGGCGGCGCAGGAAGGACAGGCCGCCGGCCGCCCGGTCCTCCCAGCCCTTGCCGAACAGGCGGGTGGCGGCCGGGCCCAGCCGGCCCGCCAGCGCACCGCCGACCGCGTCCGCCAGCCGGTCGGCGAGGCCGGCCTCCGGGGCCTCGTTCCAGCTCGGCGCGGACTCGATCGGGATGACCTTGGCCTCGCCCGTGGCGTACTCCCTCGCGGCACTCATCGCGGGTTCAGCTCCTGTGTGGGGTGGGTCGGGTGTGCCGGGTGGCGGACCGGGGCGCCCTCGGGCCCGAGCAGCGCCGTGAGGCGGTCGGTGACGGCCGTCAGGCGTGCCGGTGGCAGCAGGCCCGCGCCCTGCGCGGCGGCGAAGTCGCCGAAGGCCTCCGCCGTGGTGAACCGCGGCTGGTATCCGAAGGTCTCGCGCAGCCGGGTGATGTCCACCACCCGGCCGTGGGTCAGCAGCCGGAGCTGCTCGGGCGAGAAGTCCGCGAGCCGGGTCTGGCGCACGAGCCCGGCGACCCAGCCGATCACGGGCTGGAGCATCGGGACGGTGGGCCGGCCGAGCCGGCGGGCGCACTGGGACAGCAGCAGGACGCCCTCGCCCGCCACGTTGAAGGTGCCGGTGTTGACGGTGCCGGCGACGGGCTCGACGGCGGCCCGGCAGAGCACCTCGATCACGTCGTCCTCGTGGACGAACTGCAGCCGCGGATCGTGTCCGAGGACGGTCGGCAGGACCGGCAGCGCGAAGTACTCGCAGAGCGGGGTGTCCCCCACCGGGCCGACGATGTTGGCGAACCGCAGCACGCTCACCGCGACGTCCGGGCGGCGCCGGGCGAAGCCCCGGACGTAGCCCTCGACCTCGGCGGCGTCCTTGGCGAAGCCCCCGTTCGGCAGGTTCTTCGGCTGCATCCGCTCGGCGAAGACCGCCGGGTCGCGCGGGGCGGAGCCGTACACGCCGGTGGTCGACTTCACCACCAGGCGCCGCAGGCCGGGTGCCTTCTGGCAGGCGCCGAGCAGCTGCATGGTGCCGATGACGTTCGACTCCTTGACGGCGCTGCGGCCGCCCGGGCCGGGCCCGGTCGCGCTGACGTTGAGGTGGACGACGGTGTCGACCTGGTACTCGGCGATCACCCGGGCGACGGCGGGGCGCCGCAGGTCGAGCCGCTCGAAGCGGTAGTCGGCCGCCGGCCCCTCGGGCTCGGCCACCGGGTCGCGCGGCGGCTGCGCGTCGACCCCGACCACCAGGTCGATGTCGGGACGGCGGCGGATGTCGGCGACGAAGCGGGCACCCAGGTGCCGTGCCACGCCGGTGACGAGCACGACCTTGCCCACGGTGTTGACGTCCTCCTCGGCCGATCCGCCCTGTTCTGCGTGCACCGTACCGCGCCCGCGTTGCGGTGGGGTGTCCCCGTGCGCCCGAGTCGTGCGGTATTGCCCGGCGGGCCGCGCCGGAGCACCGGTGTCGGCCCCGCCGGAGCCGGAATCCCCCCGGATACGGCACTGCCCGCCCCGGCCGTGAGGGCCGGGGCGGGCAGGAAAGCTCCAGGCCGGCAGTGCGCGGCCGTAGGGCTTACTTCTTGTTGCGACGCTGAACGCGAGTCCGCTTCAGAAGCTTGCGGTGCTTCTTCTTGGCCATACGCTTGCGACGCTTCTTGATGACAGAGCCCACGGAACAACCCTCGCTCACTGAGACTCTCGTCCGTGTGAGACGGAGTCCATACGACTGACGGAGGGCCTAGCCTACCTTCCGCGCGGCTCGGGCTGTAATCGCGCTCCCGGCGGCCGGGAAACTCGCGGGAAATCTGCGGCAAACGGGTGCGGGACCCACTGGCTGCGGGCCCGCCCCACCGGTTGTCGGCTACGCGCTCTCAAGCCGCACGTATGACTCCTTGAGGTACTCGTGGACCGCCTGCTGGGGCACCCGGAAGGAGCGGCCGACCCGGATGGCCGGCAGCTCTCCACTGTGCACCAGCCGGTAGACCGTCATCTTGGACACCCGCATGACCGAGGCAACCTCCGCCACGGTCAGGAAGACGACCTCCTGCAGGGGGCGTTCGCCGGAACTCATGACCTCACCCGACCCTTACCCGTGTGCAAGGCACCGGCTTCCCCTCCGGTGACTCCACCGGCACACGTGTATCCCCAGAGTAGTTAAGGGTGGTACCAGTGGGAAGAGGGGGAAGCACCCTGCTCGTACGGTGCGAGATCCCCCCGTTGCAGTACGTAGTCACTAGGCGGTCTGGCGGAGCCCGCCCGCGCAGCGCCGTCGACCGGTTGCGCACGTGGCGGCCGGTCCGGGCGGGGTGCGCGCGGCCCCGGGCCCGGCCGGTGCGGGCGGGCCCGGCGGGCGGCGGCCTGCGGGGCGGCTCGGGCCGGCCCGGCCGGGGTGCGGCGCGGGAGGCCGCCCACCGGGTGCCGGTCGGCCCAAAAGGCGCACGGAAGCACGGCCCGCGCACGCGGAGCGTGCGTGCCCCGGCGCGCCCCGGCACGCGCCGCGGCGAGCGCCCCCGCCCGCCGGCCCGCCGGCGGACCCTCCCCGGGCCGGCGGGGCTGCCCGGACGGCCGGACGGCCGGGCTCAGGGCAGCAGGCCGTGGTGCGGGAACACCGCCCGCCGGGCCGCGAGGATGGCCTGGTCCAGGCGGTCGGACGGGTCGTAGCCGCCGTCGAAGTCACGCCACTGCGGGCCGGCGCCGTCCGTCATCCGCAGCGGACCCTGCCGGCGGGTGCGTCGGTAGACCTCCGCCCGCCAGTCCGCCGGGGTCTCGGCGGCCGGGTCCACCGGCCGCCCCGCCGCCGTGGCGACCAGGTGCGTCCAGGCCCGGGGCACGACGTCGACGACGGCGTAGCCGCCCCCGCCGAGCGCGATCCAGCGGCCCCCGGTGTGCCGGTGGGCCAGCTCGTGCAGTTGCTCGGCGACGTACCGCTGGGCGTCCAGGGTGACGGCGAGGTGCGCCAGCGGGTCCTCGACGTGGGTGTCCGCGCCGTGCTGGGTGACCAGGACCTGGGGGCGGAACGCCGCCAGCAGGTCGGGCACCAGGGCGTGGAAGGCGCGCAGCCACCCCGCGTCGCCGGTGCCGGCCGGCAGCGGCAGGTTGGCGGCGCTGCCGGGGGCGGCCGGCCCGCCGGTCTCGGTGGACCAGCCGGTCTGCGGGAAGAGCGTGGCCGGGTGCTCGTGGAGCGAGACCGTGAGCACCCGGGGGTCGTCCCAGAAGGCCTGCTGGACGCCGTCGCCGTGGTGCACGTCCACGTCGACGTAGGCCACCCGCTCGGCCCCGAGCTCCAGCAGCCTGGCCACCGCGAGCGCGGCGTCGTTGTAGACGCAGAAGCCGGAGGCCTGGCCGGGCATGGCGTGGTGCAGGCCGCCGGCGAAGTTCACCGCGTGCGGGGTCTCGCCGCGCCAGACCGCCTCGGCGGCGGCCACCGACTGGCCGGCGATCAGCGCGGAGGCCGAGTGCAGGGCGGGGAAGGACCAGTTGTCGTCGGTCCCCAGGCCGTGTCTGGAGTCCCGCTCCTCGGGGTGCGCGGCGGCGTACTTGACCGCCTCGACGTACTCGCGGGTGTGCACCAGGCCGAGGGTGGAGTCCCCCGCCGCCGCCGCGGCCCGGACGGTCACGCCGGGCCCGGTGGTCAGCCCGAGGGACTCGGCGAGGCTCATGGTGAGCGCCAGCCGGGTCGGGTCCATCGGGTGGCCTGGGCCGAAGTCGTAGCTCGTGACGGCCTCGTCCCAGAAGAGGTGCAGGCCGCAGGGGGTTTCACGCTCGGCGTCGGGCATGGCCTCCACGGTAGTGGGTGGGGCCCGGCGGTCCTCGCGACGGGTGGGCGCGCGACTCCCGCCGGGGCGGGCCGCCGCGGGTGTCGCGTCCCGGCCGCCGCAGCGGCCGGGGCGGTCGGGGCGGTCGGGACTGCCGGCGGCCGGGGCGGTCAGGCGACCTCGACCGGCTTGCGCACCGCGGCCGGCGCCGGGGCGAAGTGCCCGGCCAGCGGGATCACCGCGAGGATCAGCAGCATCGGCGCGAGCAGCGCCCAGCGGTACGAGCTCGCGTCGGCGATCGCGCCGACCAGCGGCGATCCGATCAGGAAGCCGACGTAGTTGAACAGGTTGAGCCGGGCCACCGCCGCGTCGGAGTCCGCCGGGAAGAGCCGCCCGCCCGCCGCGAACACCTGCGGGATGATCGCGCAGATGCCGAAGCCGAGCAGGGTGAAGCCCGCGATGCCCACCCACTGGCCGGGTGCGGCGGCCGCCACCGCGAAGCCGAGCGCCGCCAGCGCCGCGCCGCCCCGCACCACCGGCACGGCGCCCCAGCGCTGGACGGCCCGGTCGCCGAGGGTGCGGCCGAGCAGCATCGCGACCATGTAGCCGAGGTAGGAGAGCTTGGCGACGTCGTCCGGGCTGCCCAGGCCGTCGGTGAGGTACTTGACGCTGTAGTTGGAGACCGAGGCGTCCGCGATGTAGGCGAAGGCCATCGCCAGGCAGAGCGGCAGCAGGGGGCGCCACGGGATCGAGCGGGCCGCGGCCTCGCTCGCCTCCCGGACGGCGTCGCCCAGCTCGGCCGGCCCGGCGAACCGGGTGCCGGCCAGCAGCGCCAGCGGGATCAGGACGGCGGCGGCCGAGCCGAACAGGGCGAACAGGCTGAGGTGGTAGTGCGAGCCGAGGCCCGCCAGGGCCGCACCGAGAATGCCGCCCAGGCTGAAGGCGGCGTGGAAGCCGAGCATGATCGAACGCCCGTAGCGGTGCTGCAGCCCCACCCCGAGCATGTTCATGCTGGCGTCGAGCGCGCCGACCAGCAGCCCGAACGCGCCGAGGGCCAGACCGAGCTGCCAGAGCTCGCCGCCCAGGCCGACGGCCGCCAGGGTGAGGCAGAGCGCGGGCTGGACGACCCGCAGCACCCCGCGGGCGCTGGTCCGCTTCACCAGGTTCTCGGAGGCGATCGACCCCACGCCGGCCAGGATCGGCACGGCGGCGAGGAAGACCGGCAGCAGGGTGTCGTCCAGCCCGTACCGGTCCTGGATCTCCGGGATGCAGGTGACCAGCAGGGCGAAGGTGACGCCCTGGAGGAGGAAGCTCACGGCCAGGGCGACGCGCGCCTGCCGCAGCCGGAGCGGGACCTCGGTGCTCATGCGGGACCTCGCTACTGGCCGGTACGACGATGTTGGCGTGAGCGTAGGCGGTGGGCGGGGATTTGGGGAGGGGGTACGGGGCTCGGATCACGGCGGCCGGTGCCCGCACCGCCGCCGCCCGCCCCGGCCCGGGGCCCGGCCCGCCTCATCGGCGCTCCGTGCGCCTCAGCCGCGTCCGACCAGGGCGGCGACCTCCGAGAGCTCGCCGACCAGCCCGGTCGCGCCGGCCGCGGTGAGCTTCACCGGGTCGGTGAGGGCGGCGTGGCCGTAGACGTCCATCCCGGCCGCGCGGGCGGCCAGCACGCCGTTCACGCTGTCCTCCACCACCAGGCAGCGGGCCGGGTCGGCGCCCAGCGTGCGGGCCGCGTGCAGGAAGAGGTCCGGGGCGGGCTTGCCGACGCCGACGTCCTGCGCACTGAAGATCCGCTCCTCGGCGAAGTACCCGCGCAGGCCGGTCAGGTCGAGGGCGGTACGGATCCAGGCGTGGTGGGCGGAGGACGCCAGGCAGTACGGGACGGAGCTGCGCCGCAGCTCCCCGAGCAGCTGCTCCGCGCCGCGGACGGCGGTGAGCTCGGCCGCGAAGGCGTCGAAGACGCGGGCGTGGAAGAGCTCGTCGAAGTCCGCGGGCAGGGTGGCGCCGTAGCGCTCCCCGATCACGTCGTGCACCCGGTGGGCGGCGGTGCCCATGAAGTCCCGGTAGGAGTCCTCGATCGTGGTCGGGAAGCCCAGTTCGGTCAGGTACTCGGCCAGCAGCCGGTTGGAGACCGGCTCGCTGTCCACGAGGACGCCGTCATTGTCGAAGATCACCAGGTCGTAGCTCACCCCGCGAGCCTACTGCCGCCGGCGCCCGCGCCGGCCTGCTCACTTGCCGCCGGAGGCCAGCTCCCGGGAGCGGTCGCGGGCCGCCTCCAGCGCGCCGAGCAGGGCCGCCCGGACACCGTGGTTCTCCAGCTCGCGGATGGCCGCGATGGTGGTGCCGGCCGGGGAGGTGACGGCCTCGCGCAGCTTCACCGGGTGCTCGCCGGAGTCGCGCAGCATCACCGACGCGCCGATCGCCGACTGCACGATCAGGTCGTGGGCGACGTGCCGGGGCAGGCCGAGCAGGATGCCCGCGTCCGTCATCGCCTCGACCAGGAAGTAGAAGTACGCCGGGCCGGAGCCGGACAGCGCGGTCGCCGCGTCCTGCTGCGTCTCGGGCAGCCGCAGGGCCTTGCCGACCGAGCGGAAGATCGCCTCCGCGCGCTCCAGGTGCGCCTCGGTGGCGTGCGAACCGCCGGAGATCACGGACATGCCCTCGTCCACCAGCACCGGCGTGTTGGGCATCACCCGGACCACCGGGGTGCCGACCGCGAGGCGGGCCTCGAACCAGCGGGTGGGGATGCCGGCCGCCGCCGAGATGACCAGCCGGTCGGTGCCGACGTGCGGGGCCAGCTCCTCCAGCAGGGTGCCCATGTCCTGGGGCTTCACCGCGAGGATCAGGGTGTCGGCGAGCTTGGCCGCCTCCGCGTTGGTCACCACGCCCACGCCGTACTTCTCGACGAGTTCGGCCGCACGCTCCGGGCGGCGTGCGGTGACCAGGACGTCCGCCGGGTCCGTGCCGGCCCGCAGCAGGCCCGAGAGCAGCGCCTCGCCGATCTTTCCGGTGCCGAGGAAGGCGATCTTCTGTCCGTGTGCTGCGCTGCTGCTCATGGCCGCTCCTTCGTACCGTCCCGACTCGGTGCTGCGGCCATCCTCGCACCGGCGGCGGCGCGGGCGGGTGTCCGTCCAGCCCGTGGGCAGGGTCGGGCCCGGCCGTCTCAGCCCTCGAACAGCGTTCCGGGAGCGGGGCGTTCGGGGGCCTCCGGGGCGGGCTGCCGGGCGGGCCCCGGGCATCGCGGGGCCGTCCGGTCGGCACCCGGGGCGTCCGGAGCGCGGCCCCGCCGGACAGCCGGCTCCGTAGGGGGAAACTCGGGGTTCTCCCCTATGGCTTCCGGCATCCCGGCGGAGCACCGTGGAGACATGGCACACGGAGACTTGACCCGACGCGAAAACCAGCAGCTCGCCGTCGCCTCCGCGACGATGGGCCCGTGGAAGACGGCCGCAGGCGTCGGTGCGGTGGTGGGCGGTGCGGCGCTCGGCGTGAACGTGATCACCGGGCACTGGTCGCTGGACATCCTGGCCGGTCCGGCCGGCTGGGCCCTGTTCTTCTTCTTCCTGGTCGGCACGGTGGGCGGCAGCCTGCGCCGCGACACCGGGGACCGGCGGATCCGGCGCTGGGCCGGCGAACACCCCTGGCAGGCCGCGATGCCGGCCGCGGGGGCCCTGCTCGTCCTCAACACGCTGGCGCAGACGATCCTCGGGGACGCGAGCCTGATCGGCGCCTTCCTGGTGTCGCTGCTGCCCGCGGGACTGCTGCTCGCGATCGCGGGCGTGGTGGGCTCGGTGAAGCAGGCCCGCGGGAAGTGACGCCGGCGGACGACGGCCGGGCGGGTCGGACCTGACGGGGCGTCCGGCCGCCGGACGCCCCGCCGGCGCACGACGACTGGGGCACGGCCGCCGGACGCCCCGTCATGCCCCCGGACGCCCGCACGACGGCCCGCACGACGGCCCGCACGGCCCGCGCGGCCGGACAGAACGGCACCAACGGGCCGAACCGACCTGCTCCCACCAGGACTTGTCCCCCCGATCACCCGGTTGTCACCGACCGTCGGCATACTGACGCGATGCCGATAGCCGAAGATCCGGATCCCCGATCGTCCGAGGGGTCCGAGCCGGGCGGGAGCGACCCGTTCGAGAACCTCGTCCTGGACGAGACGTTCGTCCGGGGTGCCACCGTCAGGGAGCAGAGCGGGCGTACCCGGATGCTCGCCGCGCGCTGGAAGGACCAGCCGCCGGTGGACCCGGGGGCGCGCCGCACCGTCCTCGACCCGACCCCGCCCCGACCCCGGCGCCGGCTGCGGCTGCGGCTGCGCCGCGCACCGAAGCCGGTCGACCCGTGGGGCGGCGACCGCCCGAAGCGGGACCGGCGCACCCCGCTGATCGTGCTCCTCACCATCGGCCTGCTGCTCGCCGTGCTCAACCTCGGCGCCCTGCGCGACTGGTTCGACGGCGCCGGATCCCCCGGTCCGCGCGCCACCGCCCCCGTGGTCGGCCCGGAGACGGCCCAGCCCACCGCCGCGCCGCCACCGGTCGCCGAGCTGACCCCCACCGTCGACCGCCCCTGGGCGGGCTCGCCCGCCGAGGGCTGGCCGGCCGGCCCGGACGCGATCGTGCTGCCGCCGGCCCAGGCGGTCGGGGCGTTCGACTCCGAGCAGGTCGCGGGCCAGCTCGCGCTGGTGAAGGCCTTCCTGACCGCGGCCAACCTGGACCCTGCGGTGATCGCGGGCGGCCACCCGCAGGGCGCGCTGGACCTGCTGAACCGGGAGTACCAGGACCCGCTCGCCAAGTCGCTGGCCCACCCGGACGCCACCCACGACCCGACCTGGCTGGTCAGCCGATTCGACCCGCGCGACGCCGTCCCGGTCTCCGACGTCCGGATCCAGGGGCGGATGAGCATCGAGGGCGACGGCGAGCGGGGCGTCCGGATCGTCACCGACTACACCTTCGTGTACGCGCTGCGCCCCGGCCCGGAGGCCGGTCGGGAACTGCCCAGCGAGAAGCCCCGGGCGAGCGCCGACCCCGCCGCGCCGCCGGCCCCGGACGCCCCGAAGCCGGTGGGTTGGACCACCCGCGTCGCCGACGGGGTGGACGGGAGCACCCGGACCGCCCGCACCGTCGTGCGGCGCACGGCCGTGTTCCGGTTCTACGACCCGGCCAGGTACCGGATCAGCACGCAGAAGCTCAGCCTGGAGAAGTACGACAGCGAGGCCGGCAACAGCGCCTGCTTCGTCTACGACGGCTTCTACCACCCGCAGTTCAAGCAGTTCGCGAAGCCGGCCCTGCCGGGTGCGCCGAAGCCGTCCGGGCCGACCACCGACCCCTACGACCGGAGCAAGTCGCTGCCCGAGGGCGCCCCGGGCGCCGAACCCGCCTGCGGCTCGGTCAGCCGGAGCTAGGGCCTGTCGGGCGGATCCGCGCCCGGCAGGATCCTGCCGGGCGCTCAGCGCCGACGGCCGCCGCGGCCGGGGCCCCTGGTGTCCGGCCGGCGGCTGCGGCCCGCCTGGCGGCGCTCGTAGCGCTCGGCGGCCTGCTGGTAACGGGCCCGCTCGACGGCCTCGCCGGGGGCCTCCACCAGGCTGCGGGCGAAGTAGGCGAGCAGGGATCCGACCCCGCCGATGATCCAGACCGCGCCGAGCGACTTGTCCTCGGCCATCCAGCCGGTGAGCGCGTCCCTGCCCTCGCTCAGCAGCTTCCAGGTGCGCAGGGCCGCCAGGCAGGAGCAGATCGCGATGGCCGCGACCAGCAGGCCGTCGACGAGGGTCCCGGCGTCGGACATCCGCACGCCCTCGACGCCGAAGCGCAGCAGCAGCGCCCCGGCGGCGGCCGCGAGCAGGGCGCCGACGGGGACGAGGACGCGGCGCCGCCGGTAGTCGGAGCCGCGCGCGACCCAGCTGGTGCCGAACCAGCGGATCGCCGCCGGTTCGGGGGCGCCGGCGGGCGCGGCGGCGGAGCCGGGACTGGGGGCGGGAGCGTCGTTCACGAGTCCGATTATCACCCGGCGCCGGGCGAACGCGGCGGGAGCCGCCCCGGAGGTCGGGGCGGCTCCCGCGTCGTTCGCGTGCCGGTGGGGCCGGGCCGGGTCAGCCGAGCTTGCTGACGTCCCGGACGGCTCCCTTGTCGGCCGAGGTGGCCATCGCCGCGTACGCCTTGAGCGCCTGGCTGACCTCGCGCTCGCGGTTCTTCGGCCGGTAGCCGCCCTCGGCCTCCAGCTTCAGCCGGCGCTCGTGCAGCTCCTCGAAGGAGACCTGCAGGTCGACCGTCCGGGCCGGGATGTCGATCGCGATGATGTCGCCGTCCTCGACCAGCGCGATGGTGCCGCCGGAGGCCGCCTCGGGCGAGGCGTGGCCGATCGAGAGGCCGGAGGTGCCGCCGGAGAACCGGCCGTCGGTGATCAGCGCGCAGGCCTTGCCGAGCCCGCGGCCCTTGAGGAAGGAGGTCGGGTAGAGCATCTCCTGCATGCCCGGGCCGCCCTTGGGGCCCTCGTAGCGGATGACCACCACGTCGCCCTCCTTGACCCGCTTGGTCAGGATGGCGTCGACCGCGTCCTCCTGGGACTCCAGCACCACGGCCGGGCCGCTGAAGGTCCAGATCGACTCGTCGACGCCGGCCGTCTTCACGATGCAGCCGTCCTCGGCGAGGTTGCCGTAGAGCACCGCGAGGCCGCCCTCGACCGAGTACGCGTGCTCCACGCTGCGGATGCAGCCGCCGGCGGCGTCGGTGTCCAGGGTGTCCCAGCGCTCGGACTGCGAGAAGGCGGTGGCGGAGCGGACGCAGCCGGGGGCGGCGTGGAACAGCTCGACGGCCTTCTGCGACGGCGAGCCGCCGCGGATGTCCCAGGTCTTCAGCCACTCGTCGAGCGAGGCGGAGTGCACGGTGTGCACGTCCTCGTTGAGCAGCCCGCCGCGGTAGAGCTCGCCCAGGATGGCGGGCACGCCGCCGGCCCGGTGGACGTCCTCCATGTAGTACTTGCCGTTCGGCGCGACCTTGGACAAGCAGGGCACCTTGCGCGAGATGGCGTCGATGGCCCGCATGTCGAAGTCGACCTCGGCCTCCTGGGCCGCGGCGAGCAGGTGCAGGATCGTGTTGGTGGAGCCGCCCATCGCGATGTCCAGCGCCATGGCGTTCTCGAACGCGGCGCGGGTGGCGATGTTGCGCGGCAGGACGCTGTAGTCGTCCTGGTGGTAGTGCCGCTTGGTGATCTCGACGATGTTCCGGCCGGCGTCCTCGTACAGCGCCCGGCGGGCGGTGTGGGTGGCCAGCACCGAGCCGTTGGCGGGCAGCGAGAGGCCGATCGCCTCGGTGAGGCAGTTCATCGAGTTGGCGGTGAACATGCCCGAGCACGACCCGCAGGTCGGACAGGCGTTCTCCTCGATGATCGCGATGTCCTCGTCCGAGACGTTCTCGTTGACGGCGTCGGAGATCGCGTTGACCAGGTCGAGCTTGCGGACGGTGCCGTCGACCAGGACGGCCTGGCCGGCCTCCATCGGGCCGCCGGAGACGAAGACCGTCGGGATGTTGAGGCGCAGCGCGGCCATCAGCATGCCGGGGGTGATCTTGTCGCAGTTGGAGATGCAGATCAGGGCGTCCGCGCAGTGCGCGTTGACCATGTACTCGACCGAGTCGGCGATCAGGTCGCGCGAGGGCAGCGAGTACAGCATGCCGGCGTGGCCCATCGCGATGCCGTCGTCCACCGCGATGGTGTTGAACTCGCGCGGGATGCCGCCGGCCTCCTTGATCGCCTCGGAGACGATCCGGCCGACCGGCTGCAGGTGGGTGTGGCCCGGCACGAACTCGGTGAAGGAGTTGGCCACCGCGATGATCGGCTTGCCGAAGTCCTCGCGGGCTACGCCGGCCGCCCGGAGAAGCGCCCGGGCGCCTGCCATGTTGCGACCGTGGGTGACCGTACGGGACTTCAGCTCGGGCACTGTGCTCCACTCCTTCGGAGGCTGCTGCGGCCGACTGCGCTGGTGGGAGGGTGCAGGGCCGCTGGTAGCTATCGAGCGTACGCCCCGGGCCCAGCGCGCGGACGCTCCGTCCGCGATGCGGTCAGCGCGGGTCGCGCCGCGACCCCGGGCGGGGCCGGTCGGTCAGCCCTCGGTGACGGCGACCGTGAGGTCCAGGACGTACGGCTCGACGACCCAGCCGTCCGGGAACTCGGCGAGCAGCGCCGCCCGCTCGACGGCCAGCAGCGGCTCGCGCCGCTCGGGGGTGAGGGCGGCGAGGTAGGAGCGCGAGGTGAGGTCGGTGATCACCTGGTCGACGGTGATCCGGCGCTCCCAGCGCAGCACGGCCGTGCCCACCCGCAGGTCGTAGGGCTCCAGCCGGCCGATGATCTCGTTCACCGCGCCGTAGGCGTGGTAGGAGCCCTGCAGCGCCTCGGCGAGCCGGGTGCCCATCGCCCGGACCCAGCCGACCGAGCTGTCCTTGACGTTCCACCAGGTGGCGAGCGCGCCGCCCGGGCGCAGCACCCGGATCGCCTCGGGGATCGAGCGGGCCGGGTCCGTCCAGTGGAAGGCCTGGGCGTAGGTGACCAGGTCCGCGGTGGAGTCGTGGAACGGCAGGTCGTTGCCGTCGCCCCGGACCAGCGGCAGCTCCGGCGAGACCGCGTGCAGCTGCCTGGCCATCCCCGGGGTGGGCTCGACGGCGGTCACCCGGGCGCCGCGCCCGGCCAGCAGCCGGGTGGCGATGCCGGTGCCCGCCCCGACGTCCAGCACGTTCGCGCCCTTCAGCGGACGGCCGGCCAGCCGCTCCAGCTCGTCGAAGAGCGCGTCCGGGTAGGAGGGCCGGGCCCGGTCGTACTCCTCGGCGACCGAGCCGAAGGATGACGCAAGAGTCTGAAAGTCGGTCAAGTCTCCCCCTCGGAGCGATGGTTCGCACGCATGCGGCGCACCCTCAGCGTACGCGGGCCGGGGTGGCCAGGTGGAGCCTGGTGAAGGCGAGCGCCTCGGCGAGGTCGGCCTCGCGTTCGGCGGGGGACGCGGAGCGGCGGGTGTTGACCTCCAGGACCACGTGGCCGTCGAAGCCGGTCCGGGCCAGGTGCTCCAGGAGCTCGGCGCAGGGCTGGCTGCCCCGGCCGGGGATCAGGTGCTCGTCCTTGCCGGAACCGGAGCCGTCGGCCAGGTGGATGTGGGCCAGCCGCCCGCCCATCCGCCGGACCATCTCCATCGCGTCGATCCGGGAGGTGGAGGCGTGCGACAGGTCGATGGTGAAGTGCCGGTACTCCTCCTCCGTGACGTCCCAGCCGGGCGAGTAGGCGAGCATCTCGCGGTCGCGGTACCGCCACGGGTACATGTTCTCGACGGCGAAGCGGACGTCCGTCTCGCCCGCCATCCGGTCGATGCCCTCGACGAAGTCGCGGGCGTACTGCCGCTGCCAGCGGAACGGCGGGTGCACGACCACGGCGCTCGCGCCGAGCTTCTCGGCCGCCGCGCGGGCCCGGACCAGCTTGGTCCACGGGTCGGTGGTCCACACCCGCTGGGTGATCAGCAGGCAGGGCGCGTGGACGGCCAGGATCGGCATCCGGTGGGCGTCGGAGAGCCGGCGCAGCGCCTCGACGTCCTGGCTGACCGGGTCGTTCCAGACCATCACCTCGACGCCGTCGTAGCCCAGCTTCTCGGCCAGCTCGAAGGCCACCGAGGTGGACTCCGGGTACACCGAGGCGGTGGACAGGGCGACCTTGGTGTCGGGGATGTGCAGGGCCGGGTGGGAGGGCAGGACCAGCCGGTCGGTGGTGCGCAGCAGGGGCGCCGTGCGGGCGGCGCGCTTCGCCGCCTTGACCGCGCCGACCGTCCGCACCGCGCGCTTCACGGCGGCCTTCGCGGGTGTCCGGGGCGCCTTGGCCTCCTGGCGCGGGGCCCCGGCGGGCTCGGTGCCGGCAGGCTCGGTGCCGGCCGGGTCGCTGCCGGCCGGATCGCCGGAACGGCCCCGCGGCTGCTTCGACCCCTCGACCGCCTTCCCGGCCCGGGCGGCCCTGGCCGCCCTCCCGGCCTTCGGTGCCCTGGCCGCCTTGGCCGGCCTGGGCGGCTCGGCCGCCATCGCGGGTACGGCCGCCGCCGGATCTCCGGTCGCTGCTCCGGCGGCCTCTCCCGTCGAGGATCCCGCGGGCTCTCCGGTGGGTGCGTCCGCAGGCTCCCCGGGACGGGCCCGGCCGGGCGGGGCGGCCTGCGCCGCCGCGGCCTTCCGGCCGGCCCTGCCGCCGGTCGCGGACTTCACCGTCCTGGCCGTCCGGGAGGCGGCCTCGACCGTCCGCCGGGCGGCGGTGCCGGCCCGGACCCGGCGCGGGCCGTCCGGCCGCGGCTGCCCAGCAGCGGCAGCGCGGCCCTCCTGCGTACCGTCCTCGTCCGCTGGTTGCGCCACGGGACACAGCGTATGCGGACACGGCCCGGAACGGGACGTAGGCGACGAACGTCACGGACCGGGCAGGTGCCGTCAGGTGGTGAGGGCCGCCCGGTGACGGTCGGCCGGGCTGTGCAGGGTGTCGAGGCGGCGCAGGATGATGCCCTCGCGCAGCGCCCACGGACAGATGTCCAGCTCGGCCAGGCCGAAGATGTCCATCGCGGCCTCCGCCACCAGCGCGCCGGCCAGCAACTGCCGGGCCCGGCCCGGCGAGACGCCCGGGATCCGCGCCCGGTCGGCCACCGACATGGCGCAGAGCCGGGGCACCCAGGCCGACAGGCCCGCCCGGGGCAGCTTGCGGGCGGTGTACTGGCCGGCGTCGGCGGGAGCGGCGCCGGTCATCCGGGCCAGCTGCTTGAAGGTCTTGGAGGTGGCCACCGCGTGGTCGGGCGGCCCGAGCCGGGCGATCTCGCCCGCCACGCCGGCGATCTCGGCCCGGATGTGGCGTCTGAGCCGGCGCAGGTCGTCCGGGTCGGCGACGTCCCCGGGCAGCCAGCCGGCGGTGAGCCGCCCCGCGCCGAGCGGCAGGGAGCAGGCGACGTCGGGCTGCTCGTCCAGACCGCAGGCGATCTCCAGCGAGCCGCCGCCGATGTCGAGGTTGAGCAGGCGGCCCGAGGACCAGCCGAACCAGCGCCGGACGGCCAGGAAGGTGAGCCGCGCCTCGTCCTGGCCGGAGAGCACCCGCAGCTCCACGCCGGTCTCCTCGGCGACCCGCCGCAGGACGTCCTCACCGTTGCTGGCCTCGCGGACCGCGGAGGTGGCGAACGGCAGGACGTCCACGACGCCCTTGTCCTCGGCGACCCGGATCGACGAGGACACCATGTCGATCAGCTTCTCCACGCCGACCGCGCTGATCGAGCCCTCGGCGTCGAGCAGCTCCGCGAGCCGCAACTCCGCCTTGTGGGAGTACGCGGGCAGCGGGGCGGCCCCGGGATGGGCGTCCACCACGAGGAAGTGGACGGTGTTGGAACCTACGTCTAGAACACCGAGTCGCATAACGGTCCACGCTACGCGATACCGCCGACGACCGGTCCTGGGCCGCGGCCCCCGGTTCCGGGCCGCGTTCTCCGGGTGCCGGGGGGTCGGGCTCGGGGCACGGACGACGGGGCGCCGGCGCGGGCCCTGCCGGTACGTCAGGTACCCCCGCGGTGACGGGCGGTGCTACCGCGCGCCGTCCGGAGCCGGCGGGTAGGTCCGGGGTGCGCGGCAGCGGGCGTCCACCCAGGCCCTCGCCCGGTCCGGCACGTCGGTGATCAGGCCGGAGGCGTCCCGGTCGGACATGCCCTGCCAGGACGGCTCGTCGTCCAGCACCCAGACGTACACGTCCCGCCCGGCCCGGCGCTCGGCCGCGATCCGCCCGGCGGTGGCCAGCCCCGCGTCCAGCGCCACCCCGGCCAGCGGCAGGCCGCCCGGCGGATCCGCCAGGCCGGCGCCCTGGATGAGCACCAGCGGCAACCGGGGCGCCTCCTCGTGCGCCTGCTGCAGGTGGGCGGCCGAGAAGGAGTAGAGGACGACGTCGGCCCGGCTGGCCGCCGCGATCCGGGCGATCCGCCGGACGTCCTCGGGCCGCTGCCACTTGATCTCCATCAGCAGCCGCGTCCGGCTGCCGGCCAGCCGGGTCAGGAGCTGTTCGAGGGTGGGCACGGGCTCCGGGGCGCCCGGGCCGACGGTCACCCGCAGGCCGGCGATCTGGGCCGCCGTCAGCTCGGCCACCTCGCCCTTGCCGTCGGTGACCCGGTCGACGGAGGAGTCGTGCATCAGCACCGGCACCCCGTCCCGGGTGGTCTGCACGTCCGTCTCCAGCCAGTCGGCGCCGCCGCGCAGGGCCGCCTCGAAGGAGGCCATGGTGTTCTCCGGCGCGCTCCCGGGCGCACCCCGGTGGCCGATCACCACCGGCTGCGCGCAGGCCTTGGGGGCCGCGGCCAACCGCGCGCGCAGCGGTGTCGGCGCGGATGCCGGGCCGGTGGACGGCGCGGCGCAGCCCGCGGCGAGCACCGCCAGGGCGGCGAGGACGACCGCGTGCGCGCGGGGTGGAACGGTCAAGGCGGGGCTCCGGCTCGGGTGGTGCGCGTCCGGGCGGGGCCCGGACGGAACGGGGCTGGTGTGGGAGCTGGTCGGACGGAACGCTTCACGGGTCATGATGCGCTGCGCGGGGCCGGCCGGCCGCCGGCAGCGCGGCGGCGGTCGCCCGAACGGCGGCCCGGCGGGACCGGACGGACCGTCGGGTGCCGGCGGCCGGTAAAGGTGGGGCTGCGGGTGCACCGAGGAGGGGTCAGTTCACAACAGCCCGTCCCAGAACTGCTCGACCAGCACCCCCCACCAGCTCTCCGGGTCCTCGAAGACCGTCCGGTCGAGCGCCGCCAGCCCCCACTGGAGCTCGGCGACGGCCTGACCGGCGGCGTACGGGTGCAGGCCGCGCACCCGGGGCAGCCAGTCCGCGAACAGGGCCAGGCAGCGGACGAAGGCGGTGAGGTCCGCGTTGCAGTGGCGGGCCGTGGCGTGGTCCGGATCGACCGCGCGGACCACACCGCGTGCGGTGTCCACGGTGATCAGCGACCAGCCGTCGGTGCCGATCAGCAGCTGCGAGACCAGCTCCCTCCCGGCCCGGACGGTGGCCAGCGTGCCACGCCCCAGCTCCGCCAGGTGCTCGGCCACCGGCGGGAGCACCCGGCCGGGCCTGCTGCCGTCCGCGATGCCGTCGGGCAGCGGGTGGTGCAGCGCGAAGTACCCCTCGACGAGCACCGGCACGCCGACCGCGAGCAGCGTCCGGGCCGTCACCTCCGGCAGGTCCGCCCGGCCGACGTCGGCGGGGTCGAAGCAGCGGACGCCCTGCGGGCCGAACTGCTCCTCCAGCCGGGCCGCCAGGGTCCGCCCGTGCTCTGCCGGGGCGGCCGGCACCGAACGGGGGAACGGCACCCGGTTGCGCCGCGCGGGCGCGGGCCGCCCCGGCTCCGCCGGCGGCTCGGGCAGCGCCCGCAGGGCCCGCGCCCTGGCGTCCGCGCGCGGCCCGTACGGGATGTCGAACCCGACCCGGGCGGTGGGCAGTTCGGCGGCCAGCGCGTGTGCCCAGTAGCCACCGGGCAGCGCGCCGATCCGCAGGTCGGTGTGGACGGCGAGGACGTCCTCGGCCCGCACGCCCTCCGACTGCAGCTGTCGCCAGGCCCGCAGCGCGGGGTGCGGCAGGCCGGGCCCGGAGCGCAGGGCCAGGGTCCGCTCCGCTCCCAGCTCGTCACGGTAGGTCAGTTCGGCCCGGGCGCCCGGGCCGGTGGCCGGCGGCAGCGCCGGGTCGTAGCAGCCGGCGCCCCGGCTGTCGCGGTAGAGCCGGACCACCTCGGGGACGGGGACGGAGGGCCAGACGCTCAGCTCGCCGCTCACGCGGTCCACCACCGCGCAGGCCGCGCCGATCTCCTCGGGCGCCCGGCGCTCGCCGGTCAGCGGGTCCACCCGGACCGGGGAGGGATCGGCCCAGAGCACCCAGCCGAGATCGAACTCGTGGGCGTGCACCGCCCGGCTGCCGGTGCCCGCGTCGGCGGACGCACGGGGGAGTTCGCCGTTGATCCAACGGTGGGCGGCGTCGACCGCCTGCGCGCGGGTGGTCACGAGTCGGCGCTCCTAGCGCTGGTGGGGGCGGTCGCGGCGGTGGCCTCTCCGGGCACGGCGGCGGGCGCCGCGGTGGCCGTCTCGGGCACGGCGACGGACACGGCAGCCGCGGCGGGCGTGCCGGCGCCGGGCGGGACGGTGGCGGGCGGGACGGTGGCGGGCACGTCGGCGGCCGACGCATCGGCGGCGGGCGCGGCGGCCGTCGGGCGGGACCGGCAATCGGCGAGGTCCAGCGGGCGGCAGTCCGGGTCGAGCGCGATCGCCCACAGGCCGTGGTCCGCACTGTGCAGCGGCACCGGGCCCTGGCGACCGGCCTGGTGGTCCAGCCAGGTCACGGTGTCCCGGTGGTTGACGACGTTCCAGGCGTGCGGGCGGCCGTACCCGTCGAGGGTGAGTAGGACGGCCTGCGCCCCGTGGCCGGCCCGGCGCAGCTCGACGGCCAGCCGTTCGAACGCCTCGGCGCCCTCGCCCAGGTCCCGGAACGGCGCGCCGAGTTCGCGCTCCGCACGGTCCCGGCCGCCGCGCTCGCCGGCGGCGCCCTCGGTGGGGATCCGCGGCGCGGCGCAGGCCGGGCGGCCGGTGAAGGTGTCCACCGCCGAGAGGGCCACCTCCAGGGCGTTGTTGGCCCGGCCCGGCTCACGGTGGCCCGCGGCGTTGACCACCTCGGCCCAGCCGCCCGCGGCCGGGTCGGGGTGCCGGACGGGCAGCCCGTCGGTGCCCCTGGGCACCCGGCGCTCCAGTTCGGCCTGCTCCTGCGGGTCGACGGGCCCGAGCCCGCCGGGCACACCGTAGGGGCGGCTGTCGGCGATGCAGCGGATCCGTCCGGCGGCCTCCGGTTCCTCCCCGCCGGGGCCGCGGCGGGCCCGCGAGGCCAGCTGCAGGGCCAGCAGTTGCGCGGTGGCGACCGGCGCGACCCAGCCCGTGGCGCCCTCGCCCGGGCCGTGCTCGCCGCGGCGGCGGCCCTCCCCCGCTGCCGGCCCCGCCGTGCCGGCGGCGCCCTCGGGCGCGGAGCGGCCGGGGCCGGGGGTGAGGACCGGCGCGGTGCCGATCGGCACCCCGCCGGTGGCGCCGGCCCCGGACCGGACACCGCCCGCCCCCGTACCCGGCCTGGTCTCCTGCCCCGTACCAAAAACCGCACCGGCTCCCGAGGCGGCCGAACCCGCACCGCCCGCACCGGATCCACCTGCACCTGCACCGGCACCGGCACCGGGGGCGGACGCCCCCGGGATCCCGACCACACCGGCAGCACCGCCGGGGCCAGCGGCCACGGCTCCGCCCTGGCCCCCGCCGGAGGACGGCAGGTGCCCCGCCCCGGCCGCCGCGCCACCACCGGCACCGGCACCGGCACCGGCACCGGCACCAACGCTTCCACCGCCGAACCCACCACCACCGCCGACGCCGCCACCGGTGCCGAAACTCCCGCCACCGGTCACCGGCAGCGGCGTCGCGACGCCGTACCCGCCACCGCCACCGCCACCGCCACCGGCCGGGGCGGCACCCGCACCCGAGCCGTACCCGCCCGAACCGCCACCGGTGGGCGCGCCGCCCGCCGAGTGGCCGGGAGTGAAGGGGGTACCGGAGCCGAGGCCCGCGTCCACCGCCGGCACCGGCGGCGCCAGGACGGAGTCGGTACGCACCGAGACCGGGGCACCCGGGCCGCGGGGCGGCGCCAGCGGGGCCTGCGCGGCGCCGTCCGGGGCCCAGCCGCCGGAGGGCGCGGCCACCGGCCCGTAGCCGCCGCCCGCGTGGCCGGAGCCGCCGGCCGGGGCCGGGCGCTCGGGCCGGGCACCCGGCGAGCCCGCAGCGCCGCCGGGCGGCCCGTCGTCGCCGCCGAAGGCCGCACCCACCGGGCCGGTCCTGACCCGGACGTCCGGGCCACCGGCGCCACCGGCGGTCACGTCGACGACCGCGCCCGGCCCGCCGGCACCGGGCGGTTGGGAGCCCGGACGGGCCGACCCCGGGAGTTCGGAGCCGGGGAGTTCGGCGCCCGGCAGTGCCGAACCCGGCAGGGTCGAACCCGGCAGGCCGTCCAGTCCGGTGCCGAGCGGGGGCCGGCCGCCGGCGGCCGAGCGCGGGGCGAGGTCCACCGCGACCACCGGCTTGCCGTCCGGCCCGTTCAGGACGGTCCGGCCGTCGGCGCCCACCACCGGCTTGCCGTGCTCGTCGAGTTGCACGCTCAGCCCCTCGACCGCGACCACCGGCCTGCCGTCCTTGCCGGTCACCAGCGTGAGACCGGCCGGGTCCGCCACCTCGGTGCCGTCGGCCCGCAGGATGACCGGGTTGCCCTGCTCGTCGAGGGCCGGCTTCCCGTTCTCGTCCAGCTTGACGGTCAGCCCGTCGACCCCGACCACCGGCTTGCCGTGCTCGTCCAGTCCGACGACCAGGCCGGCGCCGCCGGCGCCGAGCACGCCCGGCTCGCCGAGGACGGCGGGCAGGCCGGCCGCCGCCGGGTCGAAGCCGCCCTTGGCCGCCATCACCTCGGACATGGTGGGGACGTCGACGGCGCGGGCGCGCGCCACGCCGTCGGCGCCGGCGATCCGGGTCAGCGCGGTGAGCGCCGGCTCCTTCATCGCGTCGTGCATCGCGGCCTTCATCGCCCGGCCGAGTTCGTCCAGCAGACCGGCGACCTTCAGCCTGGCGGCCTCCACCGCCACCGTCCGCACCGCGTCCGCGACGGTGTCGGCCGCCGCGCTCTTGACCGCCGCGGACACCGCACCGACCGCATGCGTCACCGCGCCGAACACGCCCTGGGTCTGCGGCGCCCCGGCGGTGGCGGTGGAGACCTGCGCGGCGGCCTGCTTGGCCGCCGCGGCGTGCTCCTCGGCCTTCTTCAGCTCGTCGGCGAGCGCGGTCAGGGTGGCGACCAGTTCGGCCTTGCAGGTGTCGGTGGCCCGAGCGGCCGACTCGAAGGCCTTCGCGACCAGTTCGGCGGCCTGCTGGGCGTCGTCCAGGTGTCCGCGGCCACGGCCGCTGAAGGTCTGCCAGTGGTCGGCGAAGGCCTCCACCGCGCGGCCGGAGTTCTCCCCCGTCACCCGGCCCGCGGAGGCACCGCCGCGCCGGCCGAGCCGTTCGGCCTCGACGGCGAACTCCCGCCACAGGCCGGCGGCCTGACGCAGTCCGTCCTCGTCCGCCTGCGGCCAGCTGTGGCCGAGCCGGGCCAGCACCGGGGCGAGTTCCTCGGGCAGCTTCCGGGACACGCGCTTCCCCCTTCGACAGACGACAGACGACAGACGACGTGCGGTACGCGGCTTCGCGCCGCGCGGACCTACAGGCGAACGGACGTACAGGCGAACGGACGTGCCGGCGGGCGAACGCGACGGCGCGAACGAACGGGACGGCGCGAACGAACGGGACGGCGCGACGGCCGTCTCAGACCGCCGAGCCGCGGGCGCCGCCCGCCGCGGATCCCCCGCCGGGGTGGACGGCGCCGGCCGGGGCGGAGGTTGCACCGCGGCCGAAGTCCGCCGAGATCCCGGCGTCGGTGTCGGCCGCGTGGTCGGCCATGGAGTGCAGGCCGGTACCGATCTTCCCGAGCCGGTCGGCGATGCCGTTCAGCGCGCCGAACACGGTCTCGCGCGCCTCCTGGTAGCCGCCGCCGAAGCCACTGCCCGGGGTGTCCTGGCCCCAGGGGGCGCCGAGGCCGGCCAGGGACTGCTCCAGGCCCAGCGCGGCCCGGGCGAAGTCGTTGGAGATCTGCTCGAACTCCCGGCCCTCACCGTGCATCTCCCACGGCTTGACCGAGAAGTGCCCGCCCGGGCCGGACCCGCCGTTCCCCGAACCGCCCGAACCACCCGTACCGCCCGCAGCGCCCGGACCACCCGCACCCGGACCACTCGTGCCCGCACCGCTGCCCATCCCCGTACCTCCCCGTAGCGGACCCCACCCCGTGGGGCCGCCCGCTGCGCGCGGCCGGCGGGATGACTCCGGCGGCCGCCATCCTAGGGCGCCCGGCCGGGGGCGCCGCAGGGCCCGGCGGCCTTTTCACCCCGCCTTCACGTCCACCGGCCGCCCACCGCGGCGGACTTCCGGCGAAATCATGCCAAATGCCTCGACCGGGAGCGGATTCACACCCCAGAAAGGCTCTACCCTTGCCGAGTGGCAGCAGCAGAGACCTCGAAGAACGCCCCGCACGAATCCCCCGCGAAGTCCAAGAAGCCCAAGTCCCGCGCGGTCGACCTCGCGATGCCGGGTCGGCGCCCGGAGGTGCCGCTGGACTTCCCGCGCGCCTGGGTGGAGTTCACCGACCCCGACGACGACGAGCAGGTCTTCCGCTGCGACCTCACCTGGCTGACCTCCCGCTGGAGCTGCATCTTCGGCAAGGGCTGCCACGGCATCCGGCCCGGTCGCGGCGAGTCCGACGGCTGCTGCACGCTGGGCGCGCACTACTCGGACGAGGACGACGAGAAGCGGGTGGCCGGCCACGCCGCGCGGCTCACCCCGGAGACCTGGGAACTCTTCGAGCACGGCACCGACGCCAAGGGCCGGATCAAGGTCGACGGCGGTATCACCATGTTCGACGAGGACGGCGACCGCCAGACCCGGCGGGTCGACGGCGCCTGCATCTTCCTCAACCGCCCCGGCTTCCCCGGCGGTGAGGGCTGCGCCCTGCACACCCTGGCCCTGAAGGAGGGCAAGGAGCCGCTGGAGACCAAGCCCGACGTCTGCTGGCAGCTGCCGGTCCGCCGGACGTACGACTGGATCGACCGCCCGGACGACACCCGCTACCTCCAGGTCACCATCGGCGAGTACGACCGCCGCGGCTGGGGCCCGGGCGGCCACGACCTGCACTGGTGGTGCACCGGCAGCCCGGAGGCGCACAACGGCCCCGACCCGGTGTACGTCAGCTACCGCCCCGAGCTCACCGAGCTGATGGGCCCCGCCGCGTACCGGGTGCTGGCCGACCTCTGCGCGGAGCGGATCGCCACCAAGGGCGACCGCAAGGTCGCGCCGCACCCGGCCGACCCGGCGCCGAAGAAGCCCAAGCACGGCTGACGGGGAAGCGTCGAAGAAGCCCAAGCACCGCTGGCGGGGAACCCGGGCACGGCCGACCGGGCCCGCGGGCCGAGGATCGGCGGGCCGCTCCCCCACGGGGGCGGCCCGCCGCCGGTGCTACTTGTCGATGTCGCCGACCACGAAGAACATCGAGCCCAGGATCGCCACCATGTCCGCGACCAGCGTGCCGGGCAGCAGTTCGGTGAGCGCCTGGATGTTGTTGAAGGACGCCGAGCGCAGCTTGAGCCGCCACGGCGTCTTGTCGCCGCGCGAGACCAGGTAGTAGCCGTTGATCCCGAGCGGGTTCTCGGTCCACGCGTAGGTGCTGCCCTCCGGGGCCTTGAGCACCTTGGGAAGCCGCAGGTTCACCGGGCCGGGCGCCAGCGTCGCCAGCTTGTCCAGGCAGGCGTCGGCGAGGTCCAGCGAGTTGGCCGTCTGCTCCAGCAGGCACTCGAAGCGGGCCAGGCAGTCGCCCTCCTCGCGGGTGACCACGGTGAGCACCTGCCGCAGCTCCTGCGAGCCGTACGCGAGGTAGGGCTCGTCGCGCCGCAGGTCGAGGTCCACGCCGCTGGCCCGGGCGATCGGGCCGCTGACCCCGTACGCGTGGACGTGCTCCCGGGAGAGCACGCCGACGCCGGCGGTGCGGGCCCGGAAGATCTCGTTGCCGAGCACCAGGTCGTCGAAGACCGGCAGCTGCGAGCGGACCGTGGCCACCGCCGCCCGGACCCGGCCGAGCCAGCCGGCCGGCAGGTCCTCCTTGAGGCCGCCGACCCGGTTGAACATGTAGTGCATCCGGCCGCCGGAGGCCTCCTCCAGCACGTGCTGGAGCTCCTCGCGGCCGTGGAAGGCGTGGAAGACCGGGGTGATCCCGCCGAGCTCCAGCGGGTACGAGCCGAGGAACATCAGGTGGTTGAGCACCCGGTTCAGCTCGGCCAGCATGGTGCGGATCCAGACCGCGCGCTCGGGCACCTCCATGCCGAGCATCCGCTCGACCGCCAGCACCACGCCCAGCTCGTTCGAGAACGCCGACAGCCAGTCGTGGCGGTTGGCCAGCATGATGATCTGGCGGTAGTCGCGGGCCTCGAAGAGCTTCTCCGCGCCCCGGTGCATGTACCCGATCACCGGCTCGGCGGAGACGATCCGCTCGCCGTCGAGCACCAGCTTCAGGCGCAGCACGCCGTGCGTGGACGGGTGCTGCGGGCCGATGTTGAGCACCATGTCCGTGGTGCCCGCTTCGCCCGAAAAGTTTTCCGCACCCGCGCCGATGCCGACCGTGGTCTCCCTCATGGCACCAGAGTCTGCCATCCCGCGAGCCCCGCCAGGCTCGGCGGTCCCGGCATCCGGACGGGCTGCGCCAGCCATCCGAAGCCGCCCAGCCCCGCCGGGTCGGTCAGCTCCGCCGCCTCGCCCGCCCCGCCGAGCGCCCGCAGGTACGCCACGGGGTCGCTCGACGCGAGTGCCAGCGGCGGCCGGGCGCCGCTCACCCCGAGCGCCCGCAGCGCCTCGCGCTGCGTCGTCCACAGGCTGTGGACACCGGGCGCGGCGGCCGCGTCCAGCGCCACGTGGGCGGTCACGTCGCGGGAGCCGTCGGGGACGGCGGCCACCTCGCGCCCGTCCCGGAACCCGGCCAGGGTGCCGAACGGCGGCCGCCGCCCGGCCGTGTGCCCGTAGTCGACCGCCACCGCGAGACCGCGCTCCAGGGTGGCGACCGCGCCCGCCCAGGCCGCGTCCCGGGGTCCGCCGAGCTCCACGAAGTCCCCGGGCTCGCGCACCGGCCACCAGCGCTCGGCCCAGCGCCGGTCGGCCTCCGCCACGGCGGCGCCCGGCCGCTCCCGCCCGCTCGCGGTGTCCACCTCCCGGTAGCGCAGCACCCCGCCCTCGTCGAGCTCGGCGACGTCCAGCGGCACGTTGTCCAGCCACTCGTTGGCGAACAGCAGCCCGGTCACCCCCTCGGGCGGCGCCGCCGTCCACACCACGGCGTCGGGCAGCCCGGGCGGCCGGGCCGCCAGCTCCACCCCGTAGGGGCGCAGCCGCCCGGCCAGTTCGGCGGGCACCGCGGCCAGCACGCCGGCCAGCAGCTCGCCCCGGCCGGCCCCGACGTCGACGAGGGCCAGCTCCGGCGGGCGCCCGAGCAGCTCGTCCACCTCCCCGAGCAGCCGGGCCACCGCCCCGGCGAACAACCCCGAGGCGTGCACGGACGTCCGGAAGTGCCCGGCCGGGCCCTCCGGCCTGCGGTAGAAGCCCTCCGCGCCGTACAGCGCCTCTTCCATGGCAGGCCGCCACCGCATCCACGTCATGGGGGTGGACGCTACCCGGCGCGGGCCCGCACCGGGGTTCGTCTCCGACCTAGGGAGTAGACGGGATCGCTCTCCCGGCGGACCTGGGGGCACCGCGCGACTGCCTAGGCTGGACCTGTGCATCGACTCAACGCCTGGCTCCGCCGACACCCCATGGTGGCCGACTCCGCCTGGGCGCTGTTGTTGCTGCTCCTAGGCCTGCTGCCGGACGACAGCGAACACGGCTGGCGACTGGTCGTGCACTACCTGATCGCGGTCGCCGTCCCGGTCCTGATGGTGTTCCGGCGCCGCAACCCGGACCTCACGCTGGTGCTGGCGGTGGCCCTCGGTCTCAGCCAGATCGCACTGGACGTCAACCCCGCGGCCTCCAGCATCGGGTACCTGGTCTTCGCCTACACGGGCGCCGCCTTCGGCTCCACCTGGGCGTCCCGGTTGGCGCTCGGCGCCGGACTGGCCGCCGGTCCGCTGACCCTCTGGCGCTTCCCCACCGGCTCGGTGGACGACCGGGGCGAGCCGATCGGGCCGCACTACAGCGTCATGCAGAGCCTGCTGCTGGCGACCCTGATGTCCACCCCGTTCGTGCTCTGCTGGGCGTGGGGCCGGCTCACCCGGGTGCGGCGGGCGTACCTGGTGGAGCTGGAGGACCGGGCCGCCCGGCTGGAGCGCGAGCGGGACGCCCAGGCGAAGGTCGCGGTGGCGGCCGAGCGGGCCCGGATCGCCCGGGAGCTGCACGACGTGGTGGCGCACAACGTCTCGGTGATGATCGTGCAGGCCGACGGCGCCGCCTACGTCCTCGACAACTCGCCGCAGCAGGCGAAGGAGGCGCTCGGCACGATCGCCTCCACCGGCCGGCAGGCGCTGGTGGAGATGCGCCGGCTGCTCGGGGTGCTGCGGACGGCGGGCACCGCGGAGGAGTACGTGCCGCAGCCCGGTGTGGAGGAGCTGCCGGACCTGCTGGACCAGGTCCGCACGGCCGGCCTGCCGGTCGACTTCAGCGCCTCCGGCGACTCCCGCGAGCTGCCCCGGGGGGTGGAGCTGACGGTCTACCGGATCGTCCAGGAGGCGCTGACCAACGTCCGCAAGCACGGCGGCCCGGACGCCCGGGCCAGGGTCGCGGTCGACTTCGGCGAGCGGGAGCTGGCCGTGCTGATCGAGGACGACGGCCGCGGCACCACCGACGAGCAGTTGATCACCGGTGGGACGGACGGTCTCGGGCATGGTCTGATCGGCATGCGGGAGCGGGTCGGCATGGTCAGCGGCACCCTCGACATCGGCCCCAGGCCCGGCGGCGGCTTCCGGATCCGGGCGGTGCTGCCGCTCAAGGCGGCCAAGTAGCCGCCCGCCGCAGACCCCACGACCGCCCCGCGGCGGCGGGCGCTCCCAGCCCGTCCCCTCCCGTCCCCTGCCGTCCCCCCAGCAAGTCCGAGCAAGTCCGAGCAGGTCCCGAGCAGGTCCCGAGCCCGGCCCGTACGGGGCCGCCGGTCCGCAGCAAGAAGGAGAGCCATGACCATCCGCGTGATGCTCGTCGACGACCAGGAGCTGTTGCGCACCGGCTTCCGGATGGTCCTGCAGTCGCAGGGCGACATCGAGATCACCGCGGAGGCCGGTGACGGCGCCCAGGCGCTGGAGGTGCTGCGGCACACCGAGGTGGACGTGATCCTGATGGACGTCCGGATGCCCCGCCTGGACGGCGTCCAGGCCACCCGGCGGATCTGCCTGTCCCCCGAGGGCACCCCGCTGCCGGGCGCACCGCACGTGCTCATCCTCACCACCTTCGACCTGGACGAGTACGCCTTCGCGGCGCTGAAGGCCGGCGCCAGCGGCTTCCTCCTGAAGGACGTCCCGCCGACCGAGCTGGTGGCCGCGATCCGCGCGGTGCACGCCGGCGACGCGGTGGTCGCCCCGACCACCACCCGCCGCATGATCGACCGGTTCGCCGAGGTGCTCCCGACCGTCGGCGCCCGCCCCGGCGCCGACACCCTGGCCCCGCTCACCGAGCGCGAGCGCGAGGTCTTCCTGCTGGTCGCCCAGGGGCTCTCGAACAGCGAGATCGCCGCCCGGCTGGTGCTGTCCGAGGCCACCGTGAAGACCCACGTCGGCCGCATCCTCGCCAAGCTGGGCCTGCGCGACCGCGTCCAGGCCGTCGTGCTCGCCTACGAGGCCGGCCTGGTCAGGGCCGGCGCCGGGGAGTAGCCGGGGCGGCGTGGCGGCCACGGCGGGGCCGCCGGGCCCGGGCACCCCGGTGGGCGGTGGCCGCCCGGCCGTAGAATGGCCCGGTACGTCTGGTACCCGAAGAGGACCGGAACGGAATGTGAGGACGAACGCCAAGCCGTGAGCACGTCCGACCCCTTCGGGGCCCCCGATGCCCGTCCCGGCTCCGCCGATCCCGGCGACCGCCCCGCCCGCCTCGCGGTCGGCGTGGTCGGCACCGGCCGGGTCGGGCCCGCCCTCGGCGCCGCCCTGCAGCTCGCCGGCCACCGGGTGGTCGCCGCCTCCGGCGTCTCGGCGCTGTCGCGGCGCCGGGCCGAGGCCCTGCTGCCCGGGGTGCGCCTGGTGACGCCGCCGCAGGTGCTGGCCGCCGCCGACCTCGTCCTGCTGACCGTCCCCGACGACGCGCTCGCCGACCTGGTGCGGGGCCTGGCCACGACCGGCGCGGTGCGCCCGGGGCAGATCCTCGTGCACACCTCCGGGGCCCACGGCGTGGCCGTCCTCGACCCGGCGACCCGGGCCGGCGCGCTGCCGCTGGCCCTGCACCCCGCGATGACCTTCACCGGCACCTCGGTGGACCTGGCCCGGCTGGCCGGCTGCCCGTTCGGGGTGACCTCCCCGGAGGAGCTGCGGCCGGTGGCGGAGGCGCTGGTCGTGGAGATGGGCGGCGAGCCCGAGTGGGTGCCCGAGGACGTCCGCCCGCTCTATCACACGGCACTGGCCCACGGTGCGAACCACCTGGTCACCCTGGTCGCGCAGGCCCTGGAACTGCTGCGCACCGCCGGGGTCGCCGAGCCCGGCCGGCTGCTCGGCCCGCTGCTCGGCGCCGCGCTGGACAACAGTCTGCGCTCCGGCGACGCGGCCCTGACCGGCCCGGTCGCCCGGGGCGACGCGGGGACGCTCCGCCGGCACCTGGAGCAGTTGCGTACGGTGTCCCCGGACATCGATCAGGCGTACCGCGCGATGGCCCGGGCCACGGCGCAGCGGGCGGTCCGGGGCGGATCGCTCAAGGAAGAGTCGGCGGCGGCGCTGCTGGACGTACTCAACGAGGAGAACCACTGATGGCGGGCAAGAACCAGCGCGGCAGGCAGCAGGTCCGGGAGCCGAAGGTCCGCAAGGCGGCCCTGACCCACACGATCGCCGACTTCGAGCCCGCCTTCTGGCCGGACGAGCAGCCGGTGGACAACGCGGTCGTGATGACCATGGGCGCCCTGCACGAGGGCCACGCCGCGCTGATCCGGGCGGCCCGCAAGCAGGTCGGCGCGGACGGCCGGGTGGCCGTGACGGTCTTCGTGAACCCGCTGCAGTTCGGCGCCGGCGAGGACCTCGACCGCTACCCGCGGACGCTGGCCGCCGACGTCCGGCTGGCCGAGGAGAACGGCGCGGACGTGGTCTTCGCCCCGCTCCCCGAGGAGGTCTACCCGAACGGCGAGCCGCAGGTGCGGCTCTCGGCGGGCCCGATGGGCGAGCGGTTCGAGGGCGCGACCCGCCCCGGCCACTTCGACGGCATGCTGACCGTGGTCGCGAAGCTGCTGCACATCACCGACCCCGACTTCGCCTTCTTCGGCGAGAAGGACGCCCAGCAGCTGGCGATCGTCCAGCGGATGGTGGCCGACCTGGACTTCGACGTCGAGGTCGTCGGCGTGCCCACCGTCCGCGAGGAGGACGGCCTGGCGCGTTCCTCGCGCAACCGCTTCCTCTCCGAGGAGGAGCGCGAGCGGGCCCTGGTGCTCTCCCGGGCGCTGTTCGCCGGCCGCGACGTGGCCGCGCAGGGCCCGAAGGCGGTCCGCGAGGCGGCCTCGGCCGTGATGGACACCGCCGAAGGTGTCACCCTTGACTACCTCGCCCTGATCGACCCCGACGACTTCACCGAAGCGGCGGACGACTTCCAGGGCGAGGCGGTGCTGGCCGTGGCCGCGAAGGTGGGGGCGACCCGCCTGATCGACAACGTCCGCATCATCGTCCGCTAGTCCGCCGGTCCGCCCGTCCGCCAAGACGGAAGGACGAGCACCCGCACCACCCGCACCACCCCCGACCCTCAGGCATGCACTCACCTCTGGAGGCGTGACCCCGTGCTCCGCACCATGCTCAAGTCCAAGATCCACCGGGCCACCGTGACCCAGGCCGACCTGCACTACGTCGGCTCGGTCACGGTGGACGAGGACCTGCTCGACGCGGCCGACCTGCTCCCCGGCGAGCTGGTCCACATCGTCGACATCAACAACGGCGCCCGCCTGGAGACCTACACCATCGCGGGCCCGCGCGGCTCCGGCGTGATCGGCATCAACGGCGCCGCCGCCCGGCTGGTCCACCCCGGCGACCTGGTGATCCTGATCGCCTACGGGCAGATGGACACCGCCGAGGCCAAGGGCTACGTGCCCAACGTGGTGTTCGTCGACGCCGACAACCGGATCACCGGCTTCGGCACCGACGCCGCCGAGGCCCCGGAGGGCAGCGGCCTGCTCCGCGGCGACCGGACCTACGCCGACGGGGCGCCCGACACCGGGGCGTACGGTGGCCCCGACAACGCGGCCGCCACCGCCGCGCGCTGAAGGAGCCACTGAACGCCATGTCCGTCACGCACCGCCTCACCGCTCCCGCCCCCGGCTGGACGACCACGACCGACGTCGTCGTGGTCGGCTCCGGGGTGGCCGGACTCACCGTCGCCCTCAACGTCCGCAAGGCAGGCCTGCGGGCCGTGGTGGTCACCAAGGCGATGCTGGACGACGGCTCCACCCGCTGGGCCCAGGGCGGCATCGCCGCCGCCCTGGGCGAGGGCGACACCCCCGAACAGCACCTGGACGACACCCTGGTGGCCGGCGCCGGCCTCTGCGACGAGGAGGCCGTCCGCACCCTCGTCACGGAGGGCCCGGACGCCGTCCGGCACCTGATCGCCACCGGCGCGGCCTTCGACCTCGACGACGAGGGCGAGATCCTGCTCACCCGCGAGGGCGGGCACCACCGGCGCCGGATCGCGCACGCCGGCGGCGACGCCACCGGCGCCGAGATATCCCGCGCCCTGGTGTCGGCCGTCCGCAGCGACCCCGGCCTGGAGCTGATCGAGCACGCCCTGGTGCTGGACCTGCTGACCGACGCCGACGGCCACGCGGCCGGCCTGACCCTGCACGTGATGGGCGAGGGCCAGCGCGACGGCGTCGGCGCGATCCGGGCCCGCGCGGTGGTGCTCTCCACCGGCGGCATGGGCCAGGTCTTCTCCGCCAGCACCAACCCGGCGGTCTCCACCGGCGACGGCGTCGCGCTGGCGCTGCGTGCCGGGGCCGAGGTCACCGACCTGGAGTTCGTCCAGTTCCACCCGACCGTGCTCTGGCTGGGCCCGGAGGCCGAGGGCCAGCAGCCGCTGGTCTCCGAGGCCGTCCGCGGCGAGGGCGCCTACCTGGTCGACGCGGACGAGCACCGCTTCATGGTCGGGCAGCACGAGCTGAACGAGCTCGCCCCGCGCGACATCGTCGCCAAGGCGATCACCCGGCAGATGCAGCTCAAGGGCACCGACCACATGTACCTGGACGGGCGGCACTTCGGCGCCAGGATGTGGGAGGAGCGCTTCCCGACCATCCTGGCGTCCTGCCGCTCGCACGGCATCGACCCGGTCACCGAGCTGATCCCGATCGCCCCGGCCGCGCACCACGCCTCCGGTGGCATCCGCACCGACCTGCTGGGCCGCAGCACCGTGCCGGGGCTGTACGCCTGCGGCGAGGTGGCCTGCTCCGGCGTGCACGGCGCCAACCGGCTGGCCTCCAACTCGCTGCTGGAGGGCCTGGTCTTCGCCGAGCGGATCGCCGCCGACCTGGCCGCCCTGCACCGCGCCGGCGAGCTGCCGGAGCGTGCCGTGGACGTCGCGGCCGCCCGGGCGGCGCGCGCCGTGCCGCTGCCGGCGCCGGAGGCCCGGGCCGACATCCAGCGGCTGATGTCCAGGGGCGCGGGCGTGCTGCGCTCGGCCGCCAGCATGGCCGCCACCGCCGCCGGGCTGGCCGCGCTCGCCGAGGAGGCGTACGCCCACCTGGCCGACGAGAAGCCGGCCGACCCCCGGGTGGAGACCTGGGAGGCGGCCAACCTGCACCTGGTCGCGACCGCCCTGGTGGCGGCCGCCGCCCAGCGCGAGGAGACCCGCGGCTGCCACTGGCGCGAGGACTTCCCCGAGCGGGACGACGCGCACTGGCGGCGCCACCTGGTCACCACTCTCGCCGGCGTCGCCGGCACCCCCGTCAGCACTCCCGAGGAGCAGTAGCCATGACGCACGACCACGACGAACTCCCCATGGCCGATTCGGGCGACGGCTGCGGCGACGGCTGCGCCTGCGGCGACGGCGAGGGCTACGAGAGCGGACTCGACCCGCAGCTCGCGCAGCTGCTGGAGGAGGCCGGCCTGGACCCGATCGAGGTCGAGGACGTCGCCACCCTGGCGCTGGCCGAGGACCTGGCGGGCGGCGAGGACGTCACCTCCGTCGCGACCGTGCCGGCCGAGGCCGTCGCCACCGCCGACTTCACCGCCCGCGAGGCCGGCGTGGTCGCCGGCCTGCGGATCGCCGAGGCCGTGGTCTCGCTGATCTGCGAGGAGGAGTTCGAGGTCGAGCGGCACGTCCAGGACGGCGACGCGGTCGAGGCCGGCCAGGTGCTGCTCTCCGTCCGCAGCCGCACCCGCGACCTGCTGACCGCCGAGCGCAGCGCCCTCAACCTGCTCTGCCACCTCTCCGGCATCGCCACCGCCACCCGCGCCTGGGCGGACGCCCTGGCGGGCACCGGCGCGGTCGTCCGGGACACCCGCAAGACCCACCCGGGCCTGCGGGCGCTGCAGAAGTACGCGGTGCGCTGCGGCGGCGGCGCCAACCACCGGATGGCGCTGTCGGACGCCGCGCTGGTGAAGGACAACCACGTGGTCGCGGCCGGCGGCGTCGCCGAGGCCTTCCGGGCCGTCCGGGCCGCGTACCCGGAGCTCGCGGTGGAGGTCGAGGTCGACACCCTGGAGCAGATCCCGCCGGTGCTGGAGGCGGGCGCGGACCTGATCCTGCTGGACAACTTCTCGGTGGCCCAGCTCAAGGAGGCCGTCGCGCTGGTGGCCGGCCGGGCGAAGCTGGAGGCTTCCGGCGGACTGACCCTGGCCACCGCGCGCGAGGTCGCGGAGACTGGTGTCGACTACCTTGCGGTGGGCGCGCTGACGCACTCCTCGCCGATCCTCGACATCGGCCTGGACCTGCGTCCGTAATCCCTCGTCAGAGACCCCTTCTAGCCGTTACGGGACCTCATGCTCCTCACCATCGACGTCGGCAACACCCAGACCACGCTCGGCCTGTTCGACGGCGAGGAGGTCGTCGAGCACTGGCGGATCTCCACCGACCCGCGCCGCACGGCGGACGAACTGGCGGTGCTGATGCAGGGGCTGATGGGCTCGCACACCGCGGTCTCCGAGGCCAAGGTGGACGGTCTGGCGATCTGCTCGTCCGTCCCCGCCGTGCTCCACGAGCTCCGCGAGGTGACCCGCCGCTACTACGGCGACGTCCCCGCGGTGATCGTGGAGCCCGGCGTGAAGACGGGCGTGCACGTCCTGATGGACCACCCGAAGGAGGTCGGCGCCGACCGGATCGTGAACGCGCTGGCGGCCAACCACCTGTACGGCGGGCCGTGCATCGTGGTCGACTTCGGCACCGCGACCACCTTCGACGCGGTCAACGAGCGCGGCGACTACGTCGGCGGCGCGATCGCGCCCGGCATCGAGATCTCGGTGGAGGCGCTCGGCGTCCGCGGCGCCCAGCTGCGCAAGATCGAACTCGCCCGGCCGCGCAACGTGATCGGCAAGAACACCGTCGAGGGCATGCAGTCGGGCATCCTCTACGGCTTCGCCGGGCAGGTCGACGGACTGGTCGACCGGATGGCCCGGGAGCTCGCCAAGGACCCGGAGGACGTCCAGGTGATCGCCACCGGCGGCCTGGCCACCCTCGTCCTCGGCGAGGCCAGCAGCATCGACGTGCACGAGCCCTGGCTCACCCTGATCGGCCTGCGGCTGGTCTACGAGCGCAACCGCCCGGCCGCCTGAGCCGGCCGGTCCCCCGGCGGCCGTGGCCGCGGCTGCCGCCGCGCCCGCGCCGCGCCGACGGAGCCGAGGGGAGGGCCGGCCGCGGACGGCGCACAGGCGCGCCGGCGCCACCGGCCCGGGAGAAGCGGCCGGCGCCGCGGACACGCCGGGTGCGGACCGCCCCGACCGGACCGGACCCCGGCGGGCCGCCGAAACCCCCGCCGGACCGCCGCCCGGCCCTCACCCGACCGCCGCCGCACCGCGTACGACGCCGCTGGTCACGACCGCTGCGACCGGGCTCCGACGCCACCCGCGGTGATCGTTTCGGGCCAAACGGGGGGCGCGGCGCGACACTACCGACAAATCGGATATTCGTCACGTAGTGTCAACCCATGCCTACGCCACACGGATCGCGCGGCGGCATGGCCTTCAGCGCCGACGAAGTCCGCGTGCTGCGCCGCGCCCTCGCCCACGCCCTGCACCCCGCCGTGCCAGCCCAGCTGTCCGTTCTCGGCCACCAGTCCGCCGGCCCGTGGGCCGAAGACGTCCAGGAGGCACTGCGCCTGACCGAGGCGATCGACGAAGCGGTCCAGGAGGGCGGCCGGCTGCGCGCCTTCCTGCTCGCCGATCTGGCCCGCTACCGGGCCGCCCTGCCGGGCAGTGCCGGCGGGTACCTCGAACGCCTGGAGGACGCCGTCACCGACGGCTACCTGCCGGGCGCCGAGGACCTCACCGCGCTGCGCGTCCTCACCCGGCTTCCCTGCGGGAGCGCGGAACGCTCCCGCCGCTCCCGCCTGGCCGGCCGCTGCCACGCCCTGGCCGAGGCCGCCGTCCGCGAGCGTCTCGCGCTCACCTCAGGACAGCGCCACCTCACGGCCGTACCGAACCCCGCCGCACCGCCGAGCGCCCAGCTCGTCTTTGCCGGCCCCATCCAAACCGGAGGACGGATTCCGATGAGCAGCCCCGCCGACTCCCCCACCCCCAAGGCCGCCCCCGCCCCCAAGGGGGCCGGCGCCAAGGCCGGCACCACGGGCCCGGCCCCGCAGGGCGGCACACCGCCGCACCGGATGCCGACCCCGGCCGAGCTCTTCGGCCGCCGCCCCAAGCCGCCGGCCCGCCCCGAGCCCGCCGACGAGGAGCTGGAGCTGGCCACCGGCACCGGCTGACGCGTCCGACGCGGGTGGGGGGAGGCCGTCGTCACGGCCTCCCCCCACCCGTGTCGACTGTCCATGTGTCGACATCGCCGTCGCGCCTTCACCGCACGGCGATAACGCTTTCGTAAACGATGGCGGGGAGCCCGCGGGTTCCGCCCCGTCCTGTCCCCATTCGTGCGCGATCAACCGCCTTGCCGCTGACGGACCAAGCCCTAGAGTCGCGAGCATCCCCATTCGCGATCTTGAGGATCCACATGACTCAGCTGCCCATCCGGCGGATGATCGGAGCCGGCGCCGCGAGCATGGTGGCCGCGCTGGCGGCGGGCACCATGGCCACCCCCGCGTACGCGAGCACCGTCAAGCTCAACATCAACACCGCCGCGTCCGTCCAGATCTCCGCCGACCCGGCCGCGCCACCCCAGTTCGGCGAGAACCTCTCCATCCGGATCGGACGGAGCGGCACCTCGGCACCGATCACCAACGCCACGCTGACCCTGGACACCGGCGGACTCACCGGCCTGGCCACCCTCGCCAGCCCGGGCTGCACCACCGCCGGCACACTGGTCAGCTGCCCGGTGCACTACCTGAACTACGAGGACATCAACCTCAGCTCCACCAACCTGTGGCTGAGCGCCGTCAGCGGCGTCCGGCCCGGCTCCAGCGGCACCGTGCACGTCACCCTCTCCGCCCCCGACGCCGACAGCGCGGAGGCGGACGTGCGGGTGGACGTGGGCGGCCCCGCCTTCAAGGCCAAGGAGCTCCAGCCGCTGAGCGCGGTGGCGGTCGGCTCGACCGTCACCCCCGCGCCGGAGTTCGCGAACCGCGGCGGCGCCCCGGCCTCCCGTGCGATCGTCGAGATCACCGCGCTGCCCGGCCTGGGCATCACCGAGTGGCCGTCCAACTGCGAGCACGCCAGCGCCGAGTGGGGTGGCGGGGCCGGCACCGAGGGCCTCCGGACGCAGTACGCGATCTGCACGATCGACGCGGCCATCGCGCCCGGCGAGGCCGTCCGGCTGGAGGGCCTCAGGTACAACGTGACCAGCGAGGCCTTCTACACCTTCGTCGACTTCAGCGTGTTCGCCACCCCGGACGCCGAGGCCGCCTCGGGCCCGCGCCTGCGCAAGGAGCTGACGTTCCAGCGCGGCACCGGTGCGCCGCTCGGGCTCGCCAAGGTCGCGGACTCCGTCCCGGCCGGGTACCCGGACCGCAACGGCTTCTTCACCGAGCTGGAGGTGTCCGCCGAGAACACCGCCGACTTCGCCGCGAGCGGCTCGTGGGCCCCCGACGCCACCGGCAGGCACGGCAAGCTCGACGTCGGCCTGCAGAACCAGGGCCCGGCCTCCGTCTTCGACCGCAGCGGCGGCGAGGGCGCCGTCGTCCTGAAGGTCGCGCTCCCCCAGGGTGCGAGCGCCCAGTCCGTCCCGGCCGGCTGCACCGCGGTGACCCGCGAGCACGGCGAGGCGGTGACCGGGCCGACGAACACGTACACCTGCGAGGGCCTCGGGTCCTGGATGCCCAACGGGGGCCGGAAGACGTACCAGTTCGACCTGGCGCTCGACTCGTCCGACCTCGCGCCGGCCGAGGTCTCCCTGCAGAACACGCAGAGCGAGCTGGAGCCCGGCCACGACAGCGCCGTCATGCGCTGGGACGCGAACCCCGCGAACGACCTGGTCAAGGTCCGGCTGGGCGCCGCGGCCGGTGGCGGCACGCCGTCGCCGACCGCGACGCCCTCCGGCACCGCCTCCCCCTCCGGCACCGCAGCGCCGACCGGCACCGCCACCACCGGGGGCACCACGCAGGTCTCGCTGGTGACCTCGCCCGCCGCGGGCGCCCCCGCCGGGACGGCCGCGCCGTCGACCGCCCCGGTGGCCACCGGCGCCGACGGCCGGCCCGTCGGCGGCAGCCTCGCCTCGACCGGCGGCTCCGGCACCCTCCCGCTCGCGGGAGCGTCGGCCGCCGCCCTGCTCACGGGCGCGGCGGCGGTCGTCGTCGCCCGCCGCCGCAGGACCGGCTCGCACGGCTGACGCGGCCTCGGCCGGAGGGGAGGACGGCGGCGCCGTCCTCCCCTCCGGCAGGTCCGGGGCCACCGCGGCGCACCGGGGACATCCCGTGGCGGAACCCGCCCGCGGGCTGGCTACCCTGGTGGGGTGAGCGATCAGAGCACTGCCCCCCCGTCACCCGCGGCCGCCCCTGCGACCGACGACCTTCCCGAGCAGATGCGCGTCCGGCGCGAGAAGCTGGACCGGCTCCGGGCAGCCGGCGTCGACCCGTACCCGGTCGGCTTCCCCCGCACCACCACCATCGCCGACCTGCGCGCCAAGCACCCCGACCTGGAGCCGGACGTCACGACCGGCGAGCGGGCCGGCGTGACCGGCCGGGTCGTCCTGGCGCGCACCGGCGGCAAGCTCTGCTTCGCCACCCTGCGGGACGGCTCCGGCGACCTCCAGGTGATGCTGTCCCTGGACAAGCTGGGCCCGGAGCGGCTGGCTGCGTGGAAGTCCGACATCGACCTGGGCGACCAGGTCGGCGTCGAGGGCGAGGTGATCACCTCCAAGCGCGGCGAGCTGTCCGTGATGGTCGACCGCTGGGAGCTCACCGCCAAGTGCCTGCGTCCGCTGCCGGACAAGCACAAGGGCCTGACCGACCCGGAGGCCCGGGTCCGCCAGCGGTACGTCGACCTCATCGTGAACCCCGAGGCGCGCGAGATCCTGCACCTGCGCAGTAAGGTGGTCCGCTCGATCCGCCGCACCTACGAGGACCGCGGCTACATCGAGGTCGAGACCCCGATGCTGCAGCCGGTGCACGGCGGCGCCAACGCCCGCCCGTTCAAGACCCACATCAACGCGTACGGCATCGACCTGTACATGCGGATCGCCCCCGAGCTGTACCTCAAGCGACTGGTGGTCGGCGGCGCGGAGAAGGTCTTCGAGATCAACCGCAACTTCCGCAACGAGGGCGCGGACTCGACCCACAACCCCGAGTTCACCTCGCTGGAGTCGTACGAGGCCTACGGCGACTACGACACCCAGGCCGAGCTGATCCGCGAGACGATCGTCAACGCGGCGCGGGACGCGCTGGGCACCACCGTGATCCGCGGCACCGACCCGCACGGCGTCGAGCACGAGATCGACCTGGCGGAGCCCTGGGACGAGGTCTCCGTCTACCCGGGCATCTCCGCGCACCTGGGCGTCGAGGTGACCCCTGAGACCGGCGTCGAGGAGCTGCGCAAGCTCGCCGCCGAGCACGGGATCCCGTTCGAGCAGAACTGGGGCCACGGGCAGATCGTGCTGGAGATGATCGAGCGCCTCCTGGAGGAGAACGCGATCAGGCCGACCTTCATCAAGGACTACCCGACCGAGGTCTCCCCGCTGACCCGCCAGCACCGCTCGATCCCGGGCGTGGCCGAGAAGTGGGACCTGGTGATCTTCGGCACGGAGATCGGCACCGCCTACTCGGAGCTGGTCGACCCGGTCGAGCAGCGCGCCCGCCTGACCGCCCAGTCGCTGCTCGCGGCCGGCGGCGACGTCGAGGCGATGCAGGTGGACGAGGACTTCCTGCGGGCCCTGGAGTACGCGATGCCGCCCACCGGCGGCCTCGGCCTCGGGGTGGACCGCCTCATCATGCTGCTCACCGGGAAGAACATCCGCGAGACGGTGCTCTTCCCCCTGGTGAAGCCGGAACAGCGGAGTGCCGAGCCCAAGGCGGCCGCCGAGGCGCCGAAGAGCGACGAGGAGTGACCTGATGGACTACGTGAGTGCGATCGTGCCGCCGCTGGTCATGGCGATCGGGTTCGGCTTCCTGGTGCGGGCCATCATCCGCAGCCAGGGCGGGGCCCAGAAGGCCAAGGAGGACGTCGTCGACTGACCTCGACGAGCGGTCCGCGACGCCTTCGTGAGCCGTCCGGCGCGCCGCCGTCCCCATTCGGGACGGCGGCGCGCCGTTTTGCTCGCTCATGGCGGGATTCGCCCCATTCATTCCCCTATCCTGGCCCCACTATGGTTCGGCAGCTCGGGGAACTAGAGAACGACATCATGACCAGGGTCTGGCAGTGGAACCGCCCGGTCACGGTTCGCGAGGTTCTGCTCGACCTCCAGGCGGAACGCGATATCGCCTACACCACCGTGATGACGGTGCTCGACAAGCTCTTCAGAAAGGGCTGGTTGCGCCGGGACCAGGTGGGGCGCGCCTATCGATATGAACCGGTCTCCTCGCGCGAGGCCTACACCGCCGCTCTCATGAACGACGCATGGGGCACCAGTGACAATCCCGCGGCGGCCCTGGTGCACTTCTTCGGTCTGATGTCCCCGGAGCAGCGGGAGGCACTGCGGGACGCACTGCGTGTCGCGGCTCTCTTCCCCGCCCCCGCGGATCCCGAACCCTCCCCGCCGGATGCGGAACCCGATAGGGCCGCCGAAACCCGATCCGATACCGGTGCCCATACCGGGGGCCATAGCGAGCGCCCCGACGGGCCGCATAGCGGCGCCGGCGGCGAAACCGGTGGGACCGCGGGGGCCGGGACGCGATAACGTCCCCGCATGGAGGTCACCATCCGCCGGGCGCGGACCACCGATGTGCGGGCCGTTCGACGGCTCATCGACGGCTACTCGCGCGACGGCATTCTGCTCGACAAGCCCACCGTCACACTGTTCGAATCCGTCCAGGAGTTCTGGGTCGCGGAACGCGACGACACCGGACTCGTGGTGGCCTGCGGCGCCCTGCACGTGATGTGGGAAGACCTGGCCGAAGTGCGCACGCTCGCGGTCGATCCGTCCTGCCTGGGGCACGGCGTCGGACACCTGCTGCTGGAGAAGCTGCTGCAGACCGCGCGATGGCTGGGCGTCCGTCGGATTTTCTGCTTGACGTTCGAGGTGGCCTTCTTCGCGAAACACGGTTTCGTGGAGATCGGCGAGCTCCACGAAACCGACGATGGTACGACAGACCCGGCGGCGATCGCTACGGATGTCTATGAAGAACTTCTCCGCTCGTACGATGAAGGCGTCGCGGAGTTCCTCGACCTGGAGCGTGTGAAGCCCAACACTCTGGGCAACTCGCGCATGCTGCTGCACCTCTGAACCACTCCCGTCGGGCACAGGGGTTTGTGTTTTCTGCGGAAAGACGCTTTCCTTTCCTTAGGCAATGGGTCGTTTACGCGGAAAGGGAAGCCCGTGGCACAGAGGGTGCAGGTCATTCTTGAAGACGATCTCGACGGCGGTTCGGCGGACGAGACGGTGACGTTCGCTCTCGACGGCGTTGCCTACGAGATCGATCTGAAGAGCACGAACGCGGACAAGCTCCGCGGGCTGTTGGCCCCGTACGTCGAGAAGGGCCGCAAGCAGAGCGGCCGGCTCACCAGCGCCCGTCGCAGCAGCGGCGGCGGCCGGGGTGCGGCGGCCCGTCCGGCGGCCGGCGCCCCGGACACGGCGAAGATCCGCGCCTGGGCGAAGGAGCAGGGCCTGGAGGTCAACGACCGCGGTCGGGTCCCCAGCAACATCCGCGAGGCGTACGAGAGCGCCAACGCGTCCTGAGCCCGTCCGGGGCGCCGCACAGGGTGTCCCGGGGGCTCCGGAGGCGGCGGGGCCCGCAGGGCCGGCCCCGGCGGCCGGCACCGGCCCCGGCGTACCGCGCGGCCGGTGCGGGAGCGGGCGGCCGTGGGAGCACACGGCACGTTTTCGGGGCGTGGAGGACATCCTCCGCGCCCCGCGGTGCTGTCTCCGCACTCCCCGCGCCCCCCACGCCCCCGCGCGCCGACCCGGGCCCGCGCGGGCGCACCCGCCCCGCCGGCACCGCCGGGCGGGTCGGCCGGGACCTCCGTACGGGCGGCGGAACACTCATGGGCTGTGCAACGCTGTAGGAGCGAAGCGGTAACGCGGGTGCCACCCGATCGGCCGCACCCGCCCCTGCGGCCCGCCCCGGGTCGCAGTCGGCACCGGGCCGACGGTCACGGGCCGACGGGGCCCCGCTGAGCCGCCGTCACCCCGGCGGCCCCGGCACCGGGCGGCCCGTCAGCCGACTTCTCGCCAGGCGAACACCGCCACCGCGGAAACTGCGCGAGATCCGGCGGAATACCGGGTATGAATGCAGGTGGGACGGGCCGTGAGGCCCGACCGGGGCAGATCGCGCGACCACCCGCAGCCGGTGCGGCCGCGCCGCGGCGGGCGTTGTTCGCCGATGGCGTAGCGGTATCGGGTGCATCGGGACCACCTGTGGGAACACCGTCTCCCAACATCAGGTTGGGATTGGTGTCTGCTGGTCGCGCAGCACGACTTCCCACGAGAGTGGGGCTGATCCACCCTTCTCGTCCATTTCGGACAGGAGGGGCCCATGCCGCGCCGCTGAGCGGGACTAGCATGCGGAAGGACAGGGCGGGGACCGACCCCGAACTGCCCGACCGCTCTGAGGAGCGATAAACGATGTTCGAGAGGTTCACCGACCGCGCGCGGCGGGTTGTCGTCCTGGCTCAGGAAGAAGCCCGGATGCTCAACCACAACTACATCGGCACCGAGCACATCCTCCTGGGTCTGATCCACGAGGGTGAGGGTGTCGCCGCTAAGGCCCTGGAGAGCCTCGGGATTTCGCTCGAGGCTGTTCGCCAGCAGGTCGAGGAGATCATCGGCCAGGGCCAGCAGGCCCCGTCCGGGCACATCCCCTTCACCCCGCGGGCGAAGAAGGTCCTGGAGCTGTCGCTCCGCGAGGCCCTTCAGCTCGGCCACAACTACATCGGCACCGAGCACATCCTGCTCGGCCTGATCCGCGAGGGCGAGGGCGTCGCCGCCCAGGTCCTGGTGAAGCTGGGCGCCGACCTCAACCGGGTCCGCCAGCAGGTGATCCAGCTGCTGTCCGGTTACTCGGGCGCCAGCAAGGAGTCGGCCACCGCGGGCGGCCCCGCCGAGGGCACCCCCTCCACCTCGCTGGTCCTCGACCAGTTCGGGCGCAACCTGACCCAGGCGGCCCGCGAGGCCAAGCTCGACCCGGTGATCGGGCGCGAGAAGGAGATCGAGCGGGTCATGCAGGTGCTGTCCCGCCGCACCAAGAACAACCCCGTGCTGATCGGTGAGCCCGGCGTCGGCAAGACCGCCGTGGTCGAGGGCCTGGCCCAGGCGATCGTCAAGGGCGAGGTCCCGGAGACGCTCAAGGACAAGCAGCTCTACACGCTGGACCTCGGCGCCCTGGTGGCCGGCTCCCGCTACCGCGGTGACTTCGAGGAGCGCCTGAAGAAGGTCCTCAAGGAGATCCGCACCCGCGGCGACATCATCCTGTTCATCGACGAGCTGCACACCCTGGTCGGCGCGGGCGCCGCCGAGGGTGCCATCGACGCCGCCAGCATCCTCAAGCCGATGCTGGCCCGCGGTGAGCTGCAGACCATCGGTGCGACCACGCTGGACGAGTACCGCAAGCACCTGGAGAAGGACGCCGCGCTGGAGCGCCGCTTCCAGCCGATCCAGGTCGCGGAGCCGTCGCTGCCGCACACCATCGAGATCCTCAAGGGCCTGCGCGACCGCTACGAGGCGCACCACCGGGTCTCCATCACGGACGCCGCCCTGGTCGCCGCCGCCACCCTGGCCGACCGGTACATCTCGGACCGCTTCCTGCCGGACAAGGCGATCGACCTGATCGACGAGGCCGGCTCCCGGATGCGCATCCGCCGGATGACCGCGCCGCCGGACCTGCGCGAGTTCGACGAGAAGATCGCCGACGTGCGCCGCGAGAAGGAGAGCGCGATCGACGCGCAGGACTTCGAGAAGGCGGCCTCCCTGCGCGACGACGAGAAGCAGCTCCTGACCGCGAAGGCCAAGCGCGAGAAGGAGTGGAAGGCCGGCGACATGGACGTCGTCGCCGAGGTGGACGAGGAGCTGATCGCCGAGGTGCTGGCGACGGCCACCGGCATCCCGGTCTTCAAGCTCACCGAGGAGGAGTCCTCGCGCCTGCTGCGCATGGAGGACGAGCTGCACAAGCGCGTCATCGGCCAGAAGGACGCCATCAGGGCGCTCTCCCAGGCCATCCGGCGCACCCGGGCCGGCCTCAAGGACCCGAAGCGCCCCGGCGGCTCGTTCATCTTCGCCGGCCCCTCCGGTGTCGGTAAGACCGAGCTGTCCAAGACGCTCGCCGAGTTCCTCTTCGGCGACGAGGACGCGCTCATCTCGCTCGACATGTCGGAGTTCTCGGAGAAGCACACGGTCTCCCGGCTCTTCGGTTCTCCCCCCGGCTACGTCGGGTACGAGGAGGGCGGCCAGCTGACCGAGAAGGTCCGCCGCAAGCCGTTCTCCGTCGTCCTCTTCGACGAGGTGGAGAAGGCCCACCCGGACATCTTCAACTCGCTGCTGCAGATCCTGGAGGACGGTCGCCTGACCGACTCCCAGGGCCGGGTGGTCGACTTCAAGAACACCGTCATCATCATGACGACCAACCTCGGCACCCGGGACATCTCCAAGGGGTTCAACCTGGGCTTCGCGGCCACGGGCGACTCCGCCACCGGGTACGAGCGGATGAAGGCGAAGGTCGGCGAGGAGCTCAAGCAGCACTTCCGCCCCGAGTTCCTCAACCGTGTCGACGACATCGTCGTCTTCCACCAGCTGTCCGAGGAAGACATCATCCAGATCGTCGACCTGATGATCGACAAGGTGGACGGCCGGCTCAAGGACCGCGACATGGGCCTGGAGCTCAGCGTCGAGGCGAAGAAGCTGCTCGCCAAGCGCGGCTACGACCCGCTGCTCGGTGCCCGTCCGCTGCGCCGCACCATCCAGCGCGAGATCGAGGACCACCTCTCCGAGAAGATCCTCTTCGGTGAGCTGCGGGCCGGCCACATCGTGGTCGTCGGTGTGGAGGGTGAGGGCAAGGAGGCCAAGTTCACCTTCCGCGGCGAGGAAAAGTCCGCGGTCGCGGACACCCCCGCGGCCGTCGCTTCGGCCGGGCCGGATCTGACGAAGTAACAACAGTTAACAGTTAACAAAACGGTCCAGGCCCCCGGCATTACCGCCGGGGGCCTGGACCGTTTTTTCGTGATGTCACGAAATCTGTGACCTGACGCACTCGGGGGCAGGCCCGGGCCGGTGGGCCGGGTCCGTGCGGGTGCGATGCGCCCCTTTAGGGCCGCTATTCGCAAGGCTTTTGACCGATCATCAGCTGATCAGGGAGCGGCGGAGGATAGCGCCGTGTACTTGTCATGGTCAAGGTCTATCTTTTCGGCGTCCTCTTGGATCAAATGTCGTCCACCTGTCTTCATTGGTTTGCCGGAAGGCCAAGAGCCGGACCGGTTTGGGGAGGACGTCACCACGTTGAAGAAGACCACGAAAGCCGCTTCGGTCGTCGCGACCGCTGCGGTCATAGCCGCGATGGGAGCGGGCCTGCTCCCGGGCGCGGCCTATGCGGCCGGCGCCGCTCCCGTCCCGCGCGACCCCGCCGATGCCGTCCAGTCGCTGAAGAGCGACGACGTGCTCCCGGGTCCGCTGTCGGGCAAGGTCGAGGCCGAGCAGAAGGCCGCCACCGAGCAGCTGCTCGCCGGCACCGCGCAGGTCGAGTCCCACGGCGGCAGCACGAGCGTCAAGCTCGGCCGCGACAAGTACGTCGAGCTCGGCCGCGAGCGCACCGACAAGATCTTCACCATCCTGGTGGACTTCAGTGACCAGGTGGACAGCACCACCAAGCTGCCGAACGGTCAGGTGAAGTACGGCGGCCAGCCCGGCCCCGCGCACAACCAGATCAAGCAGCCGGACCGCGCCACCAACAACTCCACCGCCTGGCAGGCCGACTACAACCAGGCGCACTACCAGAACCTGTACTTCAGCAAGGACCAGGACTCGCTGAAGACCTTCTACGAGAAGCAGTCCTCCGGGCGCTACTCGGTCGACGGTCAGGTCACCGACTGGGTGAAGGTCCCGTGGAACGAGGCCCGTTACGGCTCGGACTACTGCGGCCAGCACGTCTGCAACAACGCGCAGGACCTGATCCGCGACGGCGTCAACGCCTGGGTCGCCGACCAGAAGGCCAAGGGCCAGACGGACGCTCAGATCAAGGCCACCATCGCGCAGTACGATCAGTGGGACCGGTACGACTACGACCACGACGGCAACTTCAACGAGCCCGACGGTTACGTCGACCACTTCCAGATCGTGCACGCCGGTGAGGACCAGTCCGCCGGTGGCGGCGTCCAGGGCACCGACGCGCTCTGGGCCCACCGCAGCTACGCCTACGGCACCGCCGCGGGCCAGACCGGCCCGGCCGACAACAAGCTCGGCGGCACCCAGGTCGGCACCTCCGGCCTCTGGGTCGGCGACTACACCATGCAGGCGGAGAACGGCGGCCTCGGCGTCTTCGCGCACGAGTACGGCCACGACCTCGGTCTGCCGGACCTCTACGACACCAGCGGCAGCGGCATCGACAACTCGGTCGGCTTCTGGTCCCTGATGTCCTCCGGCTCCTGGCTGGGCGACGGCAAGACCGAGATCGGCGACAAGCCGGGTGACCTCGACGCGTGGAGCAAGCTGCAGCTCGGCTGGCTCAAGTACGACAAGGCCACCGCGGGCAAGGGCTCGAAGCACCACATCGGCCCGGCGGAGTTCAACACCGCCCTGCCGCAGGCCCTGGTCGTCGACCTGCCGAAGAAGACCGTCACCACCGAGATCAACACCCCGTTCGCGGGTGGCAACGAGTGGTGGAGCGGTAGCGCCGACGACCTCAACGTCTCGGTCACCCGCGACGTCGACCTCACCGGCAAGACCTCGGCGGCGCTGACCGCCAAGGGCTGGTACGACATCGAGCAGGACTACGACTACGGCTACGCCGAGGTCTCCACCGACGGCGGCGCCCACTGGAACGCCCTCAACGGCACCTTCAACGGTGTGGCGATCCCGGCGGACCCGGCCGGCAAGGCCGGTCTGACCGGCACCTCGGGCGGCAACTGGGGCGACCTGGCCTACTCGCTGGACGCCTACGCCGGCCAGGCCGTCAAGGTCCGGTTCCACTACACCACCGACGGTGGCGTGCACCTCAAGGGCCTGGCCCTGGACGACATCGCGATCAGCGCCAACGGCGCCGTGGTCTTCACCGACGGTGCGGAGAACGGCGACAACGGCTGGACCGCGAACGGCTTCTCCCGGATCACGGGCAAGTTCTCCAAGGACTACGCCCAGTACTACATCGCGGAGAACCGCCAGTACATCTCGTACGACACCACGCTGAAGACCGGTCCGTACAACTTCGGCTTCGCCGGCTCCAAGCCCGACATGGTTGAGCACTACGCCAACCAGGACGGCCTGCTGATCTGGCTGTGGGACACCTCCCAGAGCGACAACAACGTCACCAACCACCCGGGTTCGGGCCTGATCCTCCCGATCGACTCGCACCCGGCACCGCTGAAGTGGTCCGACGGCGCCCTGCTGCGTCCGCGCGTCCAGGGTTACGACTCCACCTTCGGCTCGCAGAAGACCGACGGTCTGACCCTGCACAAGGCCGGCGTCGAGACGGTCATCCCGAAGGCCAAGGGCGTTGACTCGTTCAGCGACCTGAAGTCCTACTGGGACGCCGCCAACCCGTACAGCAGCGTCATCGTCCCCAAGACCGGCACCAGCATCGAGATCGAGAACGAGTCCTCGAACTACCTCGAGACCTGGATCCGCGTCCGCCCGGTCGACAACTGACCGAGCCGTTCGGCTGATCACTCGGCCGAGCAGTCGGATCGTCTGACGAACCGGCACTGACAGACCGTCCGGCCCGGCTCCGCACCCTGCGTGCGGAGCCGGGCCGGACGTTTTTCCCCACCGGGGCGCCCGCCCGGGCCCGGCCGGGTCAGAGCAGGGCGAGCAGGGCCTCCACGCCCGCCGCGACGTCCTTGGCCGTCCACTCCAGCGCCGGCCCGGCGACCGTCACCTCGGTCAGCGCCAGCCCCGGCAGGGCCGAGTCCCGCCAGCCGCCGAACAGCCCGGTTCCGGCCTCCTCGGCGAGCCGGATGCCCGCCTCGTCCAGGACGCGGGCGGGGTACGGCAGCCAGAGCTGGAACTGGTGGGTGTGCGGCGGCTCGGGGAACACCCGGGCGCCCGGCACGGCCGCCAGGGCGTCCGCCAGCGCCGCCGCGACGACCTTCGCGTGCGTCACATACGACTCCAGGAGCGGGAGTTCACGCTCCAGACCGGCCAGCGCGGACAGCGCGGCCGGCCACTGCTGGAAGAGCTGACCGCCGTAGCGGTGGCGCCAGGCCTTGGCCGCCCCGACGAACTCGCGGTCCCCGGTGAGCGCGGCCCCGCTGACGCCCCCGAGCGTCTTGTAGAAGGAGACGTAGACCGAGTCGGCCAGGGCGGCGATCTCCGGCAGCGAGTGACCGAGGTGGACGGTGGACTCCCACAGCCGCGCGCCGTCGAAGTGCACCGGCGCGCTCTCGGCCGCCACCGTCGCGGTCAGCTCCTCCCAGGTCGGCAGGACGAACCCGGCGTCCCGCAGCGGGAGTTCCAGGGTCAGGACGGCGTACGACTCGTCGAAGTCACGCAGCTCCCGCGGGGTCGGGATGCGCGGCGCGGTGGTCGGCCACACGCTGTGCAGGCCGCCGAGCGTGGCGTAGGCGCGGCGCTCGTGCACCTCGGGGTGGGCCAGCGGGTGCAGCGCGACGTTGCGCTCGCCGCGCCGCTCGGACCAGATCCGCAGGGCGACCTGCTGCGCCATGGTGCCGGTCGGGAAGAAGGCCGCGTCCTCGGCGCCGAGCAGGCCGGCCACCCGCTCCTCCAGCGCCCGCACCACCCCGTCGCCGTAGAAGTCGGGCTGCTGGTCGAGGTCGTGGACCAGGTCCGCCTCCGCCGTCAGGGCGGCCAGGCGCTCCCTCATGGTCTGCGGCCGGGTGCCCGAGAGCAGCCGCTCGCACCCCCGCAGGGCCGCGAACCGGCGCTCCTTGACGCTGGGCCCCGGGGCGGTGCCGGCCGGGGCTTCGTCGTTCTGGTTGACATCCATACGTCGATGGTCGCTCAGAACGCCGGTCGGGTCAGCGTGGCGAATGGCGCGAGTACGACCGGACCGTCCCGTGCGGCTTCCCGTCGGCCCCCCGCGACCCGTGGGGCGCCACCCGTACCAGGGGGCCCCGCCGGCGACCGCCCGCCCGGCGGGGCGCGCCGGCGCCGCCGGACGCCTCCCCGCACTGCCGGACGCCTCCCCGTGGCGAGCGGCTCCGCCCCGGGCGTGACCGGGCTCACGATCGCAGCCGTCGGACGGCGGGGCGGGCGGGCCCTGACGGTGAGCCACGGCACACCCGGGGCGGGGGCGCCGGTGGCGATGGTCACAGGCCGGGCGCCACTACTAGGGGCGGTAGGAGAGCCGGCCGCGCCCCCGCCCGACGCCCCGGGAGGACCCACGAGGCAGCGCTCGGACCATCAGACCATGATCAAATCGGCCGATCGTTACTCCGACAGCCTGAAGTTCGGACCTCACCGTGACTACACGCCGTAGTACGTCACACCGTTTGGGACTCCACTCGGTAACGGTTTACACCTGAGTGGTCCCCGCTCTGCACGCCCTACCGGGCTCAGTGCTGTCCCCGTACGCCCCGTGAGGTTGAGCTTCCCGATGTCCGACATCCCGAACCCGGGGGCGGCCCTGCGCCGCCTCGCCGCCACCGCGGCCACCCACGCGGCTGCCTGGCAGCCCCGCCTCGGCCAGGCCGCCCGCGCCCACGTCGCCCCGCTGCGCGCGCTGGCCGCGCCGCACCTGGCCCTGCCCCGCACCCGCGTCCGGGCCGCCACCGCGGCCGGCGCGGCCGCGGTGATAGTGTCCGGCGTCCTGGTCGCCGGGGTGCCCGCGAACGCGTCCGCCCAGACGGTCATACCCACCACCCCGGGCAGCTCCGCCTTCACCGCCCCGCACGGCGAGGCACCGGCCGCCGGCCTGGTCCAGATCGCCGGGCCGAGCGCGTACCAGGTGAAGCACACCCCCGCCCACGACTCGGTCGCGGTCGCCGCCAACCTCGCGGCGCCCGTCCCCGTCCCGGTGCCCGCACCCGCGCCCGCACCGGAGCCGGCGCCCGCCCCCGAACCCGCGCCGGCCCCCGCACCGGCACCGGCCTGGTCCGCGCCCGTGCCCAACGCGCCGACCAGCAACCCGTACGGCGTGGCCAACCCCGAGTACGCGGCCGGCTACCACACCGGCGTGGACTTCGCGGTGGACCCGGGCACCCCGCTGCTCGCGGTCGGCGAGGGCCGCGTGGTCTCGTCCGGCTGGGACGGCGCGTACGGCAAGGAGGTCGTCCTGAAGCTGACGGACGGCCACTTCGCCCAGTACGCCCACATGTCGGAGCTCGACGTCAGCGCGGGCGACCACGTGACGGCCGGGGAGCGGATCGGCGCCTCCGGCAACACCGGCAACTCCACCGGGCCGCACCTGCACTTCGAGATCCGCTCCAGCAACCACTACGGCGCGGTGATCAACCCGATCGCCTTCCTGTCCGGCAAGGGCGTCACGGACTTCTGACGCCGCGCGGCGGCGGAGCGGACGCGGGGACGGCGTCCGCTCCGCCGGGCGGCGACGGCAACGGCAGCGGCCGACCGGGTTCTCCCC